>JBKHEA010000001.1:0-220393 GCA_046541015.1 Candidatus Izemoplasmataceae bacterium
GTGCGCAGTTTGTGGAAACATATCAAATGGCATGATTGATTCGACTTTATATTTTCGGCTTAATTGTTTTATGTTTTTAGCAAGTGTACTTGGATTACAAGACACATAGATTAATTTCTTAATGGGTTTTCTAATTAATAAATCAAGCATTTTATCATCGAGTCCAACACGAGGTGGATCAAATACTACAACATCAAATGATTTTCCTTGTTTGTATAAATGTTGGACAGTTTCATAAGCATCGCCTTTTAAGAATTCAACATTAGATATCTTATTGAGTTTTTTGTTTTGATTAGCACTTTCAATAGATGCTGGGTTAGAATCAATCCCATAAACCTTATCAAATAGTTTTGCATAATATAAAGCCATCGCACCACTACCTGTATATAAATCTAATAATGTTTTATCGTGTTTAGGGTTAAAGAGCGTTTTAACATAGTTATACATTTTAGTTGCTTCTTCTGGATTAAGCTGGAAGAATGCTTTTGGATTAAGCGCAAAACGAATATCTCCAATCCCTTCTGTAATGGTTTCTTCACCGGCTAAAATTTCAAACGTATCTCCAAATATTTCATGATTTTTTGCGTCATGATTTTTTGATATGGCAACACTTTTTACTAAGGGATGTTCTATTAGTTTTTTAGCTACATCTTTTAACGCATGATTATATATCGTAACAACAAGGGTCACTTGAATATCACCATTTAAACTACTCACTCTAGTTACAATATAACGCAGTAATCCTCGCATTTCTTTTGGATCAAACGCAAAGATTTCATACTCATCACACAATTCAAGTGTTCTTTGATTGACTTCGTTAATACGTGGGTCTTGAACAGGACATGATAAAACATCAACTAAATCATTAGACCCTTTTTTATATAACCCAGTCACTAAGCCATCACTTGTATTTCTAACAGGCATTTGAGCTTTAAAACGGTAATTTCTAGATTTAACAAATGGACTAAATGGGTAAAATTTAACCTTGTCTAAATCAACTGACGTATAACGCATAAATGCTTGTTTAAGTAAGTCTTCTTTTAGTCTTAGTTGTTCTTCATACTGAACATGCTGAAGTTGACACCCTCCGCATACATCATAATGTTTACAAAATGGTCTCGTACGATAAAAAGCTTTTTTCTTAATGCGGACAATATCCCCTATTGCATAACCTTTATGCAAACTAGATATTTTAACAACAACTTCTTCTGGTGGGATTGCTCCATCGACAAAGACAGCTTGACGTTTATAATAGCCAATGCCTTCTCCGTTAATTCCAATTTTCTTAATCGTAATTAAGACTTCTTGATTTTTTTCTAAATTTGTTTCCATAACACACCTCAAATTCTTTCTACAGTTTTTTATAATCAAAATATATTTTTGAATCTTTTAGTTTAGTTAAATGTTTCTTTTTAATTCTTAAATCATGGCTATCAAAGAAAAACAGTGAAAAAGCTTCCCAAAGTAATACCCATCCTCCAATGAATAAACCTTCAACAATGATGTTGATAAAAAGAATATAATCAAAGTTTTGTGGCATTAAATAAGCAAAGAGTAAAAATCCAATACTCATTAAAATATAGGTTAGTATTTTTCGGTAATTACTTCTTAATTTCATTTCATTAAAATGTAACCTTGTCTTAAAATTATTTACAATACTTTGAACGCTTATGATTTCTCTTTCAGTGTTTTCTTTGTCTACTTCTAAGTAAAACCATAATTCTATGGGAAAATCTAAACTAATTTCATAAGAAGCACTAATCATATAATCTAAAAGTTCTGGTTCTAATTCTTTGCGTTTAATAATTGAAGCATCCCAACCATTAAATAATTCATCATAGTCATCTAAAGATATTTCTATCATGTAAGCATTGGTTTCTTCGTTAATTCGGTATATTTGTCTTAAGGCAAAAGGTTTCTTAGTTTTCATGGTTTTAGCCTAATTGTCATCATAACAGGGTTATGATCACTATACTCAAAATCATGGTCAATGGTTGCGATATGTTCAACGAAAATGTTATCACTAACAATAAATCCATCGATAATATAATACTGTGTTTTCTCTATATCTAAAGGATTATAAGGTTGATTGAGTAAGCGACAGGTTGGTAAAGTTTCATCAATCACAAAACTAAACGAACTTAATAACCATTCTTCTTCTATTGGAAAAGCAACATAGTAATCTTGGATAACAGGATAAACATCAACGACACTTGGGAATGTTTGATTAAAATCGCCACCTACTACAACATAATTTCCTTTTTCATATTCACTTTCCATATACGCTTTTAAGAATGTCATTTCTTCTTCTCTTAAAGACCCATCACCATCATAAGCAGATAAATGCAAATTAACGACAATTAAAGACGATTCACTATCCTCAATTTCAATTTCAACTGCCATCATAGAACGCTTCAAATTAACAATTCTAAGTGGCCAATCAAATGCACCAGGAAATTGATAACGCGTTCCTTCTTTCATTGTATGATTGCTTAAAGTGAGTAAGCCACTTTCAACTTTACCTAGGTGATCAGTTAATGAGAAAGGAAAAGGGACAAAAAAGGCTTTGTAGTTATAAGCAAACAAAGCATCATATTGACTACCAAGTGATTCGTGAATCATAGTCATTTGATTTAGATTAAAACTTCTTGTTGAATCCAAATCAACTTCTTGAAGCAAATAAAAATCTGCATGATTATCTGCCATAATCTCCATGATGCCATCAAGATAAGCTAGTACATTTTCTTCGCTTGAAGGTCTTCCGTTCACGCCACCATCTAATACAAAATCCTCATGTTTACCTAACCCACCATAACCAATATTAAATGTCATAAAACTAAGCGATTGATCAAGACTTGCTTGTTTATTAACGGTTGTATCAACCGTTAAAGACTCAATATCATCTGGTCTATACTCAATAATTGTTAAAAATCCTAAAAAAAGGATTAAAATAATCACGATAACCAATAAGGTCTTAATAAATATTTTAAATAAAACAGATAAGAAAAAAAGACGTTTTTTTCTCATGATAATCACCTCTATCATTAATTAAAGTGTACCATACTAACCTAAAACAAACAATATGATTGTCATGAGGAAACACTTAAAAGCTTCTTTTGAAAATACTGAATTAATAACGCACCAAGCGGTGCTGTAAAAATAATTGATAAAACACTTAATGCTAAAATATAATCCCCATTAGGTACCCCTAACATTAATGGCACGCTTCCCAAAGCAGCTTGAACGGTAGCTTTAGGGATGAAACTCATCATAATAAAATATTTCTCTTTTAATAGATAAACACTTTTGATAAGCGAAATATATACCCCTAATAATCTAGCCATCAAACCTAAACTTATAATGATTAATCCAATTAGTCCAGAATCAAAAGCAATTTGAATATTGACAAGCGCACCAACTAAGACAAATAAAATAAGTTCAAATAACACCCAAATCTTATCAAATTTTATCGCTAAACGACTTGCAAGGACTGCCTTTTTTTCAACCATAACTATCCCAATGACCATAATTGCAAGTAAACCAGAAAAAGAAACAGTGTCTTTTAACCAATTAGACCCTTGAATAATGAACAAACCAAAAGCGATTAAGAGTAAAATTTTCTTTGTATCTCTTATGTGAAACTTTGTGAAAAGTTTCATCAGTAAAAGACCACTCATTACCCCAACAATAATCCCTAAAACAATTGAGAATGGGACATTTATGACAAACTCACTAAGAATAAGTTGTTGATTGGTATAAACACTAACAAATGCAGAAAAGATTGTAATGGCAACAATATCATCCATACTAGCGCTAGCTAAAATGAGTGAGGGCACAAAACGTGATTTACCTAATCCTTCTTTTTGTAGTCTTAACATACTAGGGACAATGACTGCAGGGGAAACTGCGGCAATAATAAATCCTAACAATCCAGCCTCTACTAAAGAAAAATCCAGCAACAAGTAAGTTAGTATAACCAGCGTGAATCCTTCGAGTAAAACTGGAATAATACTAAGTAAAATCGCACGATGCCCAATCCTTTTAATCACCGATAGATTTAAACCAAGCCCTGCCCTAAGTAAAATGACCACAAGTGCAATATCTCTTAAATCACCAGAAATCATTAAAAGCGTTTCATCTAATAAGTTTAATCCATAAGGGCCAAGGATAACGCCTGTGGCTAAAAATCCTATTAATCCAGGAAGTTTAAATCGTGTAGCCAAAAAGTAAAATAGTAATCCAACACTAATGATTAAAAATAGACTAAATCCCAAATCAATCACTCCTTAAAAAAAACCTACTCAACCAAAAAAGGTCGAGTAGGTGTCATTAGCTATTTGCAGTTATCGGCGAACACCATCGCCATCACTGCTTATTATACTGATATTTTTTTATATTACAAGCATTTTATGGTTGCATTGCACCAAATAAAACTAACCAAGCTAAAATTGATTTAGCCACTAAGCTTAAAACAATGTAGACTTTTTCACCATAGATATAATCTTTCCATTTCCCTACTTTTTTATACTGCAAAATCATATTAACAGGGAATGTATTAAATGCAACAAAATAGGTTCCAATAATTGCCCAAACAAACCATGGGACTAAACTTAAATCATTAATGCCACCCATGTAAATGAAAATGGCTATCCAAGGCGCTAACCCAGCAATGCTACCCCAAATAAATGGTCCCCAATTTACTTTTTCTTTGTCTTTTCCAGCATTGAGTAATTCCATATCCAATCCAAAAAGGTTCATACTAGCATTGACAATGAAAATTAAAATGAGTGTAGCAATATCATAGACACCAAACAATGTAGCGATTAAAACAATCATGATTGATGAACTTAATGCATATTCAAACCATCTAAAACGGTTAACACCATTTTCTAAGTCACGGTTGTAAATATCATTGGTTTTTTTAGGTAAAGAAATAATCGCATGTGCCATAGCACTTATCAGTAAAAATAATGAAACAAATACGGAAAATGGTAAATCAAATAAATCACGCTGATTAGAAAACAAACTTTGTGTTGATTCATCAAAATCTAAAAAATATTGAATAATCGTTGGTTGAAACTGCGCGATGTTTTCAATAACTGCTGGAATTAAAAATAACATTAAAATTCCTTGGATTAAATGAAAACCTCCCATAATTAAGTTAAACTTACGCAAACTTTGATGTGTAATTTCTTTCAAATTAAAACCTCCCTTAATATTATAATTTCATTATACACTTACTTAATGAAAGCGTTTTGGAATATGCATAGTTTTAATTAATTCTTAAGATTTTTATGAATAAATCCCATGATTACTGTCGCTAACTCATTAGGTTTTTCAAATATAGCTACATGGCCACAATTAGGGATAATAACGTATTCTGAATGCTTGATTTTTTGATGAATCAGCTGGGAAAATTTAAGGGGTTTTAAATAATCAAATTCAGAACCTATAACTAATACATTTGTTTGGATGAACTCAAGAGATTCTGTAAGATTTAAGTCGTCTAAGAAAGTATCATATAAAGCGATTTGGCCGTCAAAATAACTAGGGTCTAATTGTTTCATAACTTGAGCTCTTTTTTCAAGATCGGCTTCATGCGTTTTAATGTATGCTTCATGATAAATCATCGGTGCCATCACTTTAAAAAAGTGATAACCATCATAACTTTGCGCAAGTCTTTTCCACACCATAACTTGTCTACTTAAAGACGCATCTAGTTCACTAGCTGCGTTAATTAATACAAGTGATTCTACTTTATCTTTAAACATGATTGAAAATTGCATGCCTACTTCTGCCCCATAACTTGTGCCAATAAAGTGCGCTTTAAAGATATTTAACTGTTCTAGTAATAAATTAAGCTCTTCTGCATGTTCTTTAAATGAGTAAGGCCCAGTAGGTTTGTCTGATTTTAATTGCCCTTTAAAATCAAATAGTAAAATCTTTAAATCTTTTAAGTCAAGGTTATCAATAAGTGGGAACCAGCTTGAAGTACTAGCCATGACACCATTTAAAAACACAAGGGTTTTAAGACTATTAAGGTTTCCTTTTATTTCATAATATATACGATTACCATGAATATTGATGGTTGCCATAAACTCACCTTCTTAAATTAATGAATATCGATTTTTAATAATTGGCTTAGAGCGTGAACTTCATAAGGAGGAATGAAAAAGTTGTATGCTTTCCCCTCATCAAGAATCTTAACTTGATAATAAGGTCTCATTGTTAATACGCCAAACTGGTTAGACTTAATATTAAAGGCTTTATAAGGCTCTTGTTTAAAAGAATTTTCTTTATGCCATCCATAAACACTCACTTTTTCATCTATCTTAGTAATGGATTGAAATGAGGTTGTTGGGATTGCGTATAAATTAAAATGATCACCGAAATATAACATATCATTCTTGATATAAAACTTTAAGGGCTGATTCATATAAGTAAACATCTTGTTTGTATTATTGATTTCATCTGAACGCTCGTTAAGTTTATAAGTATAGGTAAAAACATCAATCTCTATAGCATCTTCTGGAATATCTAAATAGGCTTTAGCCTCATTTAATACAGTGTCAATTTTCGCTTTCATTAAATCCATGTTTTCTTTATTTAGGACCTTTTTTCTTTTTTGTCTTTCATAAAACCACAAACTAATACTTAATAATAAAAACGCAAAAGCTATATAAAAAACAATTGGTATCTCCTTAAAAATAACTTCTAAAGATGATTCACTTCTGTAAAGACTAAATAAAATTACTAAAAATATAACAAAACTAAATGTTTTAAGGAAATTTAATCCTGTTGGTAATTTAGCTTGTTGTTTTACTGAAGCCATCCAATTGCTTGTTTCATTCATCTTTTTTTCTAATTCATTTGGGATTTGTTTAACCTTAAAGTGATCCCCATTAATTTCATAATCAAATCCTTTTTCTTTTCTAATACCGAATAAGTTTGTCATGTGTACTCCTTTAACTATTTTGTCTATTCAATTGATTATAGCTTAAATTAGCGTAAATATAAATATCAAACCAATTAAAAACACCTTAAATATATAAATAATTTAAGATGTTATAAAAATAGTTTAGATTTTATCTAATAAAGTAATACTTTCAATATGTGATGTTTGTGGGAACATATCAAATGGGGTAACTTCTTTAACCTTATAGCCATTAGCTTGAAGGAAGTTTAAGTCTCTAGCTAGGGTAGAAATGTTACATGAAATATAAACAATACGTTTAACTTTTGAAAGAATAATCGCTTCTAAAAACTTTTTGTCACACCCTTTTCTAGGGGGATCGATAAACAATACATCGATTGCTGTATTTTTGATTGTAGGCATGATGTCTTCAGCTTTACCAATGATGAATTTAGCGTTTTTAATATGGTTGTTTTTAGCGTTTTGTTGAGCATTTTTAATCGCATCTTTAACAACGTCAAATCCGATAACTTCCTTCACGTGTTTTGCTGCAGTTAAACCGATTGTCCCTATCCCACAATAAGCATCAATTACGGTGTCAGTCGGCTTTAATTCAGCGTAATCCATCGCTTTTTTATAAAGGACTTCTGTTTGTTCAGGATTAACTTGATAAAATGAACGGTGAGAGATTTCATACTTAATACCTAGTAATTCATCTTCTAAAACATCTTTACCAAATAATACCTTACTTTTATCACCAAGTAGTACGTTCGTTTGTTCATCATTAATATTTTGAATGATGCTAACGACGTTTGGATATTTTTTTAAGACTTTCTCTAAAATAATATCTTTTTGTAAAAACTTAGAACTCGTTGTGATAAAGGTAATGCTATATTGATCATAAGCACGACTGTATCTAAACATTAAGGCTCTTAAAAATCCTTCATGCGTTTGTTCGTCATAGATGTCAACGTCAAACTCTGTAAATAGTGATCTAAAAAATCTAATCATATCTGATACTAGTTTTGGAAATACATGGCATCGGCGTATATTGACGATATCATGTGAACGGGGTTTATATAATCCTGCGACAATTTTACCATTTTGCATACCAAAAGGAATAATCGCTTTGTTTCGGTAATAAAAAGGATTATTCATGCCAACTGTATGATGAACTTGGGCATCAATTTTACCGAGTTTTTTTAAAGTTTCTTGTGTTCTATATTTCTTAAAATCAAGTTGCGTTTGATAGTTCATATGCATGATGTTGCAACCACCACACTCTTGATAATGCTCACATATTGGTAATTTACGAAAAGGTGATTCTTGTTTAATTTCAATTAAACGACCAAATCCAAAATTTTTGTTGGTTTTTATTATTTTTATAAGGGCTTTTTCACCTTTTAAAGCATCTTTAACAAAAATTGGGTAACCATCGACTTTACAAACGCCCATAGCATCATGTGTTAAATCTGTAAATTCCACTTCATAATAGGCATTTTTTTCTACCATTTGTTCACCTTCTCGTTTTTATTTGTGTTTGTATTTTATTGCAAGGCCTCCACAGCTAGTTTCTCTATAATTAGGAGGCATATCTTTCCCTGTTTCAAACATGGTTTCAACCACTGTATCAAAATCAATTTTTCTTGAGTCACTTAAGAAATACGCAAGTCCGCAAGCATCTATAGCTCGTAATGCACTAACGGCATTTCGTTCGATACAAGGAATTTGAACATAGCCTAGCACAGGGTC
This sequence comes from Candidatus Izemoplasmataceae bacterium, assembly GCA_046541015.1. Lineage (GTDB taxonomy): Bacteria > Bacillota_I > Bacilli_A > Izemoplasmatales > Izemoplasmataceae > Liberiplasma. The sequence goes on from JBKHEA010000001.1 coordinate 8,666, forward strand.
ACAAGTTAAGCCTAAATGATGTTCAAGAGCAATTTCTGCGGCATATTCTATTTGATCTAGGGTTAATTTGAAAAGTTCTGCATGAGCGGCTGCAGCCATGCTGCAAGCACTCCCAACTTCTGCTTGACATCCTGCTTCTGCGCCGCTTATGGTTGCATTGTGTTTAATAACATTCCCAATAACACCGGCAGTTGCTAAGGCTTTTAATACTTGTTTTTCTTTAAACTTATGTCTGATTTGCATATAGTTAAGTACTGCAGGCACTGTACCACTTGCCCCGCACGTTGGGGCAGTGACTACTAGCCCCCCACTTGCATTGGTTTCGTTAACCGCAAACGCATAAGCACTTACCATACGGTTTTCATAAATCTCAGATGGTTCGTTTTTCATTTCTCTAATAAATAGCTGACGTGCTTTTCTTTGAACGCCTAGTTCACCTGGAAGGGTCCCTACTTGAGATAGCCCGTTTTCTATAGAATGTTTCATTGCTGACCAAATCTCTTTTAAGAAATCATAAATATCTGGTCCTTCAAAGCGTTCTACATATTCATGCAGTCTGATATTTTCAGCTTCGCAATAGGTTTTTATTTCTTTAAAATTTTGGTGAGGATAGATGTGTTCACTTTCTTTATAGGTTTCACCTTCAAAGCGAATAACCCCGCCACCAACGCTATAAACGCGTTCTTTTCCTAACAAAGTTTCTCCATCATAAGCAAATATATCCATCGTATTTGGATGTTCTTCAATGAAATCACTTTTAAATAAAATATCAACATTGCCTAAAGTTTCTTTTATGACTTTATCTGTTAAATGCCCTTTCCCAGTTAAACTAAGAGAGCCATATAAATGCACACGATAATAACTAGCTTTATAGCGGTCCTTTACAATCAAACACGCTTTTTCTGGTCCCATGGTATGCGAACTTGATGGACCGCGTCCAATTTTATAAAGTTCACGAATTGATTTCATAATGCCTCCAAAAAAATAAGTATACCTTATTATACCATATTCCAATTAATCCTTTATAAACATAAAAAAAGAAGCCCTCAATTGGGCTTCTAAATAATAGCAATTAATACTTTATCGCCATCTGCTGATTCGATGTTAACAAGTTCTCCTAACACGCCTTGATCAATCATGTCAAATACTTCTTCCATATTAACATTCATATCATCTAAGGTTGAATTTTTAATGAATCCTTTTCCACCGCGATATAACAATCTTGCGAAATTAATAGGTACACTAACATTGACTACATCACCATCAGAACTTAATATTTTGATTTTTAGTGTTCTACCATTTGTTTTAGTTTCTTTAACTGGTTCAACTTCTTTTTTAACTTCTTTAGTTTCTTTCAATGCATTAAGTAATTCTTGAGCTTTTTCTAAAGTGATTTTTCCTTCATCGAGTTGTTCTAAGATGTTTAATTTTTCTAATTTAATGTTCATAAACGTTCTCCTTTATTTTTTTATTTTTTTATCTACAATAACAAGTTGATTTTGTTGTTTTTTCAATCGCATCTTTGATTTTGATCTCGTTGTGTTGTTTATAGATATAATGATCATTCATGATTTGATAAATAGCTTCCATTTTATCGCTCCTTTATATAATGTTTTAGAATTCTAGCTGCAAGATTTTTTTACAGCCACTAATCCTATTTTCTTTTTAAAGGATTTTTAGATGGCTGTGTTTGATAAGTTTTGACAATGATTGGCATGCATCCATTAATGTTTGTATTCACTGGATAAACTGATAATTTGTGCATATGGTTCTCCTTTCTTTTCAAACACTGTATTTACCAAAGTGTTCAATTATTTTCTCAAATTTTCTTTTGGGGCTTTTTTAAGGCTTTCATTTTCTAAAAACACGATTTCGTGAATTAGCGGGTTTGTGAATGTGTACATTTTGTACCTCCTATTTAATTTTGTTAATCACTTAATTAATTATTTTAATTTGTTAATTGATTTTTTTAATTATGACCTTATTTTAAATGATATTTTGAATAATGTCAACCTTTTGATTAAATTTTTTAATATTTTAATTAATTTTATTCATTTTCAACTTAATTTTGTTAAATTTAGTGGTTTTAACGATAAGCATTTTAATTGTACAATTAAGGTTTTTGGCTATAATTAGCCATGAGGTGAGTGCTTATGCAGAAATTGACCAAAGATGTTGATTTGACCAGTGGTTTAATTAAAGATCATATAAAAATGATTGCCTTTCCTGCGGCAATCGGGTTTTTATTCAATACTTTGTTTAATGTTATTGATAGTCTATATGCCGGTAGACTTGGAACCGAAGCACTTGCTGGACTTGCGTTATCATTTCCAATATACTTTTTAGTATTATCCATCTCTCAAGGTATGGGAAGTGCAATGAGTGCCTTAAGTGCCATCGCAAAAGGAAAAAAAGATAAAGAGACTTATCATGCACTTATTCGTCATATCTTTTTGATTGGAATTGTGGTTAGTGCATTCCTTTTTGTGTTTAATCATGAAATTATCTCTTTCTTATTTTCTTTAACGGATGCAAAAGGTGAATCGCTTGATTTAGGGATTGTTTATACTGAAACGATTATGTTAGGTTTTGTGTTTTTTTATATTAACTTCATGATTAATGGATCACTTTATGCTTTAGGTGATTCTAAACCATTTAGGAATTTCTTGATTATAGGATTTTTCTTAAACATTATCCTTAATCCTTTATTCATGTATGGATTTTTATTTGTTCCTGCTTACGGGATTAAAGGGATTGCTTATGCTACAATTAGTGTTCAAGCAATTGGGACACTTTATTTATCATTAACACTATTTTTTAATCCATATTTTGAGAAAACATTACTCTTGCGTTTAAGTCTTAAATGGAAACTTTATCAAGATATTTTTAGACAAGCTATTCCATCAATACTAAATACAGCAACGATTGCTATTGGGATCTTTGTAATCAACTATTTTATCTTATTTTATGGAGATTCAACACATCTTGCAGCTTATGGTGTAGGAATCAGAATTGAACAACTAGTTTTAATTCCTACCATTGGACTCAATATTGCAGCGCTTAGTATTATTGGACAAAACTATGGAGCTAATGAGTTAGATAGAATTATAGAAACCATTAAAACTTCCATTAAGTATGGGCTTATCATTATGGGTGTTGGTATGGTTATTATATTTCCGTTAGCGCCATGGTTAATTGGTATCTTTGATGATGATACATCAGTTATTCAAGCGGGAACGACTTATCTTCGAATTGAAACCATTGCCTTTATGAGTTATGTGTTTATTAATATTTTTGTTGCAGCATTACAAGGCATTAAGAAGCCAGGGTTTACGCTTATTTTAGGCGTTTATAGACAACTTGTACCAATTGGACTATTTTACTTGCTTGGATCTATTTTTAATTTAGGCATTTATGGTGTTTGGATTGGTATAGTATTTATCAACTGGTCAGCAGTCTTAATTAGTTATCCTTATATGCGCTATAGAGTAAATCAAATAAAAAAATAGATTGGGCATCCAATCTATTTTTAAGTTTTAAATCGATTTTATTTTTGATGGATAAATGTCATCTTTATCCATTTTTTTAATGTGCTTGTTGAACTTTATTTTCAAAGACCTTATAACTAAGAATAAGTAAAATAATCATGTATATAAATCCAATAAGAAAATAGATAAATGGTGGTAAATTAGCTTCATTTTCAAGTAAGTTCCCACCAGTCATTAGTCCCTTTAAAGGCCAAAATATTGGGGTAATACCTAAAAAGTATTGTTTGTAATCTTGCATAGTATTAATAACGACTAATGCTGGTAACATCACGATGATTCCACTACTTTTCATATAAGCAAACCCTTCAATTTTATTTTTAGCTACAGCCGCTAAGAATATGCCAAATAGTGGTGTGAATAATCCTGCAATTAAAGCATAGGTAATGATTAGTAAGAGTGTAAAATCTTGAAATAGATTACTCCCCATAAAAGTGTAAGCATCTTGACCTAGTTTATCGGTTAAAAAGATAATCCAAAAACTAGCATTAACACTTAAAAGATAAGCATAAACAGATTTAAACGTGACGTAACCTCTTAAAGATATCGGGGTTACCCTAATAGTATCGAGTGTATTATCATCTCGGTTATCAAGTAAACTAAACCCTAATAATGCAGCATTAATAAATGGTCCTAACGCCGCGAAAATAATAATCATCACCATTGCGGCGATTTTTGTCCCTAAGGTATCATCACCAAAACGTTCTAAAATAAGGGGTAATACATAAGCTCCGATAAATACAATTAGCGCAGGATAAACAAGCATAACAGTCGTAATTTTATCGCGGGTAATACTTTTTAACTCAAAGCGTAACAATTTTAAATACTTTTTCATTATTCTCTCACCGCCATTTCTGCATACCTTGGGGCAACAATATATTTATAAAGAATAAAACTTATTACAACTAGATAAATAAAACCTACAATGACTTTCCATAAAGCAACCTCAACACCCATAGAAAAATTAATCAATACTAGTGCTGAATGCGTCGGTGAAATCATGAGAAAGTTGTCAAACGTTTTACTGAAAATACCTAATATACTAATTAAACTTGGAATCGCAAAAACAATCATATACCCACCAATCGCAGCTAGTAATCCATTGAAATCTTTTGAGAACATCGTGAATGCATAACCTATTGCGCTATGGGCAAGGCCTATAATTGTGACAAAAATAAATAGCCAAAATAGTTTTATACTAAAATCAAATGCGATGAGTGCAACTAACGCTATAACCACAGTACTTTGCAAGGCTAAATAAATACTTGAAACTATTTTACTAAGTAATATTGCCGTGTATGCTGATGGGGTAATCATTAATGTTTTTAAGGTATTTTCTTGTCGCTCATAAAATAAGCTTGCGCCAACAAGTAAAACCGTCATAAGCGCCGTATCTGTAAAAATAAAGATTGGTACAAATGCTTGAATATTTTCTTTACCAATTAAAAACATAATCGCAATCCATAGTAAACTTACCGCAAAACTAACTTGTAGAATCTTATATTTGCTTAAACGAATCATCTCACCTTTTAATAAGTATTTAAAGTTATGAAACATCTTTATCACCTGTAACTTTGATGAATATATCATCTAGGGTCGTTTCACCACTGTGGATGGTTTCGATTTGTTTTTCTTTTAATATCGTTAAAAATTGTTCGTTTTCACCGATTCGCTTAAGCGGAAAAATTTCTTCTTTTGTAGACCCATTATTATAATATTCTACGCGTAGTTCACGTTTTCCGTATTTAAGTTTTAATTCTCTAGGTGTCGCTACTTCTACAATCTTTCCTTTTCTTATAAAAGCGACTTGATCACACAGTTCTTCTACATCATTCATTAAATGTGTTGTTAAAAAAACTGTTCCTCCTTTTTGTTTGAATGCTTTAATTAAATCTTTAATAATACGGGCATTCTTAGGATCTAAACCGTTTGTAACTTCATCTAAAAACAATACTTTTGGTTCATTTAAGAGCGCTCTTACAAAGTTCAATCGCATCTTCATGCCTTTAGAATAATCACTTACTGGACGGTCTTTATCCTCATATAAACCTACCGCTTTTAATAATTCATCGATGCTTGCTTGTTTTTGATAGAGTTCACTAAAAAATTTCATGTTTTCATAGCCTGTGAGTTTTGAAAAATGAACGGGTAGTTCAAACCCTACACCAATATCTTCAAAGTAGCTATAATCATAACTATTTAAATCTTTTCCTAAATAAAGAATCTCACCTTGATAATGTTTAAAAAGCTTTGTCATAATTTTTTGAGTGGTGCTTTTTCCAGCGCCACTTGGTCCTAATAATCCAAATATTTCACCTTCATGAACTTTAAAACTAATACCGCTAACTGCTTCAACTTGACTCTTTTTGTACTTAAATCTTAAATCCTTTACTTCAAAGACTGTTTTCATCTTTTTTCTCCTTTATACCATGTTTTAATATCGTTATCATATCGGTTGCTAAAGCGAGTAGTTTTTCTTCATCTTGACTAATTAAAAATTCTTCAACAACTTCTACGCTGATTAATCTATATAGCATTTTTGCAACAAGTTCAATATTGATCTCTTTTTTAATATGACCTGCCTTATAATCTTTGATTAAAAATTCTTTATACATTGATACCGCTTGGGTTTCAAGTGACTGCCAAATCGCTTGTATTGCTTTGTCGTGTGACTTATAAAGAATTTGAGTTAATTTAAAGGCTTCAGGATTATCTTTTGCAAACTTAATACCTAAAGCAAAAATATCGGTATAGATCTCTAAAAATGGCTCTTTCCCAATCTTTTTTAACAGAGGTTCTAAATAGATAATTTTATCTTTTTGAGCTTCATCTATCAGATACATAAACGTATCTAATTTGCCTTCAAAATATTGATAAAAGCTTCCTCTTGGTATTTCACATGCTTTTATAATATCTGCGATGGTTGCTTGGTCGTAGCCTAAGTGGTTATAAACTTCAAGCAATCCTTTTTTAATATGTGCTTTTTTTTCATCTTTTAATCTATGAAAGGTATCTTTTGGCATAATCTCACCTCTTAGGTAAATTATGACACATTTGTCATAATGAGTCAATATATTTATGACACTGATGTCATAAATAAAAAAGAGCATCACATCGATGCTCTTAATTCCATAATGACGTCTCTTAATTCTGCAGCTTTTTCAAAGTCTAAATCTCTTGCGGCTTTACGCATATCTTTGGTTAAATCATCAATAAGATCAAGTTTTTCTTGTTTACTCATTTCTGATAGTTTTCGTGCTTCAGTTTCATCTTCTACTTCTAGCTTAATTCGAATCGAATCGCGAACACTTTTTACAATTGTTTTTGGTGTAATACCAAATTGTTCATTATGGGCTTGTTGAATGGCTCGTCTCCTATTGGTTTCATCAATCGCAACTTGCATTGATGGCGTGATATGATCAGCATATAAAACAACCATGCCATCAACATTTCTCGCTGCACGGCCAATCGTTTGAATCAAACTTCTAGAAGAACGTAAGAAACCTTCTTTATCAGCATCTAATATGGCAATATATGACACTTCAGGTAAATCTAATCCTTCTCTTAAAAGATTGATACCTACTAATACATCATAAACCCCTAATCTTAAATCTCTAATTATTTCAATACGTTCTAAGGATTTTATTTCAGAATGTAAATAAGCAACTTTTATCCCAAGTTCTTTTAAATAACTTGTTAAATCTTCACTCATCTTAATCGTTAAGGTTGTTATAAGCGTACGTTGGTTTTTCTTGTTACGCTTATAGATTTCTGTGACGATATCATCAATTTGATTTTCTTTAGGCTTGATGATGACTTCAGGGTCAAGTAGGCCAGTTGGTCGAATGATTTGTTCGATGACATTACTTGTTTGGGCTAATTCATAGTCTCCTGGAGTTGCACTAACATAAACGACTTGATGAATTTTTTCTTTAAACTCATCAAAATTTAAAGGACGGTTATCTAAGGCACTTGGTAAACGAAAGCCAAAATCTACTAAAGTTTGTTTTCTAGCACGGTCCCCATTAAACATCCCTCTAACTTGAGGTAAAGTGACATGGGATTCATCAACAATCAGTAAATAATCATCACCAAAGAAATCCATTAATGTTGATGGTGTTTCACCTGCTTCTCTTAAAGATAGATGTCTTGAATAATTTTCTACCCCTTTACATGACCCAATTTCTCTTAACATTTCTATATCATAATTGGTTCGTTGTTTAATGCGTTCAGCTTCAACAATTAATCCTTCATTCTTAAAATGTTCGATGCGATCTTCTAATTCTTTTTCAATACGGGAAATGGCTCTATCAAGCTTTTCTTTGTTAGTTACGAACTGAGTTGCAGGAAACAAAGTTAAGACTGAATAGTCTTGGATAATTTCTCCAGTGACAATATCAAATGAACGGATACGTTCAATTTCATTATCAAAAAATTCAACGCGAATGGCTTGTTCTTTTTGATAAGTTGGCAAGATTTCTACTACATCACCTTTAACTCTAAATGTCCCTCTTTCAAAATCTATTTCATTGCGTGTAAATAACATATCAACAAGCTTGTTTAATAAGACATCGCGTTCAATGATATCGCCTTGTCTTAAAGTAATGGTTGCGTTTTTATAATCTTCAGGGTCACCAATACCATAAATGCATGATACACTTGCTACAACAATAACGTCTTTTCGTTCTAATAATGATGCGGTTGCACTATGTCGCATCTCATCAATTTCATCATTGGTTTGAGCATCTTTTTCAATATATAAATCTCTACTTGGTACATAGGCTTCTGGTTGGTAATAATCATAATAAGAAATAAAATACTCTACTCTATTTTCAGGAAAGAACTCTTTAAATTCTGAATAAAGTTGCCCAGCAAGGGTTTTATTGTGAGCTAATATTAATACAGGCTTATTAAGCCCTGCAATAACATTACTCATGGTAAATGTCTTCCCAGTACCTGTTGCACCTAGTAAGACCATTTCTTTATCGCCTCGCTGAATTGTTTCAATGATTTCTTTAATTGCTGCTTCTTGATCACCCATTGGTTTATAATCTGTATGCAACTTAAATAAACTCATGCTATCACCACCGATTTTATTGTACCACATCTAGTGCTTTATGATAGAATATATTCATTAGAGGTGACTGTTGTGGATGTTTTATTGGTTGCAGTAAACGCAAAGTATATTCATACAAATAATGCCATAAGATTATTAAAGGCTAATTCTATTTTCGATTGTGAAATCATAGACTTTACCATTCATGATGATTTAGATAAGATGGCAGATACCATAGTAAACTTAAATCCTAAAATAATTGGGTTTTCTTGTTATATATGGAATATCAATCTTATTCAAAACCTGATTTTAAATTTAAAATCAAAAGTGGATATCCCTATTATTTTAGGAGGTCCTGAAGTTAGCTATGATGCCAAGTATTTTCTAAAAAAGTTACCCGTTCAAGTTATTATCAAAGGTGAAGGAGAACTAGTTTTTGATGAGGTTGTTCGCAATTTACTTAATGGAAACAAACCAACGAGTAACTATTCAGTAAGTTATTGGGATGATTTAAAACTAATTGATAAACCCATTGGGATGATTAAAGATTTAAAACGTCTTAAAAGTCCTTATTATTTTAAGGATGACTTAATGCATATTCCAAAACGTATTGCATATATCGAAAGCAGTAGAGGTTGTCCTTATAAATGTAGTTATTGTTTATCCTCATTAGAAAAAGGTGTTCGCTTCTTTGACCCACTAACCGTTCAAAAAGATATAAAGTATTTACTAGATCATGGCGCTAAGACATTTAAGTTTTTAGATCGAACCTTTAATGCAAGCAAACATATGATAGAAGTATTAAAGTTTATTATAGATAATGCTTTAGAAAATACTGTGTTCCAATTTGAAATCACTGGTGATATCTTAGATGAACGTATTTTAGATTATATCCATGAAAACGGAAGAAAAGGTTTATTCCGTTTTGAAATTGGGATTCAATCAACCAATGAAACCACAAATCTATTAGTTGACCGTATTCAAAATAATGATAAATTATTTCATATTATCAAAACCATTCAATCGCATGATATGATTGATTTACATCTAGATTTAATCGCAGGGCTTCCAAAAGAAGATCTCAATCGATTTAAAACCACTTTTAATACAGTATATCTATTAAACGCAAAAGAACTACAGCTTGGATTTTTAAAGATGTTACGCGGGACAAAAATTCGTAGGGAAGCTTCATTGTATGGGTATCACTTTGATGAAAATGCACCCTATGAAATTACAAAGCATGATGACTTAAGTTCTGATGATATTAATAAAATTAAAACCGTTGAAGAAGCACTTAATTTATATCATAACAAGGGATTCTTTAGGGACATTATTTTTAAGCTAGCAAGTCAGTATAATCCTTTTGATTTCTTTTATGATTTATCTATGTTTACAAAAAAACATCGTTTCGATTTTCATCGTTATCAACTCCATGAACTTTATATGATGTTAGAAATGTTTATAAAGGCGCATCACTTTGAAATGAGCTTTATAGATGACTTAAGGTTAAATTACTTAAAAAGAGCTAAAGTAAAACCTCAAATCTATTTTGACATAGTTAAAGATAAAGGCATGAAAAAAACTATTTTTGACCCGTTAATGACTAAGCATAAACTATCTATGAATGAACTTTTTAAACATAGTGTTATTTATCAAAGCCTAGATAAATATCATGTTATCTATTATCATAATCATCAAGCGATTGAGTTATAAAAAAACACCTTTAAAATTAAAGGTGTTTTTTTGGTCAATCTTTAGGTTGATTCAGTAAAACAATGACGTTTTGATAAAGCGATTCAATGTAGGATTCTTCATCAATCGTTACAAATGGGTTAGATACCATGAAGATGCTTCCTAAAATAAGTGACTCTAAATTTAGTGCAAGCAATGGATCTTTGTTTTCGGTGAATAATCCCTCAACAACGCCTTTTTCCATGATTTTTATAAAGTATTCTTTTGATTTTTTATAAGTGTTATAAGCAATCAACATGATTTCGTCTTTTAATTCTTTTTTCATAGAATAATATTCGATATTGTCCATCACATTTTGGAGCATTTGATTCTTTTTAGCTAGTTCGAAAGATTTTTTTAAATGATCATGAAATGCTTCTTTAAAGGTTTTATCGTCTAAGTTATCATCTTTTAGTAAATAAGTGATATTGTCATTTAACATCGATAAAATCGCTTCTTTAATCATTTCATCTTTGCTAGAAAAGTATTCGTATAAAGTACTTTTTCCCATATCTAAAGATCTGGCTAAATTATTTAGGGTTAATTCTTCTTTGGTTTCTTTGGTTAAAAAATCTAAAACTGCTTTAAGAATAAGTTGTTTTTTTTCTTGCATCAGTTTATCACCTTCTTGATTAAATCATCGAAGTGATCATCATTTATAGTTACCTTATCTTCTTTTTTACGTTTTGGTAAGAATATCATGAGTAAGATAATTATAATAGTAAGCGTATAAAACCCTAATGCAAGTGCTAAACTGCTTAAGGTAAAATATATTGCTGCAGCTAAAGCACTCAGTGCGAAGAATGCGCCAAATATATAACGTCCTTTTCTTGTAACGATATCATACATAAGTGGAACAATAAAAATCGTTAAGAAGGTTGCATAAATTAAACCAGCGACAGCTGTTAGTCCAATTGGTTGAATCAGTTCTGAGCCTTCTCCTAATCCAAGCGCTAAGCCCATAAGAGCTAAAATGGTTGTAAGAGCCGTCATAAATATTGGTCGGAGTCTAATTCTACCCGCTTCATAAATAGCTTCTTTTAACTCATAACCTTCTTCTCGTAATTGATTGATGTAATCAACCAAGACAATCCCGTTATTAACAACAACACCTGCTAAAATAATCAGGCCTATAACAGCAACGATACTAACGGGTAAATCAAACATGAACAAGACCATAAATCCACCTGTAAAGGCTAGTGGTATGGTAATCATGATGATAAACGGATACGTTAATGATTGGAACTGACTTGCCATAATCATATAAACAATCGCAATCGCTAAGACACCTGCTAGTAATAAATTAGTTAAGGCATTCATGGTTTCTTCACTTTCACCAAGTATATTGATTTCATACCCAGTTGGTAGGTCGTAATCTTCAACAACCTCGGCAACATCTTCACTAACGAGGGTCGCATTATAACCACTTTCTAGTGTTGCATCCATCGTTAGCGCACGTGAACCATCCACACGATTGATTGAGGCAAAACCTGGTTCTACTGTAACTTCTGCAACATCGCTTAATAAGACAGGTTGCGGATCAAGTGGGTCTAATGTTTGACCGACAACTAAATTTCTTAAGCTGTCTAAATCATTAATATCTTCTCGGTCAGTTTCACCTTCATCATAAACGGTTATATCATAAGTATGGGCGTTAATATTGACAGATCCAATCGCTGAAGGGCCACTTAAATAATTTCCAAAAAATTCTAGAATTTGACCAACGGTTAATCCATATTTAATGGCTTCATCTTTATCTACTGTAATTTTTATTTCCTGAGTTTCTCTTCCAAAGCCTTTATCAATTTCTTCTATACCTTCAATCCCATCAAGTTCGGCTGCTAGTAAATCAGCTTGTTCTCTTAAAACAGTTAAATCTGGTCCTTTTAATTCTAACTGAATCCCTGAACCAGTTAAGGCAGAAATATCGCCTTGAGTGCCTGTAATTTCAAAAACAAAATCACTATAATTTGTTTCTAAAATATTCGTTATTTCATCACTCATCGCTTGGGTTGATAAAGTTCTATCTTGTTTTAATACTATATTTAAATTTGCGCTATCTGTTGAATTTTGCATAAGGTTAAAATTCCCACTACCAAGCGATATTCCAACCGTTTCTATATCATCATAAGCACTTAGGTCTTCATATAAATCATCCAAACTCTCAGTAAACTCATCAAAGGTTACAGGTTCATTTGGATCAATTTCAAGGGTAACGTTTAAAGTCCCTTCATCACTTGCAGGAAAGAACTCAAAACCATTAGATGTTGCTAAATAAATCGATCCTACAAATAAGGCTAACACAGCAAATATAGCAACATACTTAACTTTAAAGAATCCTTCTAGGATTTTAGTATAAATGGCTTTAATTTTACTAAAACTTGATGTCTCATTGGTATCATCTAATGTTTCATCTTCATTAAGTACTTTAGTTGATATACTAGGCACTAGTGTTAAAGCAATCCCTAATGATGCAATTAAACTAAAGGTTACTGTTAGTGCTAATTGATAAAAAATTTCTCTGATGAAATCTTCAATAAACATAACTGGTAAAAATACCCCAATCGTTGTCAGCGTACTTGCAGTAATTGCCCCAGCCACTTGATAGGTTCCTTTAATTGCTGCTTCTTTGTTTGAAGCCCCTTGTTTTTTAAGTCTAAAAATATTTTCCATTACAACAATACTATTATCCACAAGCATCCCAATACCAAGCGCTAACCCACCTAATGAGACTAAGTTTAAGGTGATGCCTGATAAATAAATTAAGACAACTGCAAATAGTAAACTAATTGGAATAGCAACACCAACAATAAATGTAACTCTAAAGCTTCTTAAAAATATAAATAAAATTATAATGGCTAGCGCTGCACCAATAATGATGTTATTAACAACACTACTTGTTGCACTTTCAATGTATTCTCCTTGGTCAAGTAAGGTAGTAATCCCAACTTGATCGTCTTCACTTAAGATTTCACTTAAGGTTGCATTAATCGCTTCTGTTACATCTGTTGTTGCAAAATCGCTTTGTTTTTGAATGGTAATTGTCAGTGCATTTTCACCATTCACTTTTGAGTATACTTGCTCATTTGCTGGTGCGTAAGTTACTGTAGCTATGTCACTTAACGTTAATTTACCCCCAGGGAAACCTAAATCAAACAATACAAGATTCTCAACTTCTTCAAACGAACTGATACCATCCCCTACACGCACTAAATAATCCACGCCTTCAACTTTGACAAAGCCTGCAGGAAAAGCAAAATTTTGTGCGGTTAAAAGACCTTCAATAACATCTTTGTCTATCTCAAAATCCATCTCATCTGGAATAAGATTATTATAGTCATCAATCGCTTCTTGATCGAGCATAACACGTATTTCAGAGTCATAACCACCACTTATGGATAAACTTGCAACACCGGGAACTCGCTCTATTCTCGGGGTTAATTCATCATCTACCCATTCAGTTAATGCTTGTAAATCTTTTCCTTCATATGTCACACTAAATGTCATAACAGGTAGAAGGTCTGGATTTAAACGAATAATAATTGGATTCGATGCTTCATCTGGTAAAGTGTCTAATACCAAATTTAAGTTTTCTCTCATTTCAATAATTGCGCTATCCATATCGGCTGATGCGTTAAATTCTAGCACAACGGTTGAAACGTTCTCACTACTCATACTGGTTACTTGTTCGATGTTCGTTGTAGTTTGAAAGACACTCTCAAGTGGTACACTGACTTGAGATTCAACTTCATCTGGCGTAGCCCCAGGATACTGAGTAATAACAACGGCGAATGGTACATTAACATTTGGAAATAAATCGGTCGTTAATCGCGTAAAACTTACCACACCAAATATTGATACGGCAATTACTACCATAAAGACCGTGATTGCTTTTTGTACAGAAAAATTAATTAATCCTTTCATATTATCACCTCAATAAAATACCCGACCGAATGGTCGGTCGGATATTATTATATCATATTTAAAATAAGTTTCACATAAATTGCATTGAATTATTGAACAGGTATATTAACATCGAGTGAGCCATTAGTTTGTTGATGTTCAAACGTATCTAATATGAAGGTTAAATCACTATTACGATAAACAATATTACCGTTAGTTGTGCTAAAATCGACATCTTTAACATACACATCATAAGCTTCAATGCGACCATTGGTAGTAGAGGCAACTAATCTAACCCCATCTTTTAAGGTTTCATTTAACGACTCTAGTCGTATTTCACCATTGGTCGTTGTTAAGTCATATTCAAATGCATCAACTTCATTTAAGGTAAAACGTCCATTGGTAGTCTTTAAGTCAATACTATTTGCTTGAACACGATTCAAAACGATATCGCCATTTGTCGTATCAACCGTGACTCTAATTACGACGGTTAAATCATCAAGTTTGACTAATGCATTGGTTGATTCAATATTTAAGTTATCTAAAGAAAAGTCTGCAATATTAATTTTGCCATTGGTCCCTTTAATGTCAATAGTACTAATATCAACTGTTTCAGGAATTTCAATCGTTATACTAGGTGTTTGTGTAAACAAGTTAAATATAAGTCTAAAGGAAATGAGTTCATCAAACTCATTGGTAATAGTGATGGCTTGGTTCGTCTCATCAATAGTAATTTCATGTGGATAATCTTCAAGCGTGGTTCCATGAACACGGATGACGTTTGATGATGTCCTTACAATCATGATTTCTCCAAAATCGACGTTTGTGTTTATGCTCCAAGGATCAACGGGTGTTTCGCTAATGGTTTTGGTTTCTTCAAAATCAATCGTTTGATAATTTAAGTCTTCTAATGAAAATGATCCTGCGGTTATTAACATAAATCCGCTGAAAAAGATTACGATGACAACAACAAAACTTACTAGACTTTTAGTTTTTCTTAAAGCGGGTCTTTTTTTAATGTTATAGCCAATACTAAATCGTTTAATCGATTTAGGAATATTTTTACCAACATTTACTTTAAAAGTATTTATATGGATTCTAACTAACCAGCTAAAGAACCCAATAATGACATCATAAATCCAAAGAATCAGTAAGAACCATAAATAACTAATACCAAGAATAAGCAGTGTGTAATAAACATCAGAACTAGTGCCACTTATCAAAGGATCAATTAAAGTCCCCGCCATGAAGGCAAACAATCCACCTGCTAAACCGAAAAATAATCCGATTAGCCCACCAACAAGGCCAGTTAATATAATAACATCAAATCCAATTAATAAAAGGATTGAAACTAGACTAGGCGACTGATTAGTATGCTTTTCATCTTGATCATTTTTATAATAAGCTTCTTTTTGAGATTGAACTTGTTTGGGTTGAAACACTGGCAGTTTTGTCGAATAGCCATATTCATCCAAAACATTGCGTGCAATTTGTCTTGGTGATTCAAGCTCATCTAATACCTCATCTTCACTTTTACCTTCATACATCATGCTGGTATAAAATCGTTCTTCATAAAATCTTAAAATCTCATCACGTTCTTCTTTACTTAATGGGCTTAAATAATAAGCCAGTTCTCTTAGAAATTTCTTTTTCATTTTTATCTACCTCACAATTAAATCTTCAACTCTACGTTTAAAGCCGTCCCACTCATCAGTAAGTTGATCTAATTTGATGCGTCCTTTCCTTGTGATTTTAAAATACTTTCTTGGGGGTCCATCGGGTGATTCTCTTAAATAAGTATCTAAATATCCCTCATGAACCATTTTTCTTAGAATTGGATAGATGGTACTTTCACTGATTCCTAATATCTTATCAATCGATTGATAGATATCATAGCCGTAAGTATCATCATACTTTAGGCGTGAAAGGACACATAAATCTAAAATGCCTTTCTTTAGTTGAATGCTCATGGTTACACCTCACTATCATACAATCAACGGTACTATATGATGTATAGTAGCATACAATGTATATGTTGTAAATAGAAAAATAAAAAAAGTTGGAAAAATCCAACTTTTATTCAACATCTAAGATTCTTAAACTGTTTGTTTTAGTTCCAATTGGGAAGCCCCCGGTTAATATAACGCGGTCTCCTTTAGTTACATAGCCTTCTTTTACAACGTAGTCCATACTATTTCTAACTAAAGCTTCAGTATCATTTTCTAGTAAGAACGGTACTGGATGGACACAGCTATTTAATGCTAAACTACGAGCTAGTTGTTTATTTGGTACTAAGGCAAGTATTTTAGTGTTTGGTCTAAATTTAGAAATCAGTCTTGCGGTATTGCCTGAAACCGTTGGGGTTATGACTAAGTTTGCATGACCTTGTAAAACAGAATAGGCAACACTTACGGCGATATTTGTTGGGATATCGTTATCTGCATGTTTACTAGCACGCTCGATAAAGTTTTTACGGTTTATTTCTACTTCTAAGCGTTTTGCAATAGCTTGCATGACATTAACACTTTCAATGGGATATTTCCCAATAGCACTTTCACCACTTAACATAATAGCGTCTGTTCCATCTAAAATTGCATTCGCAATGTCGCTAACCTCAGCACGGGTTGGACGAGGATGTTCTTGCATGCTTTCTAGCATTTGTGTTGCAGTGATGCTAATTTTATTTTTCTCATGACACATTTGAATGATTTTCTTTTGGATAACGGGTACTTCTTCTGGCGCTACTTCTACCCCTAAGTCTCCTCGGGCAATCATAACCCCATCTACTACATCTGTAATTTCATCAAGGTTATTCACGCCTTCTTGATTTTCAATTTTCGCAATAATTTGAATCTTTTTTTCTTTGCAATTATCTTCTAAAATTTTTCTTATTGCTAAAACATCTTCTTTTTTTCTAACAAAACTTGCTGCAATAAAATCAACATTGTTTTCACATCCCCAAATAATATCTTGGCGATCTTTATCAGAAATATAGTCTAAGTTTAGTTTCATACCTGGAATATTAATCCCGCGTCTATCTTTTATGGTATGTGTATTAAACGCTTCAGTAACAATTACTTTATTATCTTTATCAACACTAACTACTTTAAGCAATAAATAGCCATCATCAACAACAATGGTTCCACCTATTTTGACATCTTTATATAAATCTTTATAGGTTACACTAAAGGCTGTTTCATCACCTAAGATTTCATCCATATGGATTTTTACAGTTGAGCCAATAGTAATCGTTGCTGAACCCCCTTTAAACAGATGGGTTCTAATCTCTGGCCCTTTCGTATCAAGTAATGAAGCAACGTTTGTTCCTAATTCTTCATTGAGCTCATTTAAAGTGACCAAACGTTCTTTATGTTCTTCATACGTTGAATGAGAAAAATTAAGACGCATCGTGTCCATCCCAGCTAACACAAGTTTTCTCATCATAGCTTTACTTTGTGTTGCAGGACCTATAGTACAAACAATCTTCGTTTGATTAAATGGAATCATGATTCCCTCCTATTTACAAGCTTACCAACTAAACCATAGCGTTTGTTCGATATATCTTTTTTCATGTTTAATGCTTCAACAATATCGTAATCAACGACTTTCAATCCTCTTTGACCAATAATGCGACCACCGATATCACGACTTAGTAGTTCTACAGCATATTCTGCCATTTCAGTTGCCATAACTCGGTCAAAAGCACTTGGTGTCCCGCCGCGTTGTACATGCCCTAAAACAGTTGCGCGTGTTTCATAGCCTGTATGTTTTTGAATATCTTTAGCAAGTTTGTTGACATCAATCATCTTTTCAGTAACAACAACAATCGCATGGCGTTTATTACGTTCATACGAACTTTTAACGGCTTCAAGCGTTTTATCACGGTCAAACCCTGTTTCTGGGGTTATGATAAATTCACTGCCAACGGCAATGCCTGCATAAAGCGCTAAATCACCACAATGTCTTCCCATAACTTCAACAACACTACAACGTCTATGTGAAAATGAGGTATCTCTTAATTTATCGATGGATTCAACCGCAGTATCTAGGGCAGTAAAAAATCCAATGGTGTAGTCAGTTGATGGAATATCATTGTCAATAGTACCTGGTAAACCCATGATTTTAATGCCTTTTTTATGAAGGGCTAAGCCTCCATTAAACGTTCCATCACCACCAATAACAACCAAGCCACCGATGTCACGTTTAATTAAGTTTTCAATCGCAATATCTTGATATTTTTCTTCAACAAACTCAGGAAATCTTGCGCTTCCTAAAATGGTTCCGCCACGATTTAATATACGAGATACCGTTTCGCGGGTCATTGGTTTAATTTCGTCTTCAACTAATCCTTTATAGCCATTATAAATCCCATAAACTTTAAATCCATAATGGAATCCACTACGGACAATGGCACGAATTGCCATATTCATTCCAGGCGCATCCCCACCAGAGGTTAGCACTGCAATGTTTTTCATGAAAACACCTTCTTTTAATCTTTTTTTGTGATAAGATTTGCCTTTTCAATCACAAATTGTGACGCATTTTTTTTAATGGCCTTCTTCCCTTCAAATAATAACACATCCGAGTGCTCAATAAAAGCCTTCACTTTTATGTAAGCGTTTGGGAAACACACTGCATCAATTTTATTGTATTGGTCTTCTAACTGAAAAAATGCCATAGGTTCATTATTCTTTGTTTTAATTTCTTTTATTTTAGAAACATAAGCAAGCAGTTTAATCGTTTTATTTAAAGGTAGTGCTTCTAAGTCACCGACTTGGTAGATTGTTGGTTGTTTTAATAATGCTTCGTATGCTTTTAATGGATGCATGGATAAATTAAAGCCCATTGCTTCAGTTTCATAGTGTTTTAGTAAGGCTTCTTCAAATTCTTCTTTTTTATTATATTCATATTCAAGATTATTAATCCCTTGATAACTTAAATAGTGCGTAATCGCTTCAATATTTTCAATCATTGTTCGTTTAGATAAGCCAAATGTATCTAAAGCACCTGAATATATAAGATATTCTAAAGCACGCTTGTTGATGACTTGATTGGTTTTTTGAATAAAGTCTATCAATGACTGATAGCCATTTTCACGTAATTTTACGATGTTTTCCGCAAGGGTTTTACCAATATTTTTAATCCCCGTTAAAGGATAATATAGCGTTTTATTTTTATAGACAAAATACGTATCACTATGATTAATATGCGGTGGACTTATGGTGATATTAAGTAGGGCTGCTTCTTGAATATATTCCCTCATAAGCGCTTCTGTAGCTAAAGCACTTTGCATTAATACCGCAATAAAGTAAGCAGGATAATTCGCTTTTAAATAAGCCATCCAATAAGCAATCGTTGCATAAGCAACTGAATGAGATTTATTGAAACCATAATTCGCAAAAGTCACAATATAATCATAAATTTGATTGGATTTTTCTGGATTTTTCCCTAAAGCTTGAGCTTTTTTTACAAAGCGTTTACGTTCATTTTGCAAGATGGTCTCACTTTTTTTACTCACTGCACGTCTTAACAAATCCGCTTCAGTCATGGAATAACCAGCATATTTTGATGCGATAGCCATGATTTGTTCTTGGTAAAGTAAGATACCTTCAGTTTCCTTTAAAATCGGTTCTAGTATGGGATCAATATATTCAATGGTTTCTTTTTTGAAACGACGTTTTAAGTAAGTGTCAATACTTTGCATAGGACCTGGTCTAAAAAGTGCTAATATGGTTACAATATCATCAAACGACTTCATTTGCATATCTTTAATCAAACGACGCATCCCTGAAGATTCCAGTTGAAAAATCCCTGTTGGTGATTTTTCTCTTAATAATTTAAAGGTAGCTGGGTCATCTAACGGAATTTGGTATAAATTAAGCGTTACGTTTTCATGTTTTTTAATCAGCGCTAAGATATCTTCAATCATCGTTAAATTTCTTAACCCTAAAAAGTCCATTTTCAAAAGCCCAATCGCTTCTAAATCTTCCATAGCATATTGGGTTTGGTAATGTTGATTTAGTCCTTCTTGAATGGCTGAATATAAAACAATGGGCTCATGGCTTAAAATAATCCCAGCAGCGTGCGTTGATACATGTTTTGGTAAGCCTTCTAGTTTACTTGCGGTCTTTAACCAATGGTTGATGGGTTTAAGCTGTTGCATCCGATTTTGAACATCTAAGTTCTCCTTGATCATGGCATCTATTGAGTCATAGTGATCAAGTTTTTTAGCCATTTCTTCTATATATTTTTTCTCAATCTGAAAAACCCTAGCGGATTCTCTTAATGCACTTTTCTTTAAATATGTTCCAAACGTACAAATATAGCTGACATATTCTTTACCATATTTATTTATGGTATATTCAATCATGGTTTCTCTTTTTCTATCAGGAAAATCAATATCAATATCAGGCATAGAGATACGGTCTTTATTTAAGAAACGTTCAAACAATAAACCAAATTGAATTGGATCAATATCGGTAATGCCAAGTGAATAAGCGACTAAGCTACCTGGTGCACTCCCGCGCCCTGGTCCTACTAATATGCCTTCCTTTTTTGCATACCTTATAACATCCCAAACGATTAAAAAATAATCGTCATACCCCATAGTATGAATGGTTGATAATTCTTCTTTTAAGCGGGTAATATAAACAGTTTTATCACCTTTATAACCCTTTAATCGTTTGTCTAAACCCTTATGGCTTAAGGCGTTTAAATACTCATTTGAAGATAAGTTATGCGTGTTTTTAAAAATGGGTAAAGATGGTGTTTTTTCACTTAAGCTTAGTGTATGATCTTTAACAAACTGATTTAAATGATTTAATAGTGATGGTTTATAATTAAATGCCTCTTTAGGTTTAAAGTACGCAGGATAATCTTTAAAAATTGTGGTTTCATTTTGATAAATTGCGCATAGTGTTTTATGAATCGTGTTATCATCTTCTTCTAAATAAAATACATAATCAAGGGGTAATAGATTGACTTTATCTACCGTAAACATTGGTTTAAAATCCTCATTAAACCCAAAATAAAGTGTATCTATAAATGTTTTAAGTTCGTTTATAACTTGATTAAATTGACGCTCATCATGAATGAGTTGGAAAAAGTCACCTTTATGGGGAAGAATTAAAAAAGAGACATCTTTCGTGTATTTTTTTATTAGGTTAAGGGGTAAAACTTCATTAAAACTTTGTAAACTAGAAAGTTTTAGTAAGTTTTGGTACCCTTGTTCACTCTTTGCATAAGCATTGAAGAAAATACCTTCTGTATTGAGTAACGATTCAGCTTTAAGTTGTAATCCAATAATTGGGTTTATTTGAGCCGCTTTAGAAAGTTGATAAAATTTATAGGCTGCATGCATTTTTGTATCAGTCAAAACAAGCGTAGAATATTGATACGCTTTTGCTTTTTTTATGAGGGTATCTATTTTAATATTTGACCCGTTAAAACTATAGGCTGTCTCTAAAAATAAACTAACCATCTAATCACCTATTTCTTACTTATAATTGTATCATGAAACACTTTAAATCATGATGGAATTATATGAAAACATCTTAACCAAAATGGTTAAGATGCATGATTAGGCTTGTTTTTTAAGTTTGATAAAAAGCACAAGGATGCCTGTTAGTGCTAAAGCGATTAATGAGATTTCCACATACATTAACGTTTCTTTTAATGTTTCTTTTGATTCATCAATCTCTACTTCAAACTGATGTGTTTCTTGATAATTATTTTCACCAAATATGGTTAGCGTATAAACGCCTGACTCTTCAATTTTATGGGGTGACTCAATTAAACGATTATTTAAATAGGCTAAGCCATTAAACGTGATTGTTTTGGCTTCAAAGTAGCGTTGATTATGATAGATTCCTTCTAAATTACTGGTGATTGTGAAAGGAATTTCTAAAACGTAATCATTAACGCCTTCAATCGTCAGCGTATAATGACCTGGTTCATCAATGGTTGTTTCATTGATGAATAGATCATCATTAAGCAATAAATAACCATTACTCACAAATAAAGTCACCGGTTCATTTCGGATATCATTGGCTTTAATGCCTTCTACTAGTGGATGAAGCACAAACGTGTAAATATTGTCTTTATAATTGACAACATAATAACCCGGATAGTCAACTGATATATCTTTATTGATATATTCTTCATTTAAATAACCGCCATTTAACAACGTTAAATCAATTTGATTAAAGTATGTACCATAATTTACTGCCCCATATAATACGCCATCATATAACACATCAAAATCCTTGTTAAAAGCAACATGATAGTCTCCATGATGTTTATGACTTAAATAGATATAATCTTCAATAATATCAACTCTAATCATCTGTTCTTTAAACCTAGTAAAATCATAGTGTTCATGATCTTCATCAAAGCGAATAAAATAATCCTTTTCGTGCACATGATCCCCATTTTCATTAGTAATAGACTGTCTCAAATGGTAAATCAATGTATCGTTTAGATTATATAAGCCTATAAACTCTTCTTGTTCGCCTAAATCAAATACATGTCTAAACGTTTCTTCTCCAAGTTCATTATAAAAAACGATAAACCCATCATAAGCTGTATCAATAAGATTCTCATTTTGATACCCATATAAGATATAGTTTTCTTGGTGATATGCCGCTCCATTAACACCAACAAGTGTGTTATCATCGCCTAAAATGACTTCAAAATTCGCTGAACCTGAAAATTGTACTTTTTTTGCGGTAGGTGAATCTTCAATAATTTCGATTTCTGTATTATTTGCGTAAAATATTGTTGAATCTTTTGCAGATAGGGATGGAAGTGTTGACATCATTAGCCCTATCATAAACCATAAAAAAACAATGCGTTTCATATTATACCTCCTTCAATCGTATAATATGTGCAGCATCGTTTTTTTCTTTTTTTATTTTTGAGAATCTTTCATTAATCGGACAGTATCTCTTGCAATCATTACTTCTTCATTCGTAGGAACAAGTAATAACTTAACTTTAGAAGCTTCACTTGAAATGATTGTCTCGACGCCACGAGCTTTATTTTTTTCTTCGTCTAATTCTGCGCCTAAAGCATCTTTGATGCGTTCAACAATAAGTTCTCTAGTATTTGGAGCGTTTTCTCCAACTCCTGCAGTAAAGGCAATCGCATCAACGCCACCCATTGTGATTACGTAAGATCCTATATAATCAGCAATTTGTTTGGCTTGTTTTTTAATTGCTAGTAAGCTACGTTCATCACCTTTATAAGCGGCATCCCATAGGTCTCTAGAGTCGCTTGAAACATTACTAACTCCTAAATAACCACTAGCTTTATTTAAATCGTTCATAACTTGTTGAACGGTTTTATTTTCTTTTGTTGTAATAAATTCAATGATTGCTGGGTCAATATCGCCACTACGCGTCCCCATTGAAATACCTGCAAGTGGTGTAAATCCCATTGAGGTATCAACACTTATGCCACCTTTTACAGCACAAATGCTTGCGCCATTGCCAATATGTAAAACAATAGTCTTTAATGTTTTAACATCTTGATTTAGTATCTCTGCAACGCGTTGAGAAACATATTTGTGACTTGTACCATGGAAACCATATTTTCTAACACGATATTTTTGATACCATTCATAAGGCGTTGAATACATATACGCATCTTCTGACATCGTTTGGTGGAATGCTGTATCAAAAACTGCACTTTGAGGGGCATTAGGTAACGCTTTTTGAAAAGCTTTAATCCCTGTTAAGTTAGCAGGATTATGAAGCGGCGCTAAATCACTTACCTCTTCTATAGCACGAATAACTTCATCCGTAATTAAAACAGAATCTGAAAATTTCTCTCCCCCATGAACGACACGGTGGCCAACACCTTTAATAGCGTCATAACTTTCAACAATGTTTAACTCAACGAGTTTTTCAAGTAACATATTAACTGCTACTGCATGATCTTTTATTTCAAGTGTTTCTGAATATTTTTCACCGTTAGTTTTAATGGTGAAAACTGCGTTAGGTAGACCAATACGCTCTACAACACCACTTGTAACAACCGTTTCATTAGGCATTTCTAATAATTGAAATTTTAAGGATGAACTCCCTGCGTTTACTGCCATGATTTTCATTGTACATCGACCTCTTTCTTTTTGAACCATTCTTCCATGTTGCTGAGTGCTTTATTAAAGTTTTCAAGATCTGTAAAACTAGGTAAGTCTACGATTAAGAAATCTTTAAGCGTATCAGTTTCATGGGTTTTTTTCTTTAAAATTAATAGGCTTTTTGCATGAGTCTTAAATAAACCTTCATCTAGTTTAATAAGACCAAATAAATGTGCTTTAGGTGTTATAAGTTCTTTAAATAACGCTTGTTGCTTTTGTTCGAAAAAATCATTTTCTATTAACGCTATAAAATAATGTTCACTTTTTAAATGATCTAAATGGTGTACAATCGCGTGATAGGGTAAATACATCGATTGATGGGTTTTATCTTGAGGTGGAAAGTCAGTTATGATTAAGTCCACTTGTTCAGCTAAAAAAGTTAATGTGTCTTGAAAGTATATTTGATGGTCTATGGCTAAAGCATCTAAGATATTGCGAGCAAGATCACACATTAAAGCATCATCATCAACACCGACTATTTTAAATGGTTTTCCATAATGGTTATATAATGTAGCTACTAAATTTGAAGTTCCAATGAGCGGATCAAATACAGTATCTAATGCTTTTTCTTTGTAGAGTTTTTTAATTAAGTAGCTGATGAATATTCCAATAGAATCTGGTGTCATTTGAGCATTGGTGATTTTAGCATGTTTAAAACCTCTTAACAAAGCAAGTTGAATGGCTTTTCTAATCATTTCTTTGTCAAATGACTGATTTGTAATTTTGGCTTTTTCTTGTTTGAAAAGTTTAACGATCTTTTCTGGGTATTCATTTTCTAATTGGTCATCTAATAAATAACTTAATGCTTCATTAATACTTTTAAGATACATCGTTTTATCATAGTCATATAACGCTAAGCCGATTGTATCAATATAGTCAAAAAATAATTCAACGCTTGATTCTTTAGACATATTATCACCTTGTTTATGATACCATAGCTTTGCATATTTGTCTATTATAAAACGGCATTTTTAAGCGCTTTACCGTTATTTACTTCGTAAAAAACTGAATGGTTATTCACCTGCAAAGCCTTTTTATGTTAATTTAAAGTATTAGTGTCTTATTTGAAGTATAATTATAGTAGTGGTAAGATTAAATTGAGGTATGACAATGAGAAAATTAATGATTAAATGGATTGGCTGGTATCAAAACGTAACAAAAAACACAACCCCAACTTGTAAATATACACCAACTTGTAGCCATTATGCAAAAGAAGCTTACGAAAAACGTAATTTTTTTGTTGCAAGTTTTTTAACGGTTTGGAGAATATTAAGGTGTAATCCTTTTTCAAAAGGTGGTTACGATCCTGTACCGTTGAAAAATAAAAAAGGAGGTAATCATTTGGACTATTTAAGCATCAAGCTATTTGGTGATGATGGCTTAAAATATTCATTGAGTGATTTTTTAGGTAAAAAGTTGATTTTATACATCTATCCAAAAGATAATGCCATCGATGATACCATTATATCTAAGGATTTTACTTATTATCGTGAAGATTTTGAAGCTAAAGGCTATAAAATTATTGGCTTAAGCAAAGATAGCGTCAAATCCCATAAAAATTTTATCAACAAGCAAATGATTAGCAATTTATTACTAAGTGATCCTGATTTAAATTTAATTTCTAAACTTGGCGCGGTTGTTGATGAAAATGGTAAACCAAAAGTATCGCGTAACACGTTTATTTTTGATGAAGAAGGCAAGATGATTAAAACTTATAAATTAGTCTCTGCACAAGGACATGTAGAGCAATTATTAAGTGAGCTATAATGAGAAAAAAGGCAAAGTAATGCCTTTTTATATACACTTAAAATAAGTATAGTAATACTATACAAAATAATTAGAAAAACTAATATATTTTTCTTGCATTTACTAATCTTTTTGATACAATAATATCGACTCTATTTTGAAAGGACTGATTTTTATGAAAAATCGCAAATTATTTACCTCAGAATCTGTAACAGAAGGGCATCCAGATAAAATCTGTGATCAAATTTCTGATGCTATCTTAGATAGCATTTTAGCGGATGATCCTAATGCACGTGTTGCATGTGAAACCGCTGTTACAACTGGGTTAGTACTCGTTATGGGAGAAATTACTACAACGACTTATGTTGATATTCAAAAAATCGTAAGAGAGACAGTAAAAGAAATCGGTTATGACCGTGGAAAATATGGTTTTGATGCTGAAACAATGGGTGTGTTAGTGGCGATTGATCCCCAATCACCTGATATTGCTATGGGTGTTGATGAAGGCCGTGGCGCGTATTTAGAACAAGGTGCAGGCGATCAAGGTTTAATGTTTGGGTATGCGACAAACGAAACTCCTGAATATATGCCTATTACAGCGGTATTGGCGCAAAAACTTGCAAGACGTTTAAGTTATGTAAGGAAGAATGGCCCATTAACTTACCTTAGACCTGATGGTAAAACACAAGTCACCATTGAATTTGATGAGTTTGATAAACCTATTCGTATCGATGCGATTGTTGTATCAAGCCAACATGCTCCTAATATTAAACAAGAACAAATTCATGCTGATATTAAAAAACATGTTATTAACGCAATTATTCCTCAAGATCTAATTGATGATAAAACCAAAATTTATATTAATCCAACAGGAAAATTTGTTACTGGTGGACCCCATGGTGATAGTGGTTTAACTGGACGTAAAATCATTGTTGATACTTATGGTGGATATGCACGCCATGGTGGTGGTGCCTTTAGTGGAAAAGATCCATCTAAAGTTGATCGAAGTGCGGCATATGCTGCACGTTATGTTGCTAAAAATGTTGTTGCGGCGGACTTAGCTGACCGTGCTGAAATTCAACTCTCTTATGCTATTGGTGTTGCTGAACCTACAAGTATTCGTGTTGATACCTTTGGTACTAATCATGTTGATGAAGAAACGATTATTCAAGCGATTAGAAATGTCTTTGATTTAAGACCCCGTGCAATTATAGAATCCTTAAACTTAAAAGCACCTATTTATAGACAAACCGCAGCCTATGGACATTTTGGTCGTACTGACTTAGACTTACCATGGGAAAAACTAGACCGTGTAGACGCTTTGAAAAACGCAATAATTGAGTTAAGCAATGACTAACAATAAACTTGCCTTATATGGATTTAATAACTTAACAAAATCATTAAGTTTCAATATTTACGATATATGTGTTACTGAAACCAAAAAGGAACGAGATGCTTATATAGAATATATCGATGAAATGTATAATTCAAAACGTCTAACAGAAATCTTAGAAGAAGTAACAGCAAGAATAGGTGCAAACATTTTAAATATTTCTAAACAAGATTACGAACCACAAGGTGCTAGTGTTACCATCTTAATCAGTGAAGAGCCTGTCCCGCTTCATGCGCTAGATGAATCGTGTAACGCAGGGAATTTATCACTTAAAAATGATACTTTATTAGCCCATTTAGATAAATCACACATTACCGTGCATTCATACCCAGAATCTCATCCTGAAAAAGGAGTTTCAACGTTTAGAGTTGATATTGATGTTTCTACCTGTGGTGAAATTTCACCACTAAATGCACTAGATTATTTAATTTCAAGTTTCGATTCAGATATTATTACTGTAGATTACCGTGTTCGTGGATTTACGCGTTTAGCTAATGGGAAAAAAGTATTTATGGACCATGACATCGATACCATCCAAGATTTTATAAAAGAAGAAACTTTAGATATGTACACACTTATTGATGTTAACATCTATCAAGAAAATATTTTCCACACGAAAATGATGTTAAAAGAATTAGATTTAGACAATTATTTATTTGGTAAAAACGCAAGCGATTTAACCAATGCGCGTCAAAAAAATCTACTTAATAATTTAAAAAAAGAAATGAAAGAAATTTTCTATGGAATGAATCTCTATGAAAAATAACCATTCAATAGCACCGCTTTATGACGCGTTAGTGCATTATGGTTTAAAACAAAATGTTACACCCTTTGACGTCCCTGGTCACAAAATGGGAAAAGGCATAGCTAAGCGCTTTATCGATGATGTTGGTGAAGCAATATTTAAACTAGATGTCAACAGTATGAAAGAGCTTGATAGCTTATCAAATCCTGTTAGTGTGATTAAAGAAGCTGAGGAATTAGCAGCCGATTTATTTGAAGCTGATCATGCTTTCTTTATAGTGAATGGTTCAACTAGTGGGGTTCAAAACATGATTTTAGCAACCTGTCGCGATAACGATAAAATTATAATGCCAAGAAATATGCATAAATCAGCTTATAATGGGTTGATATTATCTGGTGCTAAACCTATATACATTGATCCAGTTATTCATGATGATAGCGGTATTTCTATGGGATTAACGCTAGATGCAGTCAAAGAAACAATACTGAATAACCTAGATGCAAAAGCCATTTTATTACTTCATCCTAATTATTTTGGCTATACCTCTAACTTAAAGGAAATTATTGATTTTGCCCATGATAAGAACATGATTGTATTAGTAGATCAATCTCATGGAAGTCACTTTTCGCTTCATGAAAGTTTCCCAGTTTCAGCAATGACACTTGGAGCTGACTTAGCCACCATTAGCATGCATAAAACCGGTGGTAGTTTAACTCAAAGTTCTATCTTGCTTCATAATAATGGACTAGTCCCTTATAGCAAATTACGTTCAACCATTAACTTATCACAAACTTCTAGTGCAAGTTATTTATTACTGGCTTCACTAGATGTCGCAAGACAACATCTTGCATTAAATAAAGATTCCTTATTTAAAGAAATAGATATGCTTGCTAATCACGCCAAAGCACACATTAATCAAATTGAAGGGTTTAAAGTATTAAACAGTTCGATTTTAGATGGGGACGGAATTTACGCTCATGATCATACAAAATTAACCGTTGATGTTAGTGCTTATGGCATGAGCGGCTTTAAAGTTTATGATTTATTTAAAGAACACTTCAACATCCAACTTGAACTTGGCGAAACTCATATTGTTTTAGCGATTATTAGTCTTGGTGATACCATGGAATCTATTAATCAACTAATCGAAGGCTTTAGGCGATTTAGTAAACTTTATCCGTTAAAACCAAGAGCCGTAATGAAAAAAATAGAATTAAATATCCCCGAAATGATTTACACCCCAAGACAAGCATTTTTCAAACATAGTACTTTAATGGAACTTTCTCAAACAGAATCGATGATTGCTGCTGATTCAATCATGATTTATCCACCAGGTATTCCTTTAGTCGTGCCAGGTGAACGCATCACTAAAGAAGTAATTGATAATTACTATTATTTTGTTAAACAAGAAGCAATTCTTATCGGTTCACACGAGAAAAACGATCATATTTATATAAAAGTTTTAACGCCTTAAAGGAGGATTCAACGATGAAACGTTATACAGAATCATGGGCAAAAGATGCTCATTTTAGTATTGATTATACAAAACATTTACACCATGAGGAAAGCCCTTTTCAAGTCATAGATTTCTATCAATCTGATACTTTTGGTGTTTTCTTTACACTAGATAATCTCATGATGGCAAATGAAAAAGATGAATTTATTTATCACGATATGATTAGCCATGTCCCTATGGCTGTAAACCCAAAGATTAAACGTGTTTTAATCATTGGTGGTGGGGATGGCGGTACTGCTAGAGAAATCTCACGTTATGAATCCATTGAATCTATTGATATGGTTGAGATTGATGAACGTGTGGTAAGGTTATCACAAAAATACTTGCCATTAACTGCAAGTAAACTTGATCAAGATAGTCGTATTACGCTATATTTTGAAGATGGGCTCGCTTTTGTGAAAAACGCAAAAGAAAAATCTTATGATCTTATATTAGTTGATTCAACCGATCCTATTGGTCCTGGCGAAGGGCTATTTACCAATGATTTTTATCAAAATTGTTATAAAGCATTAAGTGATGATGGCATTTTAATCAACCAACATGAATCGCCTTATTTTGATCGTGACAAAAGAGAAATGCATCGCGCTCATAAAAAAATAAAATCATTTTTTGAAATCACTGCAGTCTATCAATTTCATCAACCAACTTATCCTTCAGGGCACTGGCTCTTTGGCTTTGCCTCTAAAAAGTATCATCCTTTAAAAGACCATAAAAAGGAAACTTGGGAAGCATTCAACCTTAAAACAAAGTATTATAATTCTGAATTACATGTTGGAGCTTTTATGTTACCAACCTATGTGAAAGAGGCTTTAGAAAATGAATAAAGTTGTTACTTTTATCGCTTGCGATAATCTTTATGAAGATGCACAAACAATATTATTTGGCGCACCCTTTGATGGGACAGTTAGCTACAGACCAGGTACAAGGTTTGCGCCAGATATTATCCGTATTGATTCTGAGAACCTAGAAGTTTATTCACCTTACTTAGACAAAAGTTTAACCGATGTTCAAATCGCAGATATTGGCGATGTTGATATTTATTTTGGGGCTAAAGAGCGATCATTAGATTCAATTTATGAAACCACAAAAAAAATCATTAGCGATGATAAACGTCCCTTTATGATAGGTGGTGAACATCTAGTAAGCCTTCCAGCATTTAAAGCCGTTATTGAAAAGCACCCTGATGTTCATGTCATTCATATCGATGCCCATACCGATTTACGTGATACGTTTTTTGGAGAAAAACTATCCCATGCGACAGTTTTAAGACGCATATCTGATTTAACTGGACCAAACAAACTTTATCAATTTGGTATCCGTTCAGGCATGAAAGAAGAGTTTCAATTTGCGCAAGAAAATCACTATATTGAGCCATTTACCATTAATACATTTAGTCAAAAAGTCAAGGCTTTAAAAGATAAAGCTATTTATCTTACCCTTGATTTAGATGCGCTTGACCCAAGTATCATGATGGGCACAGGAACACCAGAAGCTGGTGGATTAAGTTATCACGAACTGATGCATGCTTTATATCTATTAAAAGATTATAATATTGTTGGATGCGATGTGGTTGAATTAGCGCCTCATTATGACCCTAGTGGTGTCTCAACTGCAACTGCATCAAAAATCATAAGAGAACTTCTACTCATTATTACCAAATAACTAGTAAATTAAAAAAGACATGCCTTTATTCAAAAAGGCATGTCTTTTACTTTATCTATTTTTAATGATGGTTGTTTTCTGGGACACCAAGTTGTGATTCTTTTGAACGAACAAGCGATATTCTAACCCCAAGTGGTCCAAAGAGTTCATATATAAGGGCACTAATTAAGACAACCACTAAGATTAAATTACCATAGTAATCATCATGAAGGGCATTACGACTATAAAAAGCTAACCCGATAGCTGCTTGAGCTTGTGGCAACAAACAAAATCCCAGATATTTTTTTACACTATCTTCACTATGCATGATGTAAGCCCCAAACCAAGAACCAAATAATTTTCCAAAGACTCTAAATAAGACATAGACTAAAGATATTACTAAAAGATAAGTTAATCCAATATTTGAGGTTTCTTGACCAATAATGATAATAATTTCAGCACCTACCATGGTGAAGAATGCGATTAAAATTGGTGGAGAAAATTGATCGATAACATGTTCAGTTTCATGCTTAGCAACTCGACTTGAGGTATTTGCGAAAGTAATCCCAACAATCATCGGTAGTAAAATGGGTGATAAATGTACGTGGGTATGAAAAACATGCAATCCTCTGTTAGCAATCGCAACGGCTAGTAATACTGCAGATAGCGCGGTAACAAATACAACCGTATCTTTTTCTGGGTCATCATATTTTAATACTTTAATAATCGTTTTAAAAATGAGTCCAATAGTAATCCCTATCAAAGTTGAAAAGATTAGTTCATAGATTGGCCCTTCTAAGATATTTTGAAAAGTAAATGCAGTCCCTTGAAAGTCTGATACCGCAAACGCTAAGACAGCACCAAATAAAATAATCGCAAAAACGTCTTCTACCCCATGTAATGGCACCAAAGTATCTGTAAGTGGGCCTTTAGATCGAAGGCGTTTAGTTAACATTAAAATTGGTCCTGGTTCGGTTGCAATCGCAATAGCTCCTAAAATAAGTGCTATAGGCAAAGGTATATTAAATATTAATAAACCAATTGCTGTAAACAAAAAAGCAGCAATAGCTTGAATAAAAGTGATTACCAATACTTCATTTCTTCTACTCAGCAATTTTTTGATGTCAAGTTCCATCCCAATACTAAAGGATATAAACCCTAAACCAACACTCATGATTAACATAAAAGAATCAATGAGCGATTCACGATGCGTATAAAGTAACAAACCACCAAATATTAACCCAACAACAATGTAACCAGTAATATTAGGCACCCTTAATTTTTCAATAAATCGTCCAGCAAATAGACCTACAAATATCATAAGACCTAATAATAATAAAGCATCGTATCCACTAGTTGAACTAGCCGCTAAGAAAATATTCATTTTACGCACTTCTTTCTAAAGTGTAAATTGTATTACAACATTATGAGTTTATCACAGCTTAAGTAAATTCTCAAGACCAATTAATTCAAAAACTCAATCACTGGTATATTGTCAATAAAAAAGACATCTCTATGTATGTCTGATTTATCTAATTTGGTGCGGGTGACAGGAATCGAACCTGCACTCCGAAGAACTAGATCCTAAGTCTAGCGCGTCTGCCAGTTCCGCCACACCCGCAATTAGAGTGGCTGGGCTAGGTGGATTCGAACCACCGATGTCGGAGTCAAAGTCCGATGCCTTAACCACTTGGCCATAGCCCAATTTTATGGGGCGACTGATGGGAATCGAACCCACGAATGCCGGAGCCACAATCCGGAGCGTTAACCACTTCGCCACAGCCGCCATAAAAATGTCTCATTTTGAGACTATTAACATTGTATGAAATTAGGGTGCGTTTGTCAATAAAAAAAGAAGAAAACTTTGTTGGATCCTATAACTGATACTATTTGATAATTACATTAATTATAGTATAATGGAGATACCTAAAAAAAGATAGATTGGAGGGAACATGATGAAACGATTAGCTAACCAAAACTTTAGGTCCTCTATTGTTCTTTTAGGTATATTTGTATTTATTATTTTGTTCTTAGAAGTAACCTTCAAAGCAAGGGTACTTTTCTTTGAGTTTAGATTTCATGAAATCATTAGTATTGACTTTTTAAGGAACATATTATTCACACTAACTTACGGATTATTTGCGCTTTTATTTTTAAAACTCTTTAAACCTAGAACCGTGAAATATTTGTTTATTGTTTTTAGTTCCTTACTTGTTGTACTGTATTTTTCACAAGATATCTATTTCTTAGTTTCTAATAATTTTTATTCTTTTGCCTTAAGTGGTGATTTAGCAAAAGGCTTAACCTTCTTTTACCGCTTACCTCAATCATTAAAATGGAGCCATCTATGGTATTTGATTCCTATTATCTTAATGGTCTATGTTATTAAAACTGAAAAAAAATATGACTATAAGCTTTTTCATATCAAATATGCTCGTATTACTAGTCCATTTGTGATTGCATTTTTAGCTTTCTTAAGTCTGTTTATTTCTGTACAAACGATTAGTTCACAAAAAGACCCAAATGATATTTATGATTTCTCTGATTATGATTTATATATTCAGCCTGTTGTACCTCATACAGCAATGCGTAAGTTTGGCGTGATCACCTATGCAAGAATCGATTTACAAAATGCTATTAGAGGGGAAGAAATCGAACAAGAATCAACCATGCATGACTTAGTAGAAAACTATTTTAATGAAAAAATAGGTCATGAAGTCAATGGTATGACAGGAATCTTTGAAGATAAAAACCTCATTATGATTATGGCAGAATCTTTAGACACTTATGCAATTGATGAAGATTTAACCCCAAATTTATATGCCTTACAAGAAAATGCTTGGTCTTTTGAAAACTTTTATGCACCACTATATTATCGTAATACAGCGGATACAGAGTTTATGGTTCAAACAAGTTTTTACCCTAATAAAAATATTCAACTAAGTATGCTTGAATATATGGATAACACCTTCCCTAACACTTTGCCTAAGTTATTTGCACAAAAAGATTATACGTCTTTAGCATTTCACAACTTCAGTGATCATTTTTATCCTAGAGAACTTTTCCATCCGGATGTATTAGGTTATCAAGCTTATCATAATGATGCAAGCCTTGGAATGATTACGCCACCTGATGATGAACGCGAAGCAACAGGACATTATTGGCATAGTGATAAAGAATTGTTTGAAAAAGGATTACCCCTTTTATTTACTGAAGAACAATTTTTCGGTTACTTTTTAACGGTTACTGGTCATCTACCTTATGAAGCAGAGCGCCATGATTATGCGCTAGAACACTTTGATACGATTGAGTCGATATTAGAAGAAAAAGGACTTTCTGATATTGATGAATCCTTAAAATATTATCACGCAGCTCAATATGAATTTGATTTAGCAATTGGTTATCTCATTGAAGCTTTAATTGATGCTGGTGAACTCAATGACACTGTTATTGTAATTTTTGGAGACCACTATGCTTATGGATTAGAACAAGATGTTATATGGAATTACGATACGAAGAAAAACCCTGAAACAATTTTAAATATCCACAATGTTCCAATGATTATTTATAATCCAGCCTTAGAAACGGCTGAATTTGAAAACTTTTTCTCAACCATCGATATTATGCCAACGCTTGCTAATATGTTTAATCTTGATTTAGATTACCAAGCAATAATGGGTGATGACGCATTTAATAGTAAGCCTAATACGGTTTTATTTTCATCAACTAGTTTTTTAACTGATGACTATTATTATGAGGTTGAGCGTGACTTATTTGAATACTTTGATCATGGTAATATTGATATTACCGATACTCGACCATTATTAGGTGAAATATTTTATAGAATAAACGTTAATAACTATGTATTAAATAACGATTACTTTTCTGAACTATATGGGACTAAAGCAATTATTATCGATTTGATTGAATACCCATACGATCGACGTCGTTATCAACAAACGCCATAAAAAAATGGATTCTTAAGCTTAAGAATCCATTTTTATTAGATTTTGATAAACCTTTTCAATATTTAAAGCATACATCTTTGCAGAGAAGTTTTCTGCGCTATCTTCACAGTTTTTACGCATAGTTGAAAGATTTTCTTGATTCTTATTAATCCATTTTAGTTTTTCAATGAAGCTATCTTTAGTTTTAAAAATCCAGCCATTATAATCATCTTTAATAAATGTTGAGATATGTGTATCATATTTAGCTAATACTGGTTTCCCTGCAGCAATGGCTTCAATAAATGTTAGTCCTTGGGTCTCTGATTGACTAAAGTTAACAAATATATCACCGATATGATAATAATAGCCAACCTCTAAAGGTGAAATCATACCTACAAATGTCACAGCATTTGTTAGGTTATTTTTTTGAACAAAATCTTTATACCTTTTTGCATCTGGACCATCACCAACTATCGTTAAGTAATAAGGTAATTGATGGTCGATAATACATGTTTGATAGGCTTTAAATAGTTCATCTAAATTCTTTTCTCTTGATACTCTTCCTATATAAATTAAATGTATCTTCTCTTGTTTAAAAGAATCCTTTATCTTTTTAAGTTTTACGGGGTCAAGTTTGTTTTCTTGAAAGCGGTCTAAGTAAATGCCTGTAGGAATAATATGATAATTTTTCTTATACCCATATTGTTTAAACTTTTCAGCTACTTTAATAGTTGGAAAAATCACAGCATTAGAACGATTGGCAAAATGTAATCCAAAGCGTATCGCAAGTGGTTTTAAAATCCAGGTTAAATACTTAGAAATAAAGTGAACATAGTCTTCATACATAGTGTGATAGGTGTGTACAATGGGTAGTTTTTGTCTCTTAGCTACTTTCATTCCAAGTCTTCCCATCGTAAACTCAGTATGACAGTGAACGATATCTAACTTAAGTGCCATCACTTCTTTAATCATTTTATTGGTTACTTTTGCAATCCGGTATTCGCGCATTCCTTTAAAGGGTAACCGCATAGCATTAAATCGGATGACTTTATCTTCTTTTTTTGCATGTTCATGTTCATTTGTAAAAATGATGACTTCGTGACCAAGTTTAGATAACTCAATGGCTAAGTTATCAACACTTACACTAACACCGCTGATGATTGGGTAGTACGCTTCGGTGAATAAACCTATTCTCATTATGTCAGCCTCTTTTTCATGATTGTATGATGATAATACGATGCAATGCTATAGTAAATCATAAAGAATAAGAACATGCCGATTGTATGAATGATGATAAACATCGGCTGACTTAATCCTGGTAATATATATTGTAAAACACTTTGATCTTTTAAATAAAAATAATCTGCGTTTAATAAAGTGTTTAGTGGCACAAAAATAAATAATACGAGTGCGAAAACCATTGTTGTGATTAAAGCATCATTAAGTTTGGGTTTATATTGATTAATATGCAACAAATAAAATGGCGTTACTGCTAGTAAATAATGATCGATAAAAAAGGTTTCAGTGAGTAAAGCAATATTTGAAATCGATCCATTGGGTACAAAAACGCCTAATATACCTGTAGCACCCCAAAAATAGAGTAATGGTTTAAATCTATCTTTTGGTTTAAACATGTAAAAGGTTAAAAATAAAGAAGAAATTCTACAAACAAAAAATGGTAACCCTTCTTCTATGGTAAATCTACCAACTAAAAACGTAAGAAAATATCTTGCGATTTGAGAGTAAACCAATAAAATGGTTACGATTAACCATATAGTTTTTTGATGGGCTAAGATCCATGTTTTTTTTGTAAATATTAAATAGATGGTTAAAATAGTTATTAGATTGTAGGTTATATAAACAATATAAGGGTTTATAAAATTGAAAAACAACATAAAAAACACCTCTTTATGTTATTATATCATGGCAAAAAAAAATAGACATAAAAATTTATGTCTATTCAAAATACCAACATAATCCAAAGCCTTTAGGGCCAACATGGAGTGTAAATACTGGGCCTAAGTAATCTTGAATGGTAATGTCTGGGTCTTTGAAATTTTGTTTTACAAGTTCAAGTAAATGTTCTAAATTTTCTTCAGAATCTATTTGAATGATACGGACATGAAGTTTTCTATCCTCAGTATTGAATGGGTCTTTATTAATTTCATCGATAAAAAACTGATGTAGTTTTTTATTTGTACGTTCTTTATGGTAAAGTTTAAGTTTCCCATCAACCAGTTTGATGACAGGTTTTACGCGAAGTACTGTACCCAATAAAGCTTGGGTTTTAGATAATCGTCCACCTTTTTGAAGTGAAAAAAGATTTTCAACTGTAAACATGAGTTCTGTACGTTTAAAAATTTCATTCATAATCGTTAAAATTTCATCAACTGATTTTTTTTCTTTAATTAGATCAACAACTTTGAGGGCTAGAATTTCATTACCATAAGCTGCATTTTCACCATCAAAGACAATGACATCTTCTGGTTTTTTTAACATGTTCTTTGCTAAAATCGCACTTTGATAGGTTCCGCTTAATCCCTTTGATAAACATAGTACGAGCACTTTTTCATAACCTGCTTTAAAAGCATCTTCATAAGCAGCTAAGAACTCACTTGGGGAAGGTTGTGATGATGTTAATTTACTTTTTTCAGCTTGTCTTGCGAAGATGAACTCTTTATCTATCTCTGTTTCTTTGTAAGTTTCATCTCCATCAATAATGTTTAAAGAAACTACTCTTATGTCATTTTTTTCTAAGTACTCTTTTGGTAGATAAACCGTGCTATCTACAATAAATCCAATTTTTTCCATAATTATCCTCTTTCTAAATTAGTTGATATATCGAAATAAAATGTAAAAGCGAACCTGCTAGTACAAATAAATGCCAGATGAAATGCGCAAATCTAAATTTTTTAATGTAAAAAAATACGCCAAATGTATAGCTTAACCCTCCAAGAATTAAAAACACTAAAGCACCACTTGGTATCGCACTATAAACCCAAGGCCAAATGGTTAAAATACTCCATCCCATTAGTAAATATAGGGCTAAATGTAAATAATGATGTTTTTTGACCCATATTGATTTAAACACAATACCCGTTATAGCAATAAGCCAAAGAATGATTAGTAACGTATAACCTGCTTGTGTGGGCACTAAGATTACAATAAACGGTGTATAGGTCCCAACTATAAGAAGGTATATCGCGCTGTGGTCTAATCGTTGAAATACGGCTATGACACGTTTCATGCTTGGTGGAAAGGAATGAAATAACGTACTAGCTGTATAAAGTATTATCAAACAGATACCAAAAACGAATGTAGCAATACTGTTTACAGTTGTATCTGTTGTAGCAATTAATACAATCATAGCTGATATTGAAAGTAATAATCCAATACCATGACTAATTGCATTTGCAATAAGTTCTAGTATGTCTTTTCT
The DNA here is from genome assembly GCA_046541015.1 of Candidatus Izemoplasmataceae bacterium. Classification (GTDB taxonomy): domain Bacteria; phylum Bacillota_I; class Bacilli_A; order Izemoplasmatales; family Izemoplasmataceae; genus Liberiplasma. The sequence continues at coordinate 47,469 of JBKHEA010000001.1, forward strand.
ATCCATGGTATTCTCCTTTATTTATCTTATACTAAAGGTATCAAAAATTACTCTATCTGTCAAGGTAATTGCAAAAAAAAGAGCCTTATCAGCTCTTAAATATGTGAATTAAATTGGGTAGATATTTTTGATGGAAAACAAAGCGGTCATCTTCTAGTAAACGGTTAATGTCGTGATCTAGTTTTCTTAATTTAGGATACTCATTTAAGCAATCATACTCTTTCATCATTTGAACATAAACCGCATACCATAATTTATAATCTTCATTTCTTGCGAAGTGTTTAATACTGCGGTGTTTCATTTGCCATGGCTTTAAGCCAGCAAAATGAATACCTCTTAAGACATCGATTAATGGATAGCCATTAAACGATGAGTATTTAAGGTCCATATTATGCCATTTACCACTCATTTTGGCTGTTATATATTGCATTTCTGGCCAAGGATATTCGCTAATTTCTTTTTGGGTTTTTTCTTGGTTTACATCGTTTAGTATATCATTAAACAATTGCATTGAAGGTTCAAATAGATATAAGGCTGCATTAACCCCCATATTATCTTTATCGGTCTTAACACGATCAGTAATGTCTTTAGGAATCTTTGTTCCTAAAGGATAGTCTTCATAAATACGGTGCCATTTCCATGTTCCATCAACATAAACCGAATCAGGTATGATGTATTTCCCCTCGTGATACTCCATACAATAGTCTTTCTTTTCGTTAATAACACCCGCTGGTGCTTCTATCTTAAATAATCGATCATAATCTCTTAAGGGGAGTAAATCAGCATCTGCAATGATGATTTTTTCATATTCAAACCCTAAGTCTCCATCTTTACCAAGTCTTAAGGCATGAAAACGGGTAAACAAAAAAGGTCTATCTTGTCTTTCATGACGGTTTTTATGTGGTACGTATAATTCATCGATTGTAACAACGTAATCAAACAGTTCTTTTAGTGAAGCTTTAGCTGATTCGCTAACGTTTTCTGTCACAATACAGACTAAATCAGCTTCAGTTTTTTGTTTTCTAAGTCCAAACGCAAAAACTAACGCACCTGGAATAAATGAATCGTTCCTCATTACGAATGTAACATAGGCAAGCTTGTTCATAATATCATCCTTAAAGTATTGTTTTGTCTATCTTCTCATGGATTTTTAGTAAAAGCATGCTTTTTAACGCATTACCCTCTTTTATTTTTTTAGAGATTGAATCCATATATATAGATTTTAAAGCCTTATCCGTTATATTTGCAAGGTTTATTTTCATATTTAGTATTGCACCTTCTAATCCAGCGTAAAGCATTAAGACACCTACACCAATATCACTTAAGGCAAATTGATTGCCATAATGAATAATTAAATCGACTTTATTTAAGGCATCTAAAGCAATGTCTGCGATTTGTTCGGGGATTTCAATGGCTTTAATCATGGCAAGTTCAATCGCTTTGTTGCGCTTTTTAATATCATTTTCTGTTTCTTTTGGCATTCGATAACAAGCCATGATGGCATTAAAAGCATCAGTATCCCGATCGACTAAATCTAATAATTTTATTTCTAAGCTTTTAATCGAATCATGGGTTTTAATCATGGCTTCTTGAATGGGACTATCTAATTTTTGAAATTTCTTTTTGGGAATTGTTAAGTGTCCAACCATTCTAAGTAGGGCTGTTCCCATACTTGATGCAACAGCACTAACACTGCCACCACCTGGTGCTGGTTCGGCTGAATCGATGTGATAAACAAATTCTCTTAGTGATAAATCAACGAGCTTCATAATCATTCCTCCATATTAATTGGTGATCTTGTTTAACAAATTTCCCTTTTATCATGACATCACTTACATGATTGATACTGTGATGATATAAGACATAAGGCCAATTATTTGCTTCTAATAAGATAATATCTGCGTCATAGCCTTCTTTGATTAATCCTTTATGATGATTTAGTTTTAATGCACTGGCTGCATTAATTGTTGCAGCAGTTAATATTTCATTAGGTGTCATGTTTAAATATAGGGCTGCAAGACTTAATGTAAATAAGTAATTTTCACTTGGACTACTTCCAGGGTTATAATCACTCGCAAGTGTAACTGCTAAACCTTCATCAATCATCATACGAGCTTTAGCATAATCATGCTTTAAGTAAAATGATGTAGCCGGTAAAAGTGTTGCTATAACCCCATGATCTTTTAATGCTTTTATGCCTTCTTGTGTGATTGCAACTAAATGATCGGCACTGGTTGCTTTTAATCTTCCAGCAAGTTCGCTTGCACCAATACTTTTTATTTCATCGGCATGAATTTTTATGTCAAACTGATACTCTAATGCCTTTTTCAAGATGAACTCGCTCTCAGAAACTGTAAATGCACCTTCTTCACAAAATACATCGACAAAGGTTGCTAAAGATTCTTTTTTTATGATTGGATAAAGGGCAATCACATTATTCAAAAAAGCTTGGCGGTCTTTTTCATAGGCTTTTGGTAAGGCATGTGCTCCCATATAGGTACTTTCAATATGCATTGGATGTATAGTTGAAATCTTTTTAATGGCTCGCAATTGCTTGAGTTCAGTTTCTTCATCAAGTCCATAACCACTTTTTGATTCTACACTTGTAACGCCGTGATTAAGCATATGATCTAAACTTTTTAACGTTTGGCTAATAAGTGTTTCTTTGCTTACAGTTTTTGTCGCTTTAACGGTGCTATGAATGCCGCCCCCTTCTTGTAAGATCGTTAAATATGAGATACCTTTTAGTTTTTTTTCTAGTTCATACTCTCTACTTCCTGCGTGGCACACGTGCGTGTGTGAATCAATAAAACCTGGCAAAGCTATTTTGCCTAATGCATCAATACAAGTTGTAGATTTCCCTTTATAGACTTGATAATCTAACTGATCAACTTTTAAAATTTTGCCATCTTTTATAGCGATATAACCATTTTTTATACTGGTTATTTCATTCATAGATGACCCAAATAAGGGATTCCCCGTTGAAGTCGGGGTTAAAATTTCTTGAATGTTATATATGATTTTATCTGCCTTAACCATCGATGTTTGCCTCAATTATCTTATACTTGTCAAAATCTCTAAAGCCTAAATATTTTATGGCATATTTGGTTAATAAGGCTAAATCACTTGTGCTGAACTGTTGATCATCTTGATCAAAATAATACTTTAAACTTCTTACAATAGCGTCCTTTGGAATAAGTCCAACCACTTCTGAAGATAAAACATCAACTTTAAAGCGTTTTGCCTCCATTTTGACAGTTTCTAAGATTCTATAAATCGGGTTTTCTTTATCGTTTAAAATATTCATTGTAACTTGTACATGGTTACGCTCTTTTAAGAAAACTGGCCCTGCTTGAATATGTTTAAAACCACCACTAGAACTTCTTATGGCTTTAGCAATGAAAGAAGCGACTTTTAGATCAGTTGTATCTAAATCAATGTTATAAGCAATAAGCGGTAAACGTGCACCAATGGCTAAAGCACCAAACGTTTCATGCACTTTCGCTTGACCGTAATCAGGTTTCCAAAGTGGGTCTTTCATTTTATCGTTTAAGCCTTCGAATTCACCTTTACGAATGGTCGGTAACTTTTTTCTTTTGGATTCTTTTGCAGCTTCCGCATACATATAAATTGGAAGATTAAATCGTTCACTAATCGTTTGGGCAAATTCATTAGCAATCGCTACACATTCATCCATAGTAATTTGATCAATTGGGATAAAGGGTAAAACATCTAAAGCCCCCATTCTTGGGTGTTCTCCTTGATGGTGCTTCATATCAATATGTTTGATGATTAACTCAATAAAAGCCATAAGAGGTTCTTTCATACTGTTTGGATCACCAATTAAAGTGACTACCGTTCGGTTATAATCTTTGTCTGGTTCATAGCTTACAAGTTTAAACCCCTCTTGATTTTTTAATGGGGCAACGATTGTTTCAATGACATTTAAATCTCTTCCTTCAGAAAAATTGGGAACGCATTGTATAATTTTTTTCATCATTTACCTCCTTTATCGTGACGACGCTTAACAAGCTCATCTATTCTTTTTTCATCTGTTAAAAATGGTAAGGTAAGATGACCTAAGCCTTCTTCGTTAAAAAGCGCGCATGTTTCAATCGCATGATCATTACGTGCCCATGCTCTTCTACTAACACCACCCATAACATCCCACATCATAGCACTTTTGATAATTTCATCTTTCTCATGCGAACCATCTAATAATAAGCCATATCCACCATTCAGTGCTTTAGATATGCCCACACCACCTCCATTATGTAAAGCAACCAAACTCATTCCGCGTGCGGCGTTACCTGCATAAATTAAAGTTGCCATTTCACTCATAACGTTAGAACCATCTTTAATGTTTGACGTTTCTCTAAATGGAGAATCAGTTCCTCCCGTATCGTGATGATCACGACCTAACATAATTGGTCCAACTTCTTTATTTCTAACCATTTCGTTAAATTTTAGGGCTATACGCATTCTTCCCCAAGCATCTTGATAAAGGATTCTTGCTTTCGTTCCAACAACTAATTTATTTTTCTTAGCGTTTTTAATCCAGTTATAATTATCTAAATCTTGAAAACGACGCTTCTTATCAATCGCCTCCATTGCGGCTTGATCGGTTTTATCTAAGTCTTCATCTTTACCGCTTAAGCATACCCATCTAAACGGGCCATAGCCATAATCAAATAAGATTGGTCCCATAATATCTTCAACATAACTTGGCCAAATAAAGCCGTCTAAGTCATTAATTTTATTTTTACAAATAGTTTTTTCTCCAGCATCAAAAATGGCTTTCATAAAACTATTCCCATAATCAAAAAAATATGTCCCTTTACTCGTTAATGCTTTAATAGACTGATAATGGATTTTTAAACCTTCGTTTACTTTTTCTTTAAATAAAGCAGGATTTTCTTTTAGCATTTTTGTACGTTCTTTATAATCAAGTGGATACGGTGTATAACCACCATCATACGCATTATGACAAGAAGTTTGATCACTAAGTAGAGCAATCTTAACATTATGGGAAACGGCGTAATTTAAAAGCTCAACGATATTTCCATGGTAAGCAATACTTATAGCTTCCTCCTTATTTACAGCGTCCAAAGCTACTTCAAATGCTTCTTTAGGTGAGGTTGTTACTTTATCAACCCATCCTTGATGAAAACGTGTTTGAATACGAGAATCATCAACTTCTGCGATTAAGCCAACGCCACCAGCAATCTTACATGCTTTTCCTTGGGCTCCGCTCATGCCTCCTAACCCACTTGAGACAAATAATACTCCTTTAAGAAATTGGTCATGAGGAAGATTTAGTTTTGTTCTTCCTGCATTAAGTAATGTAGAATAAGTGCCGTGGACAATCCCTTGTGGACCAATATACATCCATCCACCAGCAGTCATTTGACCATAATTAGCCACCCCTAAACTCGCTGCACGATTAAACTGATCTAAATTATTATATAACCCAATCATAAGGCCATTCGTTAGCATGACTTTTGGTGCATGTTTAAAAGACTTGAAAATACCATAAGGATGCCCAGAGGCTAGTACTAAGGTTTCATCTTCTTTCAATACTTCTAAATACCGTTTGACAAGATGATATTGCATCCAGTTTTGGAAAACCTGTCCAGTCTCCCCATAAGTAACAAGTTCATAAGGATAAAGCGCAATATCAAAATCAAGATTGTTATCAATCATTACTTGAAATGCCTTACCTTCAAGGATTTCCCCATTATATTCATCAATGGGTTTCCCGCTTAAATTGCCATGCGGTCTAAAACGGTACCCATAAATTCTTCCATAGTTTAATAGTTCGTCTAAAAATTCTTCCATCACTGCTTCATGCCACTTTGATGGAATATATCTTAAAGCATTTTTTAAAGCCAATGAGATTTCTTCTTGTGTAAGAGTCATGGGTCTTTTCGGTGCTCTTCTAATACCTTCTTTAAATGGTTCTTTTTCTGGTAGGTCTTTAAAAATATCTTCTAATGTGAATCGTTGATGACGCTTAATCAATTGATTATCCATACAACTCTCCTAGATTATTTTTTCTTCTTTAAGTAAGGTCTCCATCATTATAATATGAGGATGCATGATGGTATCTTTTTCAATAAATGGAATAAATTTTCTAATGGTTTGATAGGTTTTATTTAAAGTTGGGCTTAATAAGTTAGCCCCTCTAAAATTTAGGGCTTGAGCCGCTGTTAACATTTCCATTCCTATTACTAAACGCGCGTGGTTAACAATTTTTAAGGCTTTACGTGCTGATATTGTTCCCATTGATACGTGATCTTCTTGATTACCACTAGATGGAATAGAATCAACACTAGCTGGATGGGCTAATACTTTGTTTTCACTAACTAAGGATGCCGCTGTATATTGAATGATCATAAACCCTGAATTAAGTCCTTTATCTTTTACTAAAAAGGCTGGGTAGTCCTGATTTAGTTGTGGGTTAACTAGTCTTTCAATACGTCGTTCGCTGATATTTGCAATTTCACTTATAGCAATCCCTAAGTAATCAAAAGCCAGTGCCATAACTTGTCCATGAAAATTCCCAGCACTAAGCGCTTTACCCTCATCAATAATGATAGGATTATCTGTAACGGCGTTCATTTCCTTTTCTACTTGTGCTTTGATGAAATTGAGTGTTTCTAATGTCGCACCATGGACTTGTGGGATGCATCTTAATGCGTATGCATCTTGAACTCTTTTATCCCCTTGATGCGTTACATTCTTACTCCCTTTTAATAAGTGACGCATGGAAGTTGCAACCGTAATCTGGCCATCATGATTTCTAATATCATGGATGGTTTCATCAAAAACATCAACTATACCTTCTAAGGCTTCAAATGTTAGCGCTGCAGATAGGTTACTTTGATTAAATACATTATAGGCATCATATAGTGCGTGAGCACCGATACTAGTCATAGCCTGCGTACCATTAATTAAAGCTAGTCCTTCTTTAGCTTTTAAGGCTTCTAAAGGTTTGACTTTTGCCTGTTCTAATCCTTCTTTTGCCTTCCATCTTTTCCCTTGATAAAGTATTTCTCCAAGCCCAATCATCGGCAATGCCATGTGTGCAAGTGGTACTAAATCCCCACTTGCGCCAAGTGAACCTTGTTCATAAACAACTGGAGTTATGCCATGATTTAAAAACTCGATTAATTTTTCAATCGTTTCCAAACGAATACCACTATATCCTTTAATCAATGCATTAACGCGTAAAAGCATCATACCGCGAACACTTTCAATGCTTAATAAATCACCGACACCACACGCATGACTTTTTAAGAGATTTTCCTGTAGTTGATCCACATCATCACAAGAAATTCTTACATCACTTAGTTTACCAAACCCAGTATTAATGCCGTATACTACTTCTTTACTATCGATGATATTTTCAACAATCTCTCTTGAACGTTTTACTTTAAGTATAGAAGATTCATGCATGCAAACCGGTTCATTTTTTCTTGTGACTTTAATAAAATCACTTAAGGTTAAACTATTTCCATCTAGAGTTATCATGGCTTGCCTCCTTGTTTAATGTCGAATTCATTTTACCATAGAAAACCCAAAAATAAAAGCGTTTACATGAACTGTAAACACTTAAGAAAATAAAAAAACAACTCATAATTATGCGGGGGTTATAAGTTGTTTTTATTATATATATAAAAGGAAAATCCTTCTACTATCTTAATTGGCAGGGGTGACAGGATTCGAACCCGTACTAACGGTTTTGGAGACCGCTGTGCTACCATTGACACCACACCCCTATGTTGGTGGAGGGGGACGGATTTGAACCGCCGAACCCTAAGGAACAGATTTACAGTCTGCCGCGTTTAACCACTTCGCTACCCCTCCAAGGGTTATTTTGATTTTGCGCTATCTTATTATATCAAAGCACCTTGTTAAAATCAACCGATATTTACTAAAGATTTACTTGTTAATTTAAACCCCTAAATGAAGGGCTTTAGCGAGTTTATTGTAATATGTTAAAAATGAATGTATAATAGAATTAAGACACCATTTGTCCAATTTAATTGTAATTTATTTGACAAATGTATCATTAGTTTTTATACTAACGACGTAAAGGATGTGAGCTATGAAGACAATAGAAAATTTTAGTGAAGTAAATTCGGTATTAAATGAAGACCTAGTAATGGTTGTCGCAAAAACACACACGTGCTCTACTTGTCAGATGATTGTTCCGCATTTAGAGAAAAATGTTAAATATTTAGACAAATTTAACCAATACCAAATTTTTATTGATGATATGGATCAATTCCGAGGAGAATACGTGATATTTAGTGTTCCAACCGTACTAATTTACTCCAATGGAAAAGAATTATTACGTGAATCAAGATTCATCAATATTGAGAAAATCAATCGACTATTGGAAGCTTATCTAGACTAAACACCTTTTGTTAAGGTGTTTTTTTATACAAAACGATTTGATTAACACATTCGTTATGCTTAGTAAATTCAATGTAAATACCTTCGTTAATCGCATAGTAATTTATGAATAGATTATCATTCTTTAAACCTTCTTTTTTATAGCTGACACGAATTTTATGGACTTGATTAGGCTCAATCATCGTATCAGATAAACCTTCAAATGCAATAAAGGGATAATAAGCATTATTCATATGGTCATTAACATCAATGGCGTAATCGGTTATGGTATAATCCATTTGTTTAAGCAAGGTTGGTTGATCTGGGTTGATTTTAGTAAAATCTAGGGTAAGTGGTTCTTTAAAGGCATCTTTAAATAAATCAAGCATAGCTTTTGAAGGTTTAGTTACTTTTTTAGTTGAAATATCAATCAATACAAACTTAGCTTTGGCTTTAATTAACGTTTCACCAAGATGTTTAAACTCATAAATACGATACCCAAACATGCGTTTAAAGGAGTAAGGCAAGGTTCCTATCTCTAATACTTCTTCACTTTTAGGTAAACGAATAATATCCACTTCATAATCCACTAATACCCAGGCTAATCCTTGATTTAAGTGATATTCGGCACTAGCACCATAACTTTCAGCGTTTAAAGCCATAATGTCATTTAAATAATGAAATATATAGCCTAAATGCATCAGGCCTTCTTTATTACACATGAAACGTTCTATTTTGAATTTTTTATAATACATAGTTTCTCCTTTAATTCATTGGTTTTAATTAAAATATAGTTTATAATAATCATGAGGAGTGATGGTATGAAAATCGCATTAATTGCCCATGATAAGAAAAAAGAGGATATGGTAACATTTTGTAATAAGCATGTTGAAGAGTTAAAAAAACATGAGTTGGTTGCAACAGGCACAACAGGCACTATAGTCAAAAATGAAACAGGCTTAAGTATTCATTGTTTCAAATCTGGTCCTTTAGGGGGCGATCAAGAAATTGGTGCAAGAGTTGCTAATGGTGAGGTTGATATGATTTTATTTTTTAGAGATCCTCTCACAGCTCAACCGCATGAACCTGATGTTAGTGCCTTATTTAGATTAAGTGATGTTTATAAAATTCCTTTAGCTTCTAATATTAACACAGCAGAATTATTCTTTCAAACACTAAAATAAAACTAGAATTCTAAATTCTAGTTTTTATTATTTAGGGCTTTTTCTTTTGATTGTGCGCTTATCGCACTCATTAAATATAATATGCCGGTAATGGTATTAAAGATTAAACTAACGCCACCCCATATCGCTTGATAGACGAATAAATTCTTTGCTTGAGCCGGTGTTAAACTTCCTTTAATCAACTTCGTAAATAAGACGACATTAACTAAGAAGACAACAAATAAAATCATACCTACTATGACAAACACTATATTTAAAACGCTAGTCACGTTTAAAAACATATCGGCTTCTAGTTCAAGCATGCCTTCTGCGATAAGATCTTCTTTAGGTATCAAAGACATTTGACGTAAGATGACTGCGCCAAACGCAAAAAACATCATCGCCAAGCCTTCCCATATTAAGCCAATAAATGTTAGAGTTTTTGATGGTTCGCTTATTTTATACATAATAGCCTCCTTAGTCATTCATCAAGTATTGTATAAGTCATTAATATTATACCTTTTTTTGTATAAAACATAAAGCGTGAATTCATTTACTAAAAAAGGGCATCGCCCTTTTTATATTTTTATTTTGTTTTGTGGTATGAGTGAGACTGATTCATGCGCTTTAAATGGTTTTAAAATGCGGGTTGCTTCTTGTATTTCTTCTTGATTAGGTTCTAAGATATCTTCTAGTGGATACTCAAGTCCTAAATCGTACCATTTATGTTTCCCTTGACTATGATAAGGTAAGATTTCTATATCTATAATATTTTTCATATCATGAGTGAAATCATATAATGCTTTTAAACTTTCTTCATCATTATTAATCGATGGAATTAAAACATGTCTAATGATTGTAGGTTGATTTAACTTGTTTAAATGGTTTGCAAAAGCAAGAACATTTTTGTTTGAAGCACCTACTAAATCTTTATGAGCTAGTTCATTCATATGCTTGATATCAAGTAAAACCAAATCCGTATAAGAAAGCAAAGTGTCAATTTGACTAAGTTTATCTTTATTAAAACACGCTGCTGAGGTATCAAGGGTTGTATGGATGCCTAAGGCTTTTGCGTTTTTAAAAAGTTCAATTAGAAAATCAATTTGTAATAATGGTTCGCCACCACTAACTGTAATCCCACCTTTTTTATAAAAGGCTTTGTATTTATTAAAATCCTCTAAAACATCTTGAACACTCATTATTGTATGCGTTTTTGTACTCCAGGTATTACGGTTGTGACAAAACTTACATCTGAAAGGACATCCTTGTAAAAAGAGTACATAACGAATTCCTGGGCCATCAAACATGCCAAATGGTTCAACCATATGAACATTTGCTTGATTAGATTTGTTCATGGAAAGTTCTTTCTATAACTTCTCTTTTTTGTTCATTGGTTAAATTGGAAAAATTAACCGCATACCCAGAAACACGAATGGTTAAGTTAGGATACTTCTCAGGATTATTATACGCATCAATTAGCTGATCACGATTTAAAATATTTACATTAATATGATACCCACCAGCATTAAAATAGCCATCTAATATATTAACTAAATTAGTTGATTGTTGAAGAGTTGTTAAAATATCTTTTTTACCTAGGGCTGCAGGCACGATGGTAAAGGTATTAGAGATTCCATCTCTACAAGCTTCACAAGGAATTTTAGAAACAGAAAGAAGTGAATTTAATGCACCGGTTTTATCACGACCATGCATTGGATTCGCTCCTGGTGCAAATGCTTCACCATATCTTCTACCATCAGGTGTATTCCCAGTTTTTTTACCATAAACAACATTGGATGTGATGGTTAATATACTCATCGTTGGAATCGATTCACGGTAAGTATACTGAGCACGAAGTTTATCCATAAATAATGAAGTAATTTCTGCGGCAATCATATCAACGCGATCATCATTATTCCCATAACAAGGGAATTCTCCAGTAGTTTCATAATCGGTCACAAGACCAAGTTTTTCATCATAAATCGGTTTAACTTGGGCATATTTAATCGCACTTAAAGAATCCGCAACAACACTTAATCCTGCAATCCCTGTTGCAAAATTTCTTGTGACTTCTGCATCATGAAGTGCCATTTGTACGCGTTCATAAGCATATTTATCATGCATATAGTGAATAACATTTAACGCACTTACATAGGTTTTTGCTAACCAGTCTAATACAGTGTCTAAGTTTTTCATAACTTGTTCATAATCTAATTTATCTTGATTTAATACACTCATAACTGGAGCAACTTGTTTACCTGTTATTTCATCTTTTCCACCATTGATTGCATAAAGTAACGCTTTTGCTAAGTTAGCACGCGCTCCAAAGAATTGCATTTCTTTTCCGATAGTCATTGGGGATACACAACATGCAATCCCGTAATCATCACCGTGAAGTGGTCTCATGACCTCGTCACTTTCATATTGGATACTGCTGGTTTCTATACTTACTTTTGCACAAAAGGCTTTAAATGGCTCTGGCAATCCTTCACTCCATAATACCGTTAAGTTTGGCTCTGCAGAAGTTCCTAAATTATATAAAGTTTGAAGATATCTAAATGAAGTTTTAGTTACAAGACTTCTTCCATCTAAGCCCATACCTGCAATACTTTCAGTAACCCATGTTGGATCTCCAGTAAATAATTCATTATATTCAGGTGTTCTTGCAAAACGTATCATGCGAAGTTTCATGATAAAATGATCAATTAACTCTTGAGCTTCAACTTCGTTAATTATCCCAAGTTCTAAATCTCTTTGAATATAAATATCTAAGAATGTTGAAGTGCGACCTAAACTCATCGCAGCTCCATTTTGTTCTTTAACTGCTGCTAAGTAGGCTAAATAAAGCCATTGGATAGCTTCTTTTGCAGTACTTGCTGGTTTTGACAAATCAAATCCATAAATAGTTCCTAACGTTTTTAACTCGTTTAAAGCATTAATTTGTTCTTGTATTTCTTCTCTTAAACGAATATTTTTTTCATTTAGTGGAAAATTATATTCTGTTTTTTCAAGACGTTTTTGATCAATTAAGTAATCGACACCATATAAGGCAACACGTCTATAATCACCTATAATTCTTCCACGTCCATAACCATCGGGTAATCCAGTAATGATGCCAGATCGTCTAGCCTCTCTAATTTCCTTAGTGTATACATCGAATACCCCTTGGTTATGTGTTTTTCTATATTTTGTGAAGATTTCTTTCATGCGGTCTGTTACTTTATAGCCATAAGCTTCAGCAGCCTTGACTGCTACATTAATTCCGCCAAATGGATGAAATGCTCTTTTAAATGGTTTATCTGTTTGTAAACCTACAATCGTTTCTAACTCTTTATGAATATAGCCCGCTTCGTGTGATGTAATCATTGAAACGACATCTGTATCTAGTTCAATAACGCCACCTTTTTCTTTTTCTTCTTTTAAAAACCCATTGAAAGCTTGATTCAATTTAACTGAAGCTTCGGTTGGGCCAACTAAAAACGCATCGCTTCCAGTATATTCTTTATAATTTAATTGAATGAAATCTCTAACATCTACAGATTCATTCCAATGGCCTTTATTAAAATGTTTCCATGCATTCATATGCTTCCTCCTATAATACAACTTTAACTTGCCTAACGCGTAAATCATTATAGCTAAAAGAAAAAACCCTGACAATAGGTTTAATCATTTTTCTAAAGTAAGGGTTTTTATAAATTTTATGCCTCGTTGTAATCCAATAATTTATTCTTATTTAGAAATCTTTTGTTTAAGCGGTTTTTAAGCTAAGTTGTCATACAAATTAGCGTGAAAATCGTTTACATTATTAAATTCTTATTTAGAAAATCTATAATACAAATTTTATGGTAAAATAAAAAGGCATATCGGTCAATCGAATCTGTTTTCTAGTTTTATTTACTATTTATTAACTTTAACAAGAATTTAAGATTATCTAAAGTCCTTATAAGTATAATGGTCTTACTAGATAATAGTTGGTATTAATTTATTGTTGATATTGAAAGGATGATTTTTTTGAAACGAAAGTCTACAGCTGCAAAGATTTTTATTTTTATAGGTTTACTCATCATTATGATTCCAACTAGTTTGATAAGTTTTGTAATCAGTTCTTTAAGTGTTCGCTTTCCTTACTTAAATATTTATTTTCAGATTATATCGTTTGTTGTGCCTTTAATTATTTTAGGAACTGTTTTTATACTGCTATTTTCAAATTTAAAAAAGAAAGTAATTTTAACACTTTCCTTAGGCGCTTTAATCATTACAACTCTTAGCGGGATTGGAACTTATGCATATGAACACTATTTAAATTCTATAAGCATTGAAGAACGCGGGATTAATTTATATGATTACGAACCCTTTACGAATAGTACTGCATTAGCTCGATTAGAAAATGAGGCAAGTTTAAAACTTGATGATAATCTTATTAGCCTTGATGGTGCAACCGCCTTGTACCCTGTCTATGCTTCATTTGTTGAAGCCGTTTATAAAGAGGGGGATTATCATCCTTATGGTGCTAGAGATAGTATAGTATCTTCAACACAAACAGGTTCTGCTTACAGACGATTAATCGATGGTGAAGTCGATATGATTTTTGCGGCTGGACCTTCAGATGAACAACTAGATTATGCTGAAAGAAACGGGGTTGAATTAACCCTTACACCGATTGGGAAAGAAGCCTTTGTATTCTTTGTTAACAAAGAAAATCCAGTGGATGATTTAAGTTTAGATGAAGTCATTAAAATTTACAGCGGAGAAATTACAAATTGGAAAGATGTTGGGGGTGATGATCAAGCCATTGAAGCCTTCCAAAGACCACAAGGCAGTGGTTCACAAACTGCACTGTTAAGTATTATGGGAGATAAAGAAGTAATGACCCCTCCAAATGAACTCGTTGTTAGTGGCATGGGTGGAATTATTTCTACTACCGCAAATTACAAGAATCATCGCTATGCTATAGGGTATTCATTTAGGTATTACTCTATGGAATTAGTCAATGATAACCGTATTAAACACCTATCTTTAAATGGTGTTATGCCATCAAAAGAAAGCATTGTCGATGAAACTTATCCCATTTCCGCACCTTTTTATATCGTAACGGCTGGTAGTACGAATCCTAATATTGAGGCATTTATTGAATGGGTATTATCAAGCGAAGGTCAAGAACTTATTGAAAAATCTGGTTATGTTCCAATTAATTAACCTATAGAAGATAAAAAAAATGATCTATTCAGATGTCTAGATCATTTTTTATTTAAATGGATGGTGGAGGATAGCGGGCTCGAACCACTGACCCCCTGCTTGTAAGGCAGGTGCTCTCCCAACTGAGCTAATCCTCCATCCATTATATTTTATCATAGTTTTTTTTGAATGTAATCCTATTTTATAGTTTAACTTGATGAGTATTAAAACTTTCTTCATAATAACTCACTTGATAGAGTTTTATGAATAAAAGCGTACTAATCATGATAACTAATATCATAATCAATCCCCCAAGAAAAGCTAAGTCATTTGCGAATAAAGTATCTGTAAAATTCCAAAATGCATGCAAAGCAACAACCATAGTAAACATTGTCAGTGAGACGCCATTGAGTAAATGTTTGAATTTAAGTATAGTAGTTTTTTTTGTATAGACCATTGCTGCAATGATTAGGGCTGTCCAATAATGATGACCAATACCTACAATCGCAAAAATATTACGGGTTGTTAAGACCCCGTATAAATCTCCATACTCAAAATTTTCTAGAAAAGTCATAAACCCATAATCAGCCGTTTCAAAGATATCAAATCCAGCCCCAACTGTAAATCCAATAATCAATCCTGTTTTTACGGTATGAATAGGCAACTTCCTAAATAAAAATATAACAACAACGACTTTCATTGCCTCTTCTATAAATGCAGTTAAGAAATTACCTAGTAAGCCTTCTGGGTATCCTGTAAACTCTCGAATAAAAACAACCAGTAAAATCGATAGCAAACCACCATAAACAACCCCCTTAATCATTTTAAACACAGGGATTTGGTATTCTTTTAGTGTAAAATATAAAATACCCAAAAGCGTAAGTGGGCCAATGGCACTATACATTAGTGTTTCAGTCGCAAATTGATCGACAAAAAATGCAAGAATAAACGTTAAAAATAAAAATGATACATAACTAAAAAAGGGTTTTTTATATTGAGCGAAAAATGTATGGATGGCAAACCCTATATCTTTAAAAAATGATTGTCGCATTCCTAGTAATGGTTTTGTAGAAAAGACACCAACAAGGGTTTTTGGTGTATATTTTTTATAAATTTCTCTTTGTATAACACGAGTTTTTTTCTCAGGAATTAAATTGTTTAAAAAAGTAATTTCTTCCTCACTTAAATGTTCATCCCCTTTATAAACCGCTTTGAAATGATCAACATCTAGTTCATGATGATTGACAAAAGCTAATAGTGTTAACCCATTTTTTTTAAGGGCTTTTTTTAATAATTTAGAATCTTTACTCATACTGGCCTCCAAGTTAGTAATACACTAATTATAGCGGTTAAGTGTTTTATAGACAAGAAAAAAAGCCTTAAAGGCTTTTTTCATTTCGTTTTCTTCTTAATAGTTCTTCTTTTTTGATTTTACGTTTTTTATAGATATAATAGACAGTTTGTTGCAAGATTAAAATGACTAATAGACTAAGTCCTAACAATACCAAAAAGGATTCCATGTCTTTTTGTATGTTTATAATATCCATCTAACCACTCCTTATGTCTATTATACTAGGGTTTTTAAGGTAGGTCAATAAAGGTAGGTATGCGACGCTTAAACTCGGTAATTTGATTGAACCCTGCAGCTTTTAAAATGGTTATAGCTTGATCAAAGTTGCTTTGTAAATCTTTTACTTGATGCGCATCACTACCAAGCGTGATGATTGTGCCACCTAAAGCTTTATAGCGTTTTAATAATGTCAGTGATGGATGCATGGTTGAAAGGTTATATCGGATTCCTGAAGTGTTAATTTCAAGCCCTTTATTATTCTTAATAATTGCCGTTAAGATATTATCAATTAAATCTTTATAATCTTCATAAAGATATTGTTTTGACGCTCCATAGCGAATAATATAATCTAAATGTCCAAAAACATCGTAGTCTTGGTAGTTTTCAACCATTTCTAAACAGATTTCAAAATATCTAAGGTAGGCTTCTTTATCTGTTTTACCTTTGAAAAAGTCTCCTTCATAAAAACTCTTATAATCTCCAACATGGATTGATGCAATCACAAAATCAAACGGGTGTTGATTAACAAAACGATTAAGCTCGGCTTTTAAGTGTGGCTGATAGCCTATTTCAACGCCCATATATAAAGGAATATTTGATCTTTTTCTAACCTCAGCTAATGCTTTTTGATATGAATTATAATCAATCAAATCATGAAAAAGCACTTCTGGAGTATCTATATCAACATGATCTGTAAACATTAAACCTTTAATGTCTTGTTCAATAGCCTTATCTAAGTAAGCATTAAAGGTGGCTTTTATATCGGCATCTGGAGAATAATTTGTGTGCATGTGATGATCAACAAATCGATTCTTCATTTTACTCATTCCTTTTTTTGAGCTCATTTTCTAAATCTTTAAATGTTATATCGTTATAAAGCATTAAGACACTTAAGTGATAGATTAAATCACTCATTTCATAAATCATTTCTGTTTTATCCTGATTTTTAGCACCGATGATAACTTCACTTGTTTCTTCTCCAAGTTTTTTTAATATTTTATCAAGCCCTTTATCAAATAGATAATTTGTGTATGACCCTTCAAGTGGGTTTAATTTTCTGTTTTTTATGATGTCATAAAGGGTTTCAAAGGTAAAAGGTTTATCATTTGAAGGCAATATATCACGGTAAAAACAACTCCTATTGCCTGTATGACAAGCAGGACCAACTTGATCAACTTTTAATAATAATGTGTCTTCATCGCAATCATAAGAAAATGATTTGACATGTTGAATATTACCGCTTGTTTCTCCTTTTTGCCATAAGGTTTTTCTACTTCTTGAATAATAGGTTCCTAGTTTGGTTTCAAGGGTTTTTTCTATTGCTTCTTTATTCATATAAGCAAGCATTAATACCTCTAACGTTTTATAATCTTGAACAACGACGGGAATTAGTCCTTGGCTATCAAATTTTAATTCGTTTAAGTTCATTTTGATTCCTCCTAAAGTCTCATTGGGATACCATCTTTGATAAGTGCTTTTTTTACACCTTCAATGGTTAATTCTTTATAGTGAAAAACACTTGCAGCTAATATCCCATCAGCTGCGCCTTCTTTTGCGGCTTCGATAAAGTCTTCAACTTTTCCTGCGCCTCCGGATGCAATAATAGGTACATTGACAACAGAAGCAACGCGTTTTAATAGTTCGATATCATAGCCTTCTTTCATGCCATCAGCATCAATACTATTTAAAACAATTTCACCGGCCCCAAGTCTTACACCTTCTTTTGCCCATTCAATGGCATCTAGATGTGTATTGGTTCTTCCTCCATTAATGTATACATCCCATGATCCTGAATCATTCCTTAAAGCATCAATACTTAAAACCACGCATTGAGCACCAAATTTAAGACTTGCTTCTTTAATTAATGATGGATTTTTTACTGCGGCTGAATTCACGCTAACCTTATCAGCCCCATTTCTTAAAATTGTTGTAAAATCTTCTATTGTATTAACCCCACCACCGACACAAAAAGGAATGTTTACGGTTTGTGCCACTTGGCTAACAAACTCTAAACTGATTTTTCTTTCTTCACTAGAGGCTGTAATATCATAAAATACGAGTTCGTCTGCGCCTTCTTTACTGTAATATTTACCCAAGGTACTAGGGTCATCAACATCTTTTATATCTTTAAACTTTTTTCCTTTAACAACGCGTCCATTACGAACATCTAAACAAGGAATAATACGTTTTACAAGCATGAAAGTGCCTCCTTTAAAGTAAAGCGATTTTCATAAAGGGCTTTACCTGTGATCGCGCCATAAAGGTCTAATGCTTTTAGCGAAATGATATCATCAAGTGTTGCAATACCACCTGATGCAATAATATTTAAGTTTGTATTATTTTTTAATAAGGCATAATCGTTAAAGTTTGGCCCTATAAGCATGCCATCTTTAGCAATATCCGTATAAACAATGGTTTTAATACCGATTTTTTCAAGTTTTTGTGCTAAATCTAAACTTTTAACATCACTTTTATTTTGCCAACCATGACTTGTAACAAAGCCATTCATAGCATCAATCGAGACAATGATTTTGTCTTTATATTTTTCAGTTAAGTTCTTTAATATATCTAAGTTATCTAAGGCAAATGTTCCTAAAATAACGCGACTAACCCCAAGGTCAATTAAGGTTTCAATTTTTTTAGTAGAGCGAATCCCACCACCTACTTGAATCGGAATATCTAAGTTTTTAACCAGTGTTTTAATAACGTCTTCATTGATTGAACTCATATTTTCAGCGGCGTTTAAATCAATAACGTGCAAATATTTTGCGCCATCTCGTACAAACTTTCTTGCTTGCACTAGTGGATCTTGTTCATAAGTTTTTCTAGTGGAAAAATCGCCTTTTTCTAAACGAACACAAGCTTTATTATATAAATCAATCGCAGGGAAAATAATCATTCAATCAGCTCCTTATAAGCTCTTAAAATATTTAGTCCAACATCACCACTTTTTTCTGGGTGAAATTGCGTCGCAATGATATTATCTTGGGCGACAATCGCAGGAACGTTAACGCCATAAGATGCACTTGCAATGATATTTTTATCTAATGTATTAACATAGTAAGAATGAACAAAATAGACATAGTCGCCTTCTTTAATATATTTAAGTAGTGGATGTTTTTGATTAATATTTAAGGTATTCCATCCCATGTGTGGTACTTTTAAATCAACCTCTAAATAATCAATCGTACCTTTTAATAAACCAAGCCCTTCATACTCACCATACTCAAAACTTTTATCATATAAAAGCTGCATACCAAGACAAATTCCAAAAAGGTATTTTCCTTTTTGTACATGCTCTTTAATAGTTGGGATAAGGCCACTTTTTTTAAGTGCTTCCATTGACTCATTAAAAGCGCCTACACCTGGTAAAATAAGCGATGTGGCTTGTTTTAAAACCTCGATATCTTTAGAAATGACTGTTTCTAATCCCACTTGTAAGAAAGCTTTTCTAACTGATTCTAAGTTTCCAACATCATAATCAATAATAACGTTCATTATAAGACTCCTTTAGATGAGCTAACCGTATCTGATGTAATCAAAATTGCTTGTTTAATTGCACGACCTAAACCTTTAAAAATACTTTCTATAATGTGATGGGTGTTGGTCCCTTTAATCACATCTACATGCAAGGTGATACGTGCTTGATTGGTAAACGCTCTTAAAAATTCTAAAACATTTTCTGTCGCAAAATCGCCTACCATTGGGCGATTAAAGGATGCATTAAATTCACAAATCGGACGATTTGATATATCTAAAACAACGCGTGTTAATGCTTCATCCATAGGCATATATTGATAACTATAGCGTTCAATACCTACTTTATCACCAAGTGCTTCTTTGAATGCATCGCCTAAGATAATCCCAACATCTTCAACGGTGTGATGATCATCAACGAAAGTATCTCCAGTTGCTTTAAGGGTTAAATCAATATTTGCATGAAAAGCTAAAAGAGTTAGCATATGATCGAAAAATCCAATGCCTGTTTCAATAGAAATATCTTTGTTCCCATCCAAATTAATGGATAAATCAATTGATGTTTCTTTTGTCGTACGCTTTAATTGACTAACGCGTTTCATTGATAATCGCCTCCATTGCGTTTATAAATGCTTCATTTTCAGTGTCATTTCCAATAGTCACTCGGAAATATCCAAATAAATTGCCACTAAATGCTCTAATCATAATATCTTTGTCGATTAAGGCTTTATATAGATGAGGGCAACCTTTAAAGAAAATAAAGTTTGCCTCACTATCATAACATACAACCCCTAATTTCTTTAATGCCTTTGCAATATTCAAACGTTTAGTTTTTATTTCGTTTGTAAAAGCTTCCATTAAATCATATTTTTTCATAGCTTGGGTTGCATAATATTGTGATAATGTATTGACATTATATGGTGGTTTAACACTGTTTAAGACGTTAATAATATCTTTACATGCAGTAGCATAGCCAATGCGAGCTGCCGCTAAACCGAATGCTTTTGAAAATGTTCTAGCTACAATAACATTTGGAAAATTTTTCGCTTCATTAAAAATAGAAGTGTCATTACTTGCAAACTCCATATACGCTTCATCAACAACGACAAGCGCGTCGGTTGATTTGATGAAATCTATAACTTCATCTTTTGGAATTTGATACCCTGTAGGGTTATTTGGTGTACACAAGAACACAAGCTTTGGTTGGTATTTTAGTGCGTAAGTTTTCATGGTTTCCATATTTAAACTAAAATCTTCTTCACTTGGTACTTCTATAAAGTTAGCCCCATGGATTTGAGCATAAACTTTATACATACTAAAACTTGGATCAAAACTTAATATAACTTCATCTTTATCAACATAGCTTTTTACAACGAGTTCAAGGATTTCACTTGAACCATTACCTATGATTAAGTCTGTTGGTTCAACATTCATTTTATTTGAAATAACAGCTTTTAATTCAGTCATATCATTATCGGGATACAGATGCATTGGAAATACCGTGCTTTTTAAAGGTTTATCGAATAAATAGTTCTTCGCTTCATTTGCATCTAGCTTTATTTTTACTTGAAGCGGATTAACTTTATAACTAATAAGTGCTTCAATATTTTTTTTAGCTTTCATTTGGCACCTACTTTCTAATTGTAATAGCTAATTTATGCGCATCAAGGCCTTCTTCATGCGCTAGTCTTGCGACAGTATCTTTAGCATCATTAAATGATGCTTGATTATAATGGATTAATGACGTTCTTTTATAAAAGTCTTGGGTTGAAAGGGCACTAGAAAATCTTGAAGTAGCGCTTGTTGGTAATGTATGATTTGGACCCGCAAAATAATCTCCAATAGGTTCTGGTGAATATTGACCTAAAAATATAGCTCCTGCATTTTCGATTTTATCGACAAAGTCCATAGGATTTTTAGTAAGGATTTCTAAATGTTCTGGCGCAATTTTATTGGCAAAATCAATCGCTTCATCCATTGATTTAGTTACAATGATGCCACCAAAATTTTCTAAGGCAGATTCGATAATAGCTTTTTTCGGTAAGGTTTCTATTAATTTTATTAATGACTTTTGAACGTTTTCTGCAAGTTCTTTTGACGGGGTTAAACAAATTGAACTAGCTAGTGGATCATGTTCGGCTTGACTCATAAGGTCTGCGGCAATATAGTCTGGATTAGCTGTTTCATCCGCAATAACTAAGATTTCACTTGGTCCAGCTATCATATCGATTCCGACGATTCCAGAAACATAACGTTTAGCCATCGCAACATAAATATTACCTGGCCCGACAATTTTATCAACTTTTGGAACAGTCTTTGTTCCATAAGCTAAGGCTGCAATGCTTTGGGCTCCACCAATTTTATATATTTCATCAACGCCTGCTAGTTTTGCGGCAACTAAGATACTTGGTTTAATTGATCCATCTTTTAGTGGTGGTGTCACCATGACAATACGTTTAACGCCTGCGATTTTTGCAGGAACAGCGTTCATTAAGACTGTTGATGGGTATGCTGCTAGCCCTCCTGGAACATAAATACCTGCAGTTTCTATAGCGCGGACGCGTTGGGATAAACTACTACCAAACGCATCTTTAATCGTAAAACTTTCTAGTCTTTGAGCTTCGTGAAATCGTTTGATGTTTTCTAAAGCGCGTTTTAAATCTGAAATCAGTTCATCACTTGAAGATTCAAAGGCTTTATTAATATCTTCTTCACTAACTAATAACTCTTCTAAACGAACTTTATCGAATTTCTCTGTATAATATTTTAGTGCCTCATCTTGATTTTTTCTTACATCATTGATAATGTCTTCGACGGTTTGATTTACGGTTTCATCTGTTAACTGACTACGGTTTAATAATTTATCTACCCAATAAGCATCATCTACTTGATTTATAATTCTAATCATTTTATTCTCCTTCTAAAGCCTCAAATGCTTTAACAATTGTCATAATTTCATTAAATTTAAATCGGTAAGAAACACGGTTTGCGATGAGTTTAGCACTCACATCAAACATATCTTCTAAAACCATTAAGCCGTTAGCTTTTAGTGTACTACCAGTTTCAACAATATCTACAATAACATCACTTAGTCCAACTAATGGGGCTAATTCAACAGAACCATTTAATTTAATCAGTTCTATTTTTTGTTCTTTTTTCTTAAAATAATCCATCGTAATTTTAGGATATTTTGTTGCAATTTTTAAAACTGAATCTGTTTTATAAATAGCTTGATCTTTTTTACCTGCAATGGAAAATTTGCATTTTCCAAAGCCTAAATCTAATAGTTCGTAAATATCGGCTTGTTCTTCTAAAATGGTATCTCTACCAATAATTCCAATATCTGCAACCCCTTGTTCGACATAAGTTATTACATCTACAGGTTTAACAAACATATAGCGTATTTTTTTATCTTCATCGGTAAAAATAAGTTTTCTAGATGATTCATCGACAAAATCAGCGTATCCTATTTGTCTAAATCGTACTAAAGCATCATCTCCAAGACGACCTTTAGGTAGCGCTATAGTTAATACGTCATTATTCATCGATAGATGCCTCCTTTAAAATGTCCGTTGTATTGATACTAAATCCAATGGCTTCGATGTTTAGCCCAAATAATTTAGTAAGCGGATCATATCGCCCACCATTTAATATTGGTGTAGATACATTTTGGATATACCCTTTAAAGGTTAACCCATTATAGTAATCATATTTAGAAAGCAATGATAAATCAAAACGAATGTACTGATTTAAATCTTCTTTCGATAACGCACTACTCAAAGCCGTTAATTCATTTAACCCTTCAATCATTTGTTTGTTTAGAGGATATTTATTAAGCAATGTATCAATTTCTTCTAAAGACCCTTGCAATGTAAATATATTCTTTAATAAGTCTTTATAATAAGGTTCGAAGCTTGATTCACTGATAAAACGATCAAGTTCAAAGGTGTTTTTATAATAAATAATCTCTTTTAATGTTTGTTCGTCATTATCTGTTAGATTAAGTGCCTTAAATAAACCGTTTAAAAACTTAGAATTGTTTACTTCAATAATAAACTGTAGTTTAAATGTTTTTAAGCTATCTAAAGCTAAATTAAAAATAATGCGATCTGATTCCTCAATATTTCCGCCAAGAATTTCTGTGCCAAATTGTTGTTTTTCTTCAATGAGACCGTTTTGATTTTTAGTGAAGGTTGTCGCATCATAGAAAACTTTTAGTTGGCTATTATTACGCCACTTAGGCATAAGTTCTTTGATGATGCTAGTTGTCGCATCAGGTCTTAAGATTAATAAATTACCATCATTTGATAAAACTTGAACCATGGAATCTTTTTTGATGCGCTTATTCATTTTAACAAAACGTTCATAGTCTTCAAAATAAGCTGGTTCTACCATGATAAATCCTTCACTCGTAACCTTATCTTCTAAACGCTTTTTTACGAGGTATTTCTTTTGATAATACTTTAATGTATCGTCTAATGTTAATTTTGTCATTGTAATGACTCCTTTCATAAAAAAAATGAGTGTTTTAGCCACTCATTTTAAGTGTCTAAGCCTATGCATATGCAAATAGGCTTGAATAATTCAAACCTCTTTATTTGAGATGATGATGGTGAAAATATTTTAGATAACGCATCATGAAAATCAAACCTTTCATACTACACTGCAGTAAAGTGCTTGAGTATATTATACTAAAGATTCATTTTAATGCAAGACCTTTACACCCACTTTTTTATCTTTTATAAAATCGACCATTTTTATGAAAGGGCTTATAAATTTAATAACCTTTATTTATAAGTAAAATAAGTAATCGTTATCACATGGATTACAAAAAAAAGTAAAGGGTTTTCATGATATAATAACTTCGTAATTAAGGAGGAATATGAATGAAAAGATTATTTAAAATAAGTTTTATGTCAGTCTTATTGATGTTTGTGTTTTTTACGTCATCACTTTCATCACTTAAAGCGGATACTCCAGCTGAGACACTGATTGTTAATTATCATAGATTTGATGGTAATTATAGTGGATGGAGTTTATGGCTTTGGCAAAGTAGACCTGTAAATGGAGATGGCCAAAATATTAATTTTACTGGCTATAACGATGACACAGGGTCAAGACAATTAGTTTATGATTTAGAAGGAACTCATTTAGAAGGTGCAACTGAAGTTGGCGTCATTGTTCGCACTAGTTCTTGGGAAAAAGATGTTCCTGTTGATTTACTTGTTGATATGAGTGAACCTGATAGTAATGGGGTTGTTGAGGTGTTTTTAGTGAGTAAAGATCCTACTGTATATTATGATGCTGAATCACTAGACTTAACGCATCGCTTATTAAGTGTTGAATTCACGAGTATGAATAGTATTCAAATTCAATCAAGTCTTGCGAGTTTAACAAAAGATGATGTCACTGTATATGCTGATGATGAACCTATCGAAGTGGATGCTTTAAGCATGATGGGCTTTACAGGAGAGATTGATCTTGCTGAAGATATTGATTTAGCAAAATCTTATCGCTTAGAAGTAGATTTTAGTGATGGGCCTGCGAAAAGTTATGATATTGGACTTCGCGGTGTTTATTCTAGTGAAGCCTTTAATCAAGAGTTTGCCTATGATGGTGAGTTAGGCGCGATTTATTCTAATGATTCTACAACGTTTAAAATATGGGCACCAATTTCTACTGAGTTATCGCTTAATCTTTATGAAACTGGACATCATGCTGATGATACAGATTATGATGGTGTGGTTGGTACTGATGAAGCTTATGAAACGCATGAAATGACCTATCAAGGTCAAGGCGTTTGGGAAGTGACGGTTGATGGAGACTTACACGGTGTTTACTATACCTTTGATGTAACGAATGGCTCCATTACGCACCGTGATGTTGTCGATCCTTATACGCGTTCTACAGGAATTAACGGAGAACGTGGTATGGTGGTTGATTTTGAACGTTTAAATCCAGATGGATGGACTTATGGAACCCGTCCAAATAATATTAGTCATTATTCAGAATCTATTATTTCTGAAGTTCACATTCGTGATTATACTACCCATGAAACATGGAATGGGACTGAAGCATGGCGTGGTAAGTTTTTAGGCTTTGTAGAAACTGGAACCCGTTATGAAGGGGTTAAAACTGGTTTTGATCATTTTGTTGATTTAGGGGTAACCCATGTCCAATTATTACCAGTTCATGATATTGGTATGGCAATTGATGAACGTCGTATTGACGACCCAAATTATAGTGGTCGTAAAGATACAATATTTAACTGGGGTTATATGACCTTACACTTTAATACATTAGAAGGTTCTTATGCTACAGACCCTTATAATGGTGAAGTTAGAATCGAAGAATTTAAAGAACTTGTTAAAACATTCCATGAACATGATATGCGTGTAATTATGGATGTCGTTTATAATCATACCGCTACAAGTGGTGATTCAAACTTTGAAAAACTTGTTCCTGGCTATTACTTCAGATTTGAAGATAACGGTACCTTTAGTAACGGATCAGGGACTGGAAATGAAACAGCAAGTGAAAACTATATGTTTAGAAAATTTATGGTTGATTCACTTAAGTTTTGGGCAGAAGAATATAATATTAGTGGTTTCCGCTTTGACTTAATGAAATTACATGATGTTACGACAATGCAAGCCATTCAAGAAGAACTTCATGCGATTGATGAAACCATCTTAATTTTTGGTGAACCATGGGATGCTGGTGGAAGCAATTTAGATGAATCTGAAGCTGCTTATAATGCAAACTTAGACCGTTTACCAGGTGTTTCTGTATTTAACGATGATACTCGCGATGGGGTAAAAGGCAGTGTCTTTAATAGTGAAGAACCTGGCTTTATTCAAGGAGAAACAAGCAGTGGCATTATGAACCGTATCATGCTTGGTATTGTTGGTGGCGTGTATCATAACCATATCTCTCAAGCAGCACTTCCAAAAGGGGCTTGGGCACAAGATCCTTATCAATCTGTTAATTATGTGACAGCGCATGATAATAACACTTTACATGATAAACTCATGTTAAGTGTTGATGAAAACACAACTTATGAAGAAGTGGTCGCCATGCAAAAACAAGCCAATGCCATTATCTTGACCAGCCAAGGTATTTCATTCTTACACGGTGGCGTTGAATTGATGCGAACCAAACCGTGTATTGTCATTGGTGGTGAAGACCAAGGTGAATGTACGGGTGGGTATGACCACAATAGTTACCGCAGTCCTGATGCAGCCAATCAAATTGATTGGAACTGGAAAGTAGATAATATTGATGTCTTTAACTACTATAAAGGGCTAATTGCCTTAAGAAGAAACATCAACGTCTTTAGTTATGAAACCGCTGAAGAAGTTCAATCTAACATTGACTTCCTCATTACACCAAACCAACCTGGTCTTATTAGTTACTTAATTACTGATGAAGCCTCACCATGGAATTACACATTGGTTGCGCATAATAATGGTAGTTCTACACGTTATTTAGATTTACTTGGACTTGAGTGGAATATGGTTGTTAATAAAGACCAAGCAGGATTAGAAACCATTGAAACCGTAAGTGGAACATTAGAACTTTCACCCAATGAAAGTGTTGTCTTATATGTATTAGCTGATGGCGCTACTTGGCCAGTGATTGAAGAAACACCGGCAAGCGATGGGTTAAATATGGTTCAAATGATCTTAATTGGTGTTGGTAGTGCTGCATTCATCGCAGCGGGTGCTACAACATTTGTCATATTAAAAAAACGCGGATAAACGATTAAAACCTTAGCTTCATGCTAAGGTTTTATCAAGAAAGAGAGGTACTTATGGAATTTGATCAATTACATCATGAAGCAAAATCTCAATATGCTTATTTATACGATGAATCAACACTGCATATTCGTTTACGCATCAAAAAAAATCAAACCAATAACGTAAAACTGATTTATGGTGACCCATTTTTATATCATCGAGGAGAAGATACCAATCGCTATT
Source organism: Candidatus Izemoplasmataceae bacterium (assembly GCA_046541015.1). GTDB lineage: Bacteria > Bacillota_I > Bacilli_A > Izemoplasmatales > Izemoplasmataceae > Liberiplasma. The sequence continues at coordinate 75,236 of JBKHEA010000001.1, forward strand.
TATGGGCACCTTATGAAGATGGCGCACCTTTGATAAAAGAGTATGAAACAGAGTTTTATGATTTTTTCTTTATTGCTTTAAGCGCTGAATATAAGCGCGTTAAATATGCTTTCTTAATAGATGATACGTATTTATTTGGGGCAAAAGAAGTTGTAAATCTAAACGATTACCCTGATTTACGTTTTAATTTATTTAATTATTTTAATTTCCCTTTCTTTAATGAGGAAGACTTATTTAAAGCACCAAGTTGGGTTAAAGATCAAGTATGGTACTCTATTTTCCCAGAACGCTTTCATAATGGCAATCCTTCTATTGAAAAACCTCATATCTTACCTTGGGGACAAACAGATAAATACAGCAATGATTTATTCTTTGGTGGTGATATTGAAGGGATTAGACAAAAGCTTAACTATCTAAAAGATATTGGTTTTACAGGTTTATATTTAACCCCGATTTTTCATGCCAGTACATCTCATAAGTATGATACCATTGATTACTATAAAATAGACCCAGACTTTGGTAGTAATGAAGATTTTAAGCGTTTGGTTGATGAAGCCCACGCTTTAGGATTAAAAGTAATGCTTGATGCTGTGTTTAATCATTGTGGCTTACGCCATCCTTATTTCTTAGATGTCTTAGAAAACGGCAAAAAATCACCCTATTATGATTATTTTTACATTATTGATGAATCTAAGCCGCTTTTAAATGTTCCTTATAAAGAACTTTTAGGTAAGCCTAAAGAAGTTTTAAAATCGTTATTTAGTGATGTTCGTCAAATAAATTATCGAACCTTTGCCTTTACGCCATTTATGCCAAAATTAAATACCATGAATCCCGCGTTAAAAAAAGAACTCCTTAATATTAGTACTTATTGGATTAAAGAGTACGGGATTGATGGGTGGCGTTTAGATGTCAGCAATGAAATTCCACATGCCTTTTGGCGTGAGTTTAGACAAGCTGTTAAAGCTGCTAATAACGATGCTTATATTGTTGGAGAAAACTGGGACAATTCTAATCCTTGGTTAAAAGGTGAACAATTTGATGCTGTAATGAATTATGAAATATTATTCCCTATTTGGCAATATTTTGGTTTTCAAAAAGACTTCATTAAAATTGATACCACAAACTTTATTTATCGAATCAATAAAGTGTTAACCGATTATCCCAAAAACGTACTTGAAGCGATGTATAATTTAGTCGATTCTCATGATACATCGCGTATTATGCACATATGTAATCATCAAGTTGATGTGGTTAAACTCGTTTACTTATTCTTATTTACTTTCCCGGGTTCGCCAAGTATCTTTTATGGGGGTGAGATTGGCTTAATAGGTGGCCATGATCCTGATAATAGACGCTGTATGCCTTGGGATGAAGAAACGCATAACCATCCTTTAAAGTCATTTTTAAAAACGTTAATTTCTCTTAGAAAAAATGAAGCTGGCTTTAAAGCCGTAGACTTTAAATGGATTAAACAAGACAATTTATTAATCTATGAGAAAGCTGATTTGCTTTTTGTAATCAACAATAGTTTAGAATCTATTTCACTGAATATACCAAAAAAATATCTAGATGCAACGATACTATTTACTAATTCTAGTAAAGAAACTTTAAATCCTTATGGTTATCTTGTGTTAAAACAAAAAAAAGACCACGCTTAATTGCGAGGTCTTTTTTAAAGAGTTATAATTTTGTTTCTATACGCTTAACCTTTGTTTGCTCCAGCGGTGATTCCTTCAATTAAGAAGCGTTGGAATGCAACATAAAGGATTGTGATTGGTACTGCAACTAATAAAGCACTTGCCGCAAAGGCAGGATAGTTCTGACGCTGTATATCATTGATGAATGCGAAAATCCCTACTGCTAAAGTCCAGTTCTCTTCAGAACGAATAACGAAACTTGGTAAGATATAATCCATCCAAGGTGCCATAAACTGTGTCACCGCAACGAAACTAATAATCGGTACTGATAAAGGTAAGATGATTTTAAAGAATATTTGAAGCTTATTAGCTCCATCAATTCTTGCGCTTTCATCGAGTTCTTTTGGAATACCGGATAAATACCCTTTAATCAACCAAACATTAAATGGAATCGCACCTGCTGTATAAATAATAACTAAAGCTAGAGGTTGATCAAGTAAATTAAAGGTATCAAATAACGTGAATATTGCAATTAAGGCTAAGAAGCTTGGAAACATCTGTAAAACTAAAATTGTCATTAATCCAGCTTTTTTACCTTTAAATTTATAACGTGCAAAGACATAGGCTGTCCCAGTAATAAATAACACAGCGAAAATCATTGTAAAGAAGGCAATTTGTAAAGTATTCCAGTACCATCTTGTAAAGTCAGTCGTTACTTCTCGCCCTGCGAATACGCCTTCACCGCTTAATAAGAACTCAAAGTTTCTTAAACTTGGATTTTCTGGCCAAATTGTATTTGGTAAGCCTGTAGTTGGGGTTAATGCAGTCCCAATGATATAAATTACAGGTACAAGAACAATAACAGCTAAAATCAGTAATTCTGCATAAATAGCCATTGTTGAAAACACATTCCCTGTTTTAAAAACATGCTTCAGAGCTTTTTTATTGGCATCAGCTTTTCCATTGTCATATTGAAAAGCCATGTAAATGCCTAACGCAGGAATTAACCCTAATGCGCCATAATACCATTCATTTTTTGCACCCTTATAGCGTGCAATTTGAACTGTAAAACTTTGATGAATTAATAAGAAAAATATAATCACCAAAAAGATTAAGATAGTTGACATAACTAATCAACCTCCTTAAATGCACGGGTACGTGTAAAGTTCCATGCAGATAATGTCCCTATAATTAAGAAAATCAAGATACTAAAGACACTTGCCATGGAGTACCAACGAATATTATCATCAGTAGTTAGTTTATAAATCCAAGAAATTAAAATATCCGTTTGCCCTGCAAAGGCAGTTGTAAAGTCGCCACCTGGTCCACCACCAGTAATGAAGTAAATAACCCCAAAGTTATTAAAGTTTCCTGCGAATGTCATAATTAATAATGGACTTGTCGCAAGGAGTACTAGCGGCATCGTAATAAATTTAAACTGTTGGAACCCTGTTGCTCCATCAATAGATGCAGCTTCATAAAGTGACTTATCAATACTTGTCATAACCCCACTCATTAGTGCCATGAAGAATGGGAATCCTAACCAAATATTTAAAACAATTAAGAATATTCTAACAAACCAAGGATTTGCTTCATTAGAAATCCATTGAATGTTTTCATTTCCAAAATATAATAATCGATCAATCCCTGTTCCTGCTTCTGAGAAACTTCTTCCTAACATACCGTTTTCAAATAAGAAGTCATACACCCAAGTTTTACTTAAAACTGAGTTAACAAACCCTCTATTATCAAACATGACTCTGAAAACCATTTGTGAGATAAGTGCTGGGATTGCCCAAGGTAAAATTAATATCCCGCGCCAAACTTTACGCCATGCAACATTTTTGTTGTTTAAGATTATTGCTTGGAAGAATCCTCCAAAGAAACAAGTGAGTGTAGAAAATACTGCCCAAATCAACGTCCACCATAAAACTCTAAAGAAGACTTCACCAAATGGCATACCACCTGAACGCCCAAGTGTAAAGATTAATCTAAAGTTTTCAAGACCGACCCAACTAATGAGTTGTCCTGGTGGGATATGTTCATTATTATAGTTGGTAAATGCCACCATCATTCCAAATAAGATTGGCATAATTGAAATAAAGGTAATAACCATTAATGCTGGTAATAAAACAATATACTCGAAGGCTTCTTCATAGACTTCCTGGAAGTATTCTTTTTCTTTTAAGACTTCTTCATTATTTTCCTTTTTCAATGCGGTTTTATAAGCATCTCTAATACTCCATAACCAAATAACCGCAAAGTAAAGCATGAGTAATGTAGAAATAATACCTCTTAGTAATAACTGTGTTGAGTGGTGTCCTGAAATAACAATGTTTCTTCCTTCATAAGTAGTTGCTCCTGCAGTTGGTAAGAAGAAATCAAATACTCTATGTTGGAATACAACTCTTTGAGGTACTTCTCCTAATGTTACGATACTCCATAAACCTTTAACAAAGAAACCTGCACGTTCATGATAAAAATTATCAAATTGTTCAGTATAATCATCTGCTAAAGCTTGGTCATAGGCAAAATAGATTCTGAGTAACATTTTATTGTAATCGTTAGCTGAATAGTTATCTCTATTTGTATTAACTCCAGATTGTAAAGAGGTTTTAAACGCATTAATATCTTCATACGTAAGATACTCATCAGCATATAAATTCTTTAAATTATCTAAATAAAAGTTATTATAATATAAACGATAAACATAATCGTAATTTTCTTGATAGATTAAAGGCTCAATCTCCTCAGCATACGCATCAATCGCAGCCACACGTGCTTCATTGTTTAATCTTGTTTGATGGGTTGTGATATAAGCCTCTAGTGCCGTTTGGTCATTTGGATCTAAACCTTCTTCAAGCATTTCTTCTTCTGCGATGATTAATAATTGGGTTTCAGTTCGTGATTCTCCATCTTCTAAAAATGGAAATTGACGCTCTGCTTCTTCGCGAATACGCCTTTCGGTTAAAACCACAATTTGATCAATTGCCTCTTGATCTGCGATTGGTTCAACTTCTTCTGAAATATCTTCAGCATCATCAATTTCTTTTAGTCTAGAACCAATATACATATATAAATCATCAGGGGTGAAACTAACTGATCGACTTTCAGGCGCAACCACTTGTCCTGAAGAGGCATCAATTAACACTTTATCACCTTCATCAAATTCTAAATCATTTAGCTCAGCTACATAATATAGAAATTCAGGATCTGTATAGGTGCCTTGTTGGTAACTATAATAATAATCTTGCATAAATCCTTTAGATGTTTCTACTGTAATATCATCCCCAGGCATTTTATTAAACACATCGAATTCTTCACCATAAGAACCTGTGACAACAAATTCGATGAGTATAAAAAGCGCGAAGAACATAAAGAAAAACGCAGCTTTAATCCACTGTTTATTAAAAACCTGACCTAATCCCCATACAAGTGAAGAGGCAATCGCTTTTAAAATAGGTATAAGTTTTTTTCTTTCCATGTCAATTATCCTTTCTACATTGAGATTAGGCCATGATAAATTATCATGGCCTATTCAATAAATCCCAATAAATTTTATCGACTATTCAGCAGCTAACCCTGCTTGATCTAAATATCCATCTTCAGCAGTTTGAGCTGCTTCTTCAGGAGTTCTAGTTCCATTCCAAGCTTGTGAATACATGCTTCCAGCATTGCTCCAGAAGTATCCCATTTCAGGAATAATTGGCATTGGATGTGAGTAAACCATTTGTGCAGAAATACCACTTAAATATTCATCATCTGATACACCATCAACAACTGATACATCTACAAGTGCAGGTAATTTGAACGTTGTTGAGTATAAGATTGCTAATCCTTCATCACTAGTCATAAATTCTAAGAATTTAAACGCAGCTTCTGGATTTTGCGTTCCTCTATAAACAGAGGCAATTTGTACACCAGAGAAACTAATAGGTTGGTTTCCGTCAATGGTAGGAATTTGAGTTACACCAAATTCGAAGTCATTAAGGTCACCCGCATCAATAAAGTCTGCAATATTCCAAGGACCAGTAACCATATAAGGTAAGTCACCATTTAAGAATTTAGTTTTGTTTGCATCACCGTGTAAGTCAGCTGATTCAAAGTTATTTAATGCTGGTCTAACTGTTCCGTTTAACCAAGTTAATGCATCAATCATAGCTTGTGAACCAAGATTTGGAGAATTTTTATCTAAATGGTCAGAACCAAATAGTTCAAATCCAAATGCAGTTGCTGCAAAATGCATATCGTAAGCATTTCCAACATCAAGTCCAATCATAACTGATTCTCTATCTTCAAGTTCAGCTGCAATTTCAGCATCATTTGCATGTTCAATGATTTCTTCAAATGTAGCTGCAGGTTCAGGTGATCCAGTTAATTCTTCTAATAATGTTTTATTATAGAATAATGCTACTGACTCACCAGATAAAGGTGCTCCAAATAAGAAACTTTGTGCATCGCCTTCACAATCTACAACACGGTTAGTGGTTTGATCGAAACATGCAGTAGCTGTTTCAATAGCACTACTAATCATACGAGTTTGTAAATCGGTTGCTAAATTTCCTGTAATTTCATATAAAAGGTTTGAATTTAATGCTTGTCCAATGTGGTCATGTGGGAATACAACAACGTCAGCTGCAGATGGTGAACCACCATATAACTCTAAACGTTGACGTACATCAACAGCCCCAACATTTTCATAAATAACTTTAATGCCAGGATTTTGCGCTTCAAAAGCAGCAATTAAAGCATTAGCATAATCATCATTATCTAACCAAACACGAATAGTTTCAACGGTTGTTTGGTCTTCATCAAAATTATAAACTGTACCTTCTATTTCTTCACCACATGCAACTGCTAAAAACGCTACAAGTACTAAAGATGTAAGAAGTGTTAATCTTTTAATCAATGTCATCATATTACCTCCTTAGGCTCCACGGCGCATTTTTAAGAATGCTACCGTACCACCAGCTAATACTGGAATAGCAACACCAACAGAGATGAGCACGATACCAAGGGCACCCATACCTGCTTCTTCACCTTCAACAGTAACAGTGATGGTTCTTTCTGCAACGTTATTGTAACGGTCTGTTGCAATAATTACGATTTCATAAACACCAGCTTCACCAGTATTTAAATATCCGTGTCCTTCTTTAACGCGTACGTTATAAAGTGGTAAGTTTTCTTCATTAACAAATTCTGTTGCACTAAATGATGGTAATGAATAGGTATCACCAAGTTCTAATGTAACGCTTGTTCCACCAACAATTGAAATCGTTGGAGGTGTTGAAGGGACTGTAATCTCTTTAGTAACTTCTTCATCTTCATTACGTGAGAAAGTTAATGTATAAGGTGAAAGCGCTCCTGATAATTCTTCTGAATCTAAGAATAATGTGAACTCTTCAACATTATCTGTCCCTTGGACAAAGTTACCACTTGCTAAATCAACAGGGTTTCCATCTTTGTCTGTTAATGTAAACCAATCAAGATCGAAAATTTCTACTTCGTCTTCAACAACTTCAATTGGTTTATTAAATCCGATAGTAAATGATGCAGTATCATTTAAACTAACATCAGTAATTTCAAATGCATTCGCAATAGCTTCAAATTCTTCAAATGTTTCAATAAATTCACATGTTCCAGCCATATAGAACACAGTTTTATGTCCTGAACCTTTAATATCTGTTACATCTACTAACATGTCATCTGGACATTGTTTTTCCGCAAAACCAGCAGTTCTTACGATAAATCCGATTTCATCAGAAGCATCCGATGCAATCGATAAATGAGCAACTTTAAAGATAGGGTCTCCAATTGTCATACCATCAACACCGATTGTACCAACAAATGGAATACCATTATCTTCAACTGGCACAGATCCATCAGTACCTGTTTCCCATGTCCAAATATCCCAATCATCGTACTCTTGAATAGGATCCCAATAAACTACTGATAACGTTCCGAATCCTTCTCTTAGTGGTCCATGAACTTCATCTTGATCTAAAACTTCATTTGTTCCTTCATAAACAAACACGTGTTTTACACCATTTTCATCAAAACCAACAAAATCACCATTTTCATCTTTTACTTCGATTGATTTGTTGATTTTATCGCCACCGTCTGCAGGTATCCAACCGTCACGATCGGTTTTCCCATCGCCCCAGTCCGCACCGTATTTTAAGATTAATCCTAATTCAGCATCAGCATCTTCATCGATAAAAATCTCATAATATCCACCGAAATCATTAGTACCAGTTAATGCGATGTCTCCACCAACACCAGCAGTACCAACACCCCAAGTGTGAATATAGGTTCCATCGTAAGTATCGTCCCAACGATGGTAATGCACTACAACTTTACGATCTGTTGGATCATCAGCTTTAACAGGTGTGCTAAACGCTGAGAAAACAACAAATACGAAAGCTAAAATTAAGCCAATATTTAATACTTTCTTCATTCAATTTCCTCCCATATTTTCGAAAAATATTATATTGTACAAAATAAGGATACCATAAGCATTCTAAGAATTTCAATATAAACTAGTGTGTAACAAACTGCAAGCGGTTTCATGTTTTCATAATAATAAGGATAAACAAAAAAAACACCCGTAATCGAGTGTTTTTGAAAGTTCTTTCATAAATAACTATTGACCAATTTCTTTAAGGTTCTTTCTGTAGAAGACCAAAGCCATTAATGGGGTCAAGAAGTTATAGATAATTGAGGTAAATGGACTGAGTCCAAAAAACCCAACAAATACATTAATTACCGCTGGAATGGTTTGCGCTAAAATGAATAATTTTATCATATTTTTATAACTTATGAAGTTAGAAACACTTAGCTTAAATATCATCGCTGCAGAGGCAATAATCACAATAAATAAGGCATTTAATAAAATCATACCCCCAACTGAATATAAAATAAGCGGTAAAATCATATAAGGCTGTAAACTTTGAAACAACCCATCAAAAAATAAATAAGCTGCCTCTTTTTGATCTAGTGTTTTAACTTGACTAAAATCTAAATCATCAAAGCCACTATAACTCACTACAAAGACTTGATTATTGTCTAAATGAATTCTAATCATGGTTTCTTGAAAAACAATCGCATGACTGCCTACATCTTGATCTAAGAAATCTTCACTTACATTATCACTTACATTAAGATAAACGGTATAAACGGTATCGTTATTTGTAATTGTATTGATGTAAACATCACTACTTTCACAAAGCAAAGCATTATCTTCAATACGGCAATCATCCGGTAATTCATCTGGTAACCAGCTAGGAATGTTTTCGTGAAAATCAAATCCAAAGCGTTCATAATCAATGTTATCCATATAAATCACCGATAAACTTAACGGTAAAAACATCAACAAATTAATTAGTATAAAATAAACAATATATTTGGCGAGTGACAACTTAAATAAAGGCTTTAATTTATCTTGTTTATAAAGGGGACGCGTGAAAAGTTCATGAAAATAGACTTTGTTTTTATTCATGACCTTCTAAATCCTCAATCATACTATTAGGCATTGTCAAAATCACGGTTGATTTAGGTGATAATATGCCATCAAAATCGTAATGTGTATAGTATAAAACATCCCCTGTAGCTTCAATGATTGCATCATTTTGTCCTAAATTGTGTAAGACTAAAACAATCTCTTGATTATCTTCATCATGATTAAAGACACGATAAAATCCTTGAAGTTGTGTATTATTGAGTTCATAAGGAACAATCGCTCCATATCTTAATGCTAAACTAGATTTTCTTAAACTAAATAAACGGCTATAAACATTAAAGATACTTGAGTCATCTTCTATTTGAGTTTGAACCCCATCAACATCATCATTAAAGGTATCTTGATAATCCCATAGATCAATTGGCCATGTTGGTTTATAATCATTTTCCCAAAGCATTGGTAATCGGACAGATTCATCCCATACTGGCGATAGACCACTTTTTACCCCTTTTACACCAAGTTCTTCACCATAGTAGATAAACGGTGCACCAGGTAAAGATAGAAGCATTTCAGCTGCGAGTTTTGCGCGGTCGATATCATCGTTTAATAGACTCATCATACGATGCTGATCGTGATTTTTTAAGAATGGCGCTAAGACACTCGTAGAATCTTTTTCATTCGCAAGATCATATGATCTTATAACCTCATCGACATATTGAAAATTGCCATTAGCATTGAGTGAATTAACCACTAAATCTCCATACTCAAAATGAAATACTGAATCGATTGCGGTTAAATAGTTACTATACGTAGAAAAACTATCCCATACTTCACCGATAATAAAGGCATTTGGGTATTCTTCTTTAACTCTAAATTCCCATAAAGATAAGGCAAACAAGGTTTCATCCATTGAAGAAAAACTTGCAGGAATTTCTCCAACGCCTTGTAAATGCATTGCAGCATCTAATCTAAATCCAGCAACACCTTTTTCTAACCAGTAGTGTGCAATATCAACCATTTCATCTTGAACTACTGGTGAACTCCAGTTTAAATCGGGCATATTCCCACCAAAATAACCCGCATAATAATAATTGGTATTTAAACGGTGCCAAATGTTTTGTCCCCATGCACCGTTTTGATTAAATCTTGGGTCACTTGATGTGATTTTACGATAATATTGTGTATAAGGCTCAACACCGTTTTTAAAGTTTTCAAACCAAGGGTGTTTATTAGATGAATGATTTAATACATAATCAATAATAATATCAATCCCTCTTGCGTTTGCTTCATCAAGCAAGGCTTCAAAATCTTCAAGCGTTCCGTATTCTGGATTAACATCATAATAATCTTCAACATCATACCCATGCATGGTCGAGGTTGGATGAATCGGCATTAACCAAATCCCTTCAATACCAAGCGTCTCAAAATAATCTAAATTCTCTTTAATCCCATTAAAATCCCCAATACCATCGCCATCACTATCCGCAAAACTTCTGACGAATAATTGATAGTAGTTATCGCTATTAGGATATTCTTTTGAAAAGTCAATAGGTTCTTCTTGATTAAAGCACCCAAGTAAGCTTATCGATAGTATACTAAGTAAAAATAATACCATTATTTTTTTCATAACATTCACTCCTTAAAGTTCAAGAAATTATAGCACAGCCTTAATTAAATGTAAACGCTATTACAAGGTGTAACCTATTCCCTTTATTAAAAAGTGAGCATGCTTTTTGGCAGGCTCACTTTAGTTCTACAATCTTTTCATAAACAGTTAAGAATGCTTTTACAATTTTTGGGTCAAATTGTTTACCTTCTTGACTTATAATTTCTTCTTTTGCATGATCAAATGTCATTTTCTTTCTGTAAGGACGGTCTGAAGTCATCGCTTCAAAGGCGTCTGCTAAAGTAATAATCCTAGCATAAAATGGAATAGCATCACCTCTTAATCCTAAAGGATAGCCTAAGCCATCATAACGTTCATGATGGTACCTAGCATGCCTAGCTAAATCCGAATAATGATCCGCAGCACGTAATATTTGATAGCCGTTTTCAGTATGTTTTTGTATTTTTTTATATTCTTCTTTTGTAAGTGGTCCTTTTTTACTAAGTAAATTACGATCAATACTAACTTTACCAATATCATGATAATAGGCAGACATTTCTAAATCATTGAGCGCCGTTTTACTTAACCCTAAAGCTTTACCGATAATCTTACAAATATCTTTAACTCTTTTGGCATGTACAGCTTCAAACGCATAAGTTTCAGTTAAACTAGTCAGTATATCATTAATCGCTTGATTACGCGCTTTAATGCCATACGTTATTTTTCTTTGATACATTTCATCTTCAGCAATTTTTAAGACTTCACCAACATCTTGATCACTTGATTCTTTTAAAGCATAACCAAGCGCAAAACTTAAAGTCACCGCTTCAACTTTAATGGACGCGATTTTTTTGGTTAACTTTGAAATGAGTTTTTGCATCATCACATGATTTGTGTTGGTTAAAATGACAGAAAATTCATCGCCCCCAATACGCGCAATATTTTTAGTTTTAAAAATATCTTTTAACACATTCGAAGTTAGAATTAAGGCTTCATCGCCGCTTTTATGCCCATAGGCATCATTGATAATTTTTAAGCCGTTCATATCAATCATAATAATACTTAATGGGTAATTTAATTCGTTATCTAAATTGTTTATCATTTCTGCATAATATCTTCGGTTATAAAGCCCCGTTAAATAATCATGAATACTTAAATATTCAATACGTCTTTGTTTGAGACGTTTTTCTGTAACATCTCTAAAGACCATTACAGCGCCAAAAATTTCCCCTTCATCATCTAAAATCGGTGCGGCACTATCTTCAACAAGTAGTGCTTTACCTATTTTTGTGATTAAGACTGTCTTTGAATCAAGTCCGACAGGTTTTTTAAAACTTAAGACATAATCAATAGGGGATGGAACACTTAAATGGGTTTCTTCATGTTGTAAAATAAAAATCTCGTTAAATGGTTTATTTAATACTTCTTCTTGTTTATACCCAGTAATGGTTTCAGCCATAGGATTAAACTGTAAAATAAGCCCATTTTTATCGGTTGATACTACACCATCACCAATCGCAGAAAGGGTTGATTCAGCGAGTTGTTTTTCCATGAACAAGTCTCTTGTCTTTTTTTCAAGTTGTTGTTTAAGTTTAACTTCTTCTGTAATAACTTCGGTGTAAACAATAATCCCACCTATATGCTCATCTTCTTTATACCATGGTCTTACTTCCCATCGTGTAAATAATTCTTCTCCGCTTTCTCTAATGAATCTATCTTGTTTAGATGTTATAACTTCTCCATTAAGTGCTCTTTGATGGACATCTTTCCAAGCTTTAGGTAAGTCAGGGAAAACCTCATAATGATTCTTTCCGATAACATCCTTTTCTAAAACATTATAATCGTCTAAGTATTTCTTACTAACATAGATATAGTTCATATCTGTATCATGAACAGCTACGGCGCTATTTAGATGCTCGATAATATAATTTAATAGATAATTAGTATACTGGAGCGAATGATTAAGATTTTTAAGTTTACTGACATCTCTTACAATTCCCATAAGGCCAGTAACTTTTTCGTTTTCTATGATGGGTGTCAGACGCGTTTGTAAGCAATACGTATCTTCTTCAATGGTTGTCTCCCATTCATAAAGCACTTCTTTACCTAACATAGCTTCTTTAGCTTTTTCGATATGAAGTTTGCCGGTTTTCTCACCAAAGATCTCAATCGCATCTTTTCCAATGAAAAAAGATTCTTTTAAACCATAACTAGAAAGCCATTTACCGTAAATGGCTTTATGTTTAAACCTAGCGTCTAATTCAAATAGAATCTCTTCTGATTGTAACAACAATCTTTCTAACGTTTGAGTCCCCATAAATGTGGTTTCTAGTAAATGAAACCTTCCCCCTAATAAAAGATCATATATTCCTAGCCCTATAGGGCTATTATACCAAACTTAGGGGTTGAATAAAAGCCTTTTCATGAATTCATGGATTTTATAACATCATTATAGCGATCACCTAAAAACAGTTTAAGAACATCGCCTTTTGATTGGTTTATTGCGTATAAAGTATATAATGCACCACTTAAAAAGCCAAAGACCATCATAAAAATCACAAGTAAAATTGCTTTGTAAATATTTTTTTCACGGTAAATTATCCACAAAGAGAAAATAGAAAATCCAACATACAAATCAACGAGTGATACAATGCCCCAAGGATTATTTAAGATTAAACTACCATCCTCACTAAAATCACCGATTGTAAAGCCGTATATTAATACAATCGTCATGCTTAATGCGCCTAAAAAGGTAATTACTTTAGCTATTTTCATATTAATCTCCTTCACTTATTGCACGTAATCGATTTGATAAATCTGGATGGGAATAGTAAACAAATGCGTAAGCTTTATGCGGATTTAAATCTGCATAATTTTCATTTGCTAAAACTTTTAAAGCACTGATCATATGATTTTTATCAACATATTTAGTGCTAAATTGGTCAGCCTTATATTCAGCTTTTCTACTTAAAATATTGGTAATCATTGCTATGATAAAACTAATTGGTCCTAGTAAAACAGTAACCATGATTAAACCAAAGCCAAAAATCATTTCACTTAAGTTAAAGGCGATAGCTAATTGATCCCAGGTTAAAACTAAACCAATAGTTACAGTATAAATGAAGAATATAATTGCTTGTTGAATCATTAACCTCAAAACATCTTTATGCACTGCATGACCAAACTCATGGGCTAAAACTGCGCCGATTTCTTCTTTTGATAATTTTTCAATCAGTGTGTCAAAAAGCACAATTTCTTTATTTTTTCCAAATCCAGAAAAAAATGCATTAAGTTTAGTTGAACGTTTTGATGCATCCATGATGTAAATCCCTCTCACCTTAAATCCAATTTCTTGAACTAAAGATTCGATATAGTCTTTTAATTCGCCACTTTCTAATGGCGTTAATTTATTAAATATTTTTATAAAGACACGGGTGTTTAAATAAGAAACAATCAAAATAATAGTCATTAAAACAGCCCATGAAGAAACCATAAACACAATAATATTGGTTTCAAATATAATAAACAATTGATTAAGTAAAATAATCAACCCTCCACCTAATATGAGGGTTAATATGAGTCCTTTAATGCGATCAGTGATAAAAGTTTTTTTCGTGGTTTTATTAAAGCCATATTTTTCTTCAATCACGAACGTTTTATAATAGCTAATGGGTAGATGAAATAGCGCTGAAATTGAAAAATAAATCCCTAAGAATAATAGATTAACTAATAAAATATTATTAAAAACACTTCTAGAAAGTTCTTCTAAAAAACTAAAACCGTTAAACACTAAGAATCCTAATAATATAGTGATACTGATGGTTTGATTTAACAACCCAATCTTAAATAAATCACTTTGATAATGTCGCCAGTTTTTATAGGCAACCTCATCATAAATATCTTGAACATTTTTAGGCAGGGGTTGTTCTTTATATTGATTGTTTAATAGATCTAAAATAACCTCAATTAAAAATACACCTACGATAAAAGCAATAATCAAATAGTTCATCATTAATCCTTTCTAAAACCCTCTTGTTTGGCCTTTATAGGGGGGATTTTTACCCTGATCAAATTCTTCAATTCCTGGGCCGCCTAGCGTTCTTAAACGCCATAATCCATAAATATAAGTAATAAGTAATACAATAAATGTTGCTGGTAATCCAAGTAACGTGTTTATTAAAAATAATAATTCAACCTCATCGTTAGTATATAAATACCCAAGTAGACTCGTTCTTAAAGCAAAAAATATTAACCAAAAAATGGTTGCTTCTAAATAAGCTGGATAAATATCTTTCCTAAAAAACCATTCAAACGTCCAACCTCTTGTTAAGTGAGATGCATATAATGCTAGCGGTTTTTTTATTAGTAAACTAATCAAAATAATCAGTGTCAATAAGCCACTTGATATGAGCCCTGGCAAGTAAAAACTTGTGGCATTTTGATTGATATACGTTAAAATGACCGCAAATAAGACCCCTAAAAACCCAGCAAGCGCGTAAATACTCTTTTCTTTTTTAATAATACGCATAATCAAGATGACAAAGGCAATCAAAACCGCCCCAATCATGGCATAAATTAATTCTAAAAAACTATTAAATACAATAAATATAATCGGGGGCAATAAAGCATCTAGTGTTTTTCCTTTAACTACCGTTTTAAACTCTTCGACAATTTCTTTAAATTTAGTCATCTTATTCTGATAAAATCGCTCGTACTGGTAAAGCTTCTACATTAGCGATTTTTAAAGGAAGACAAATGAGATTATATATCCCTTCTTTAACCGCTTTTAAGCGAATCCCTTCTAATATAATAATTCCTGATCCAAGAAGCGTATTATGGGTTGGATGATTCGCTTGATTGCGTTCAATCCCTAATGCATCGATGCCTACACCACGAACTTGTTTATCTTTTAAATATAGTGCCGCCTCATGATTTAAGTAAACAAAGTCAAAATCAAAGGTTTCTTTTAAACTATTCTTTGTCTTAAATAAAATAAAATCATCTTCATTAATCGCATATTCTTTTAATGCATTCACATCGATGACTTGATCTAAGTGGGTAAGATCAATAACTTTCGCTTCTCCAATAAGGTTCATTAAATCTAGTGCATCTGATGTATCGCCATCTTTAATAGTATGCAAAGGAAAATCAATATGGGTCCCTGTATGCAAATTAAAATTTAATTCTGATTCATAAACACCTTCTTTTTCAAAAGCTGCCACTTGTTTAATGATGGGTTTTTTAGCTTCTTTGTTTTTATAGACCATCATCGATGGTTCAATCGTCATCGATATATCATAAAACATATTTTGCCTCCTCAAACTTATGAATGATTTTTGCCTTTAAATCTTGATAATCTTTATAAATATAGGGTTTTTCTTTAAATGGTTGTAAACTTTCAATAATACGCCAGGTGGTTTCAATTTCATCCCATCTTGTAAATAATGTCGTATGACTTTTTATAACTTCTAATAAAAGTTTTTCATAGGCTTCAGGGATATTTAAGAGTGCTTGACAACTATGACAATAATCTAATGATTTTTGAATGATGTTTTCCTTTAATCCGGCTTCTTTTACATTAAGTTCAACGTAAACGCCTTCTTCTGGTGCAACTCTAATAATGAGTTTATTTCGGTGTAATTTTTTATCTGGCCATAAATCAGTAATTTTACTATGCGGTTTAAACGTAACTATAATCTCAGAACGTTTTTCATCTAATGCCTTACCTGTATAAATGTAAATAGGCACACCGCTTAGTGGATGGTTTTTAAGCGTTGCTTTAAAATAAACAAAGGTTTCAGTAGTAGAATCTTTATCAATTTTATCCGTATTTTTATAGCCTTCATATTGACCTAAGAAAAAGTGGTCTTGATCTATCACTAGATTATTAAAGATATCTACTTTTTTATCTTTAATACTTAGCGATGAAAAGTCCTTTGGCTCATTCATCGTAATTAAAGCAACCATTTGTAATAAATGACTTTGAACCATATCTTTAAAGGCACCAATTTTATCATAATAGTTGCCTCTTGATAAGACGGTCTCTTTTTCTTTGGCTAAGATTGTAATGCTTTCAATAGAATCTTTATGCCAAGCTTGTTCAAACAGTCGATTACCAAACCGAATAACTAATATATTTTGAATCATTTCTTTACCTAAATAGTGATCAATGCGATAA
The DNA here is from genome assembly GCA_046541015.1 of Candidatus Izemoplasmataceae bacterium. Taxonomy (GTDB): domain Bacteria; phylum Bacillota_I; class Bacilli_A; order Izemoplasmatales; family Izemoplasmataceae; genus Liberiplasma. The sequence continues at coordinate 92,119 of JBKHEA010000001.1, forward strand.
ATTTGTGATTCATCGAAGTAACTCCATAACTTTTTATTGATGTCTTGAGCACTTTTTAGGTCTTCACCAAAAGGTTTTTCAAAGACAATACGTGCTTTTTTATTGCCTTTTTCAACAAGTCCACAAAGAGCTAACCCTTTTGCAACGACAGGAAAAAGGGTTGGGGGGACTGCTAGGTAATAGATAACATCGGTGTTAGATTTATCGTTTAAATAAGATTTTATTAATTCATAAGTATTTGGGTCTTTAAAATCTATTTCTATATACTCAATGAAATCAAATATTGCCTCAATAAAGGGATGATCCACTTGTTTTACAAATTCATTTAGATACTCTTCTTTACTAAGTGATTGTCTGCCAACACATAAAATCTTCGTATCTTTACTTAAATGTTTTTTCTCATAAAGTGATGCAAGTGCGGGTAAAAGCTTTTTGATCATTAAGTTTCCTGTTGCCCCAAATATTACCATCAATTGTTTCATTATTTTTCATAAATCTTGTGGCCACCAAATTCGTTTCGCATCGCAGCCACAACTTTTTCAGAAAATTTATTATCATCTTTTGATTTAAAACGTGCTAATAACGATTGCGCAATCACTGGGGTAGAAACTTTTAAATGGATGGCTTCTTCTAAAGCCCATCTGCCTTCACCTGAATCGTCTACTTTACCTAATATGGTTTCTAATTTAGCATCTTTTTCAAATGCTCTTTGTACCATATCCATAAGTAACCCTTCGATAATTGAACCATGAGCCCAAACTTTTGAGACAGCCTTATAATCAAAATCAAAAGGACTTTGTGCTAACATGTCAAATCCTTCTCCAATGGCTTGCATCATACCATATTCAATGGCGTTATGAATCATTTTTACATAATGGCCACTTCCTGATGGTCCCATATAAGCATAACCATCTTTAATCGCAATATCTTTAAAGAGCGTTTCAACATAATCAAAGATTGTTTTATCGCCCCCAATCATTAAACAAGCACCGTTTAAAGCACCAGAAACACCGCCACTAGTTCCAACGTCTAAAAAGTGAATTCCTAATTCTTTAAGGTAGCCATGACGGCGGATGGAATCTTTATAAAACGCATTCCCTCCATCAATTATAATGTCTTCTCGATCTAATAATTCAGCGAGTTGATTGATGAGGGCTTCTGTAATCTCACCTGCAGGAACCATTAACCAAATAACTCTTGGCGTAGGTAAACTTTCAACGAGTTTTTCAATGCTAGTTACGGTCTTAACCATCTTCATTTTGGGTACATATGCATCATAGCCAATTACTTCATGGTTACTTTTTGCCATGTTTTGAGCTAAACTATACCCCATTTTTCCTAAACCGACTAATCCGATTTTCATTATTATCACCCTTTCAGCCTTATTTTATCATGCTTGATGTGAATATGCTTTTAACATACTTTAATCTAAGCGTATTAAAGGCATTACTTCATCTTTTAAGTGTTCAAATCGTTTGACGAATGCTTGAAAAGCATTTGTGAAATCTCTTATGGTTTGTGCATGAATAAACGTTTCTATTAATGCTAAATCCGCTTGATTATATACCGTTGACGCATAGCGCAATCCAAAATCAGCTAAAGCGATTCGGTATTTAATGTTTAATAAAGGCACAACATGTCTTAATAGGTAAGTATTAATCATCAAATGAGCATCTATTAGATTTTCTCTTAACAAGGATTTAGTGACTTCATTGCGTAAAATGAATTCACTCTTTACGGCATGGTTATAAATAGAACGTGCTTTAGTTAATATTTGATTTTTAGGGGTCTTACTTGAATCGATAAAATCAATGGTATCTTTCCAAACAAATGGTTTTCCATGGCGATCGCTTGCTGTGAATTTGTCGTTAATTTCTGGATGAAGTATACAAACATCCAAATAAAAATACTTTGGGGTTTGTTTTAATTGATAAAACCTCTGAGAAAAACCATGCCATGCTGGTTCTTTTACTTGATAAATTTGTTTAATACCAAATGCTTTTTCTAAAATGTTTTCTAAGAAATCATAGGTTGATTTTATATTGGCCTTATCCGTCACCATCATTAAATCTAAATCGCTATACTCATCTAAGCGATGGGTTGCTTTAGACCCACCTTCCCAAATTGTATAGATTGTTTCATTTTCAAGTAAGAGCGGTTTTAAATACTTTATAACATCATCTCTTTTTATCATTTGTCTCACTCCTTAAGACTATTATATAATGATTTCTATGTGAAATGTAGGTTTTTATAGTGTATTAATTTTGTAGTTTATTGCACTTAAGCATATAATAAAATCACGAAAGGATTTGGTACCATGCTATCACTAAAACATATCACAAAAAAATATGAAATCGGCACTTTTAAACAAACGGCATTAGATGATTTAAGTTTGGATTTTAGAGAAAAAGAGTTTGTTTGTATTTTAGGACCTTCTGGGTCTGGAAAAACAACCCTTTTAAATATTGTCGGAGGTCTAGACCGTTATGATAGCGGTAAGATTTTTATCAATGGTAAATCAACAGAAAACTTCACCGATAAGCAATGGGATAGTTACCGTAATCATGCGATTGGTTTTGTCTTTCAAAACTATAATTTAATCACACACATTTCAGTATTAGAAAATGTCGAAATCGGTATGACGCTTAGTGGCTTAAGTCCACAAGAAAGAAAAGATAGAGCCATAGAAGTTTTAACAAGGGTTGGGTTAATCGATCATATTCATAAAAAACCAAACTTACTATCTGGTGGTCAGATGCAGCGTGTTGCGATTGCGAGAGCTTTAGCGAATGATCCTGATATCATTTTAGCCGATGAACCTACAGGCGCAATCGATTCAGAAACATCACGTCAAATCATGACCTTAATAAAAGAGATATCTAAAGATAAACTAGTCATTATGGTAACGCATGATGAAGCCATCGCTAAAGCTTATGCTAACCGTATTATCTCTTTAAAAGATGGTCGAGTCATTAACGACACCATGGCCTTTACCGATACATTAGATGACGAAGGTACCTTAAAATTCAAACAAACATCAATGCGTTTTAAACAAGCTTTAAAACTATCGTTTAATAATCTAAAAACTAAAGTATTTAGAACCTTTACCACTGCGTTTGCTGGCAGTATTGGTATTATTGGGATTGCGCTAGTTTTAGCGCTTGCTAATGGTTTGAATTCTGAAATCGATCGATTAGAAACCTCTACATTAGCTCAATTTCCAATCCAAATTGATGAAATTGCATTTAACTTAGAAGCTGCCCAACAAGCTGGCCCGCCAGGGACAAATAACGAAGATGAAGGGTTTGACGCTTTCCCTGATATTGATTATATCATTCCTTATGAACGTTCATTATCACCTGTTCAAACGTTTAACGTCATTACTGATGAATATATTAGTTATGTCAATGATTTAGATCCTGCATTATATAACGATATCGGTATCACAAGACGTGTAAACATGATTTTGTTTAGTGAATCAGCTAGCGATATTGTCTTTAGATTAAATCCAGGCGCTATCAACTTTGAACCGACAATTAATAATGAAGATTTCTTTGATGAAAGTTATGATTTACTTGAAGGTAGTGCGCCAACTAATGAAACAGAACTTCTAGTAGTTGTTGATGAGTTTAACCGTTTAAACATCAATTTAATTAGTGAGTTAGGTTTTGATACTAATACCGAAACGATTGCCTATGATGATTTTATAGGGAAAACCTTTAAAGTCTTTTATTTAGACGAATTTTACAGTGAAAATGAAAGTACCAATCTTTTTGAACCAACAAGAGAATCCGGTTATCGAGATTTATATGAAAGTAGTGCTGGTATAACCTTAACCATTACAGGCATTGCCCGTGTAAAAGAAGATGCTCCAACAAGTTTTTTAGGAAGTGGTCTTAAATATCATCAAGATTTAGAAGAACTATACATAAACGATGCGCAAAATAGTACCTTTGGTACAGCTCAATTAAACTCTGATACGGATATCATCACAGGGACTATGTTAACCAATCAAGTTAAAAGCAACTTATTAAAAACTTATGGGGTTGATAGTACGCCATCCCAAATTAGAATTTATCCAGTAGATTTTGAAGCGAAAAATGCGATTACCGATTATTTAGATGATTACAACGATTCCGTTAGTGAAGATGATCAAATTGTCTATACTGATTTAGCTTCTATCATTACAACCCTAACGAGTGACATTATCGATGGTGTAAGTTATGTTTTAATCGCATTTAGTGCAATATCTTTATTTGTTTCTAGTATTATGATAGGCATCATAACTTATGTTAGTGTTTTAGAACGAACTAAAGAAATTGGTATCTTAAGAAGCTTAGGTGCAAGAAAGAAAGATATTTCTCGAGTCTTTAACGCTGAAACAACGATCATAGGCTTTGCGGCTGGTACGATTGGTGTTATAGCTGCATTCTTACTTACTTTCCCAATTAATATTATTATTGAAAGCCTCATTGATGATATTAGTGGCCTAGCTAGTTTACGATTTGATCATGCCTTGGTTTTAATTATTATTAGTGTGATATTAACCTTCATATCTGGACTTATTCCAGCACGTATCGCATCTAAAAAAGATCCTGTTGTTGCCTTAAGAGTCGATTAAAAAAATAAAAACGGTGCTAGCACCGTTTTTTAATTGTAAACGTCTTCTAATGATGGGGGTACAAGTACTCGATCAATTTCGTGGATAATACCAAATCCCTCAAAGATCTCAGTAGAAATAATTTCTGCGTTATTTATATTTAGAATATTATCATTCACCTCAATGGCTAAAGTTTCACCATTTAAAGCTTCAATCGTAGTTGGTGCACTTTCAAATAAAGTGCTTGCATAATATTCACCCACCACCATGTGGTAAGTTAGTAAGGCTGGAAAATCCTCAGAAGCAATAAAGGTCTCTAAATCCATGCCTTGAGTAATCGCAAACGCAGTGAGTGCTGCTTCACTTGGAATGAAGACGGTTATTTCAACATTACCTGCAAGTAAATCAGGAATGCTTATCGATGCTGATAGAATTTCTAAAATTTCATTTAATAACTCTTCATCGATTAAATCTGTCAATGTATCTTCAACACTAGATGGTGGAAATAATACTTGATCTATTTCATGGAGAACGCCATTATTAAGCGATTCATTACTATTTGTCACCCTAGTTACTTGATTGATTGTAATGTGGGGTCCATCAAGACTAAAACTTAACGCTTCTCCGGTTAGGGTATTAATCGTTCCTGGCATTTGCAAGATGAGTTCGTTTCGATCATAGCGTGTATTTAAAATATGGTAATTTAAGATGTTACTTAAATCATCACGAAGTAAAAAATCTTCTTTGGTTGTTTCTAATAACTCAAATAACTCTAAGAAAGCTTCATCTGATGGCGCAAACACTGTAAATGGACCATCAAGAGTTAAAATCTCACTGACTTGAGCGTTTAACAATGCTTCATGAAAAATTGTGTGGGTATCACTTGCGGCGATATAATCAAGCACGGTGCTATTAACGATTTCAAGTGTAACACTTAAATCAATCGAATCGGGTAAACTCACATTGTCTTTTAAAATGGGTTCAGGATTTAAAGTATACGTCCCACTAACCGATGGATCAACCAAGCTTAATGCATCGTCCCAATTTAAGGTAATTTCAGTAAATAAGCCGTTTTCCAGTTCTGCACGAACGGTTTGGGGTAACGCTAACGACTCTAAATCTGAGCCTAATATTAAAGTGTATTCACCTAAATCATCAACTGAAACAATTTCATAATCATCCGTTTGACATGATGTTAAGGTAAATAACCCAATGAATAACAAACTAAATAAGAATATCTTTTTCATCATGCTTCCCCTTTCTTACCAATAACTTTTAAGTACGCTTGTAGGCTTTCTTCTTCATCTAAAGTTAAACTATTTAAGATTGAACGCAATTTATTTTGATGCTTGGGGTAAACTTCATCCATAAGTTTTTTTCCAAGCGGCATAAGGTCAATGATAAACTTTCGTTTATCTTTTTTTGTGGCAGTTTTAGAAATATATGCTTTTTTTAAAAGGGTTTCAATAACATAACTCATACTTGAATTTGCAATTAACACCTTTTTTGTAATCTCTTTAATACTTAAGGGACCTTTATGATAAATCGCTTCTAAAACACCAAATTCTGTTGGATTAAGCCCATACTTTTTTATATCATTTTTGATTAAATTTTCAAGAGATTTTTGAGCTCTAAATAAAATAGTAATCGTTTTTAATGATTCCATCAATAATATTCCTTTTTAAATGTTTTATTGCTTCTAACGGTATCGAATAAAGTTAACTGGTTTTCAACATAGGTTCTTTGATTTCTAAATCTTGGTGGTAACGCGAGGGTTTCACCTAAATGTTCTAAATCTTCTTCATCGTCAATAAAGCCAGGGCCTTCAGTCGCAAACTCAAATAATATGTACGGATATAATCTTGTATATAAACTTTTGAAATAAAATCGATCAACATACCCTGAATGTCTTGCGTTTAACTTGTTTAGGTGTTTAATCCATAAATCTAATGCTTCTTTATCCTCAATTCTAAAGGCAACATGATGGACGCCTCCATAGCCTTGGAATGCTTGATGCATCATGGGTTGATAATCAACAATGACACTAGCACCATTTCCACCTTCACCCATTTCGTATAGCGAATAGTGCTCATCTTTAGAAACAAATCGCATCTGCATAAATTCTGTTAGAACTTTATCCATTCTTTTTATGTCATCTACCCTAAAAAATATCGGTCCTAAACCTGTAATCGCAAACTCATTAGGCACGGGTCCTTTTTCCCAAGGATTGCCACTTTTTACACCTTTTACGCCTTCATCGGAAAATAAAGCATATTCTTGTTGGTCAAAATCATAAAAATAAATTAGTTTTCTTCCAAATAATGTTTTAATCCCTTCATGGCGAACCTTATAGTGGTTAAAGCGTTTAACCCAATACTCTAACGCTAAATCATCAGGGACTCTAAACCCCGTTTTAGCAATTTCATTGGTCCCTTTTAATGCTTTATTAGAATCTTTAAATTCAAAAAATGTCATATCTGTTCCAGCATTACCTTCATTGTCAGCAAAAAATAAATGATACGCACTAGGATCATCTTGATTAATCGTTTTTTTGACCAATCTTAAACTTAGTATATTTGTGAAAAAATCATAAATTTTTTCTGCATTCGATGTCATTGCTGTTACGTGATGTATTCCTTTTAATGGTTGCATAATATCACTCCTCATACGCATTATAGTTCGAATTCGAAATATTTACAAATCTTATGCTCAAAATAAAAACCCAGCCTTAACTGGGTTAGATGAGTTGCATAACAAGCATAAAGATTAACACGCCTGTAATAAATATAGTATAGATAAAGGCATCACTTTTAATCATCCTTTTTTCGTACCGTACGTTAAAGACATTAGCCATAATAACAAAACGCTCTAAAAAGCCAATATCCTTATTTTTCTTAACTTCTAATAATCTCAACGTATCTTCATTCAAAGGACATTGATCACCATACATTAACCTACAAGCATGTTTGATGACCAAGTTCATTGGATAAAAGACTAAATACTCTAAACTAAGCCAGTATGGAAGTTTAAGATGGAATAAATGAAATTTTGTACCTAATAGAAAAATCATTGCACCAAGACTAATAACAATAACCATGATGGTTAAATCGCCACTCGTGAAAAAGATGAGTCCTTCAATATAATGATGAACAAACTCAGGATCATAAGTGATTTGACTTAAATTAGGTAATATAAAAGCTTCAATCATAAAACGCGGGTTTAATCCAATCAATATTATAACTACTGCAATAACTGCCATAGAAGTATCAAGGTTAGTGTATTCTGGTTTAATCGATTCATATTTTTTATCCATTTTACCTAAGAATATATAATAGAAAAATTTAATAAAACTTGCGACGGTTCCAGCCCCAATGACCATAAATATAAGCTCAGCATAATAAAACATACTACTGCCGTACTCATGGGCTTCAACAATCCCATGATGTAAAACAGACTTAGAAATAAACCCATTAAACAACGGCATACCGGCAATACCAAGTGAAGCTATAAGGGCAACAGTAGCTGTTAATGGTAATTTCCGCCAAAGGCCACCTAATTTATACATGTCAAGTTCATGGGTATGATAATAAACCACCCCAGCAACCATAAAGAGTAACGATTTAAATAACGCATGATTAATAATATGGTAAAGCGCGCCAGTATAACCCATAGCGCCTTTATAACCTAAATACATCGCAACGCCAATACCCATGACAATATAACCCATTTGACTAATGGAATGATACGCTAACATCCTTTTAATATTGGATTGTTGAAGGGCAAAGAAGACCCCAATGCTCATCGTTATAATGCCAAGCCAAATCATGCCACTTCCAATCGTTTTCGTTGTCAGCCATATTGGATCTTGATAACTATCGACATCAGCTGCAAGGGGGAAATAGTAACTTAGGGCAACACGTAAAATCCCATATGCACCTAGCTTAATCATAATCCCACTTAATAAAGCACTTGCAGGAGTTGGGGCAACTGGATGGGCTCTTGGTAACCAAACATGAACTGGTGCCATTCCCGCTTTAATCCCAAAACCAAAAATTAAAAAGCTTATAATGACATATTTAACATTCCCTGCACCATCTAATGCATTAATGGCACTTGTAAATGATAAATCACCAACATTTGCATAAAGTAACATAAGCGCAATCAAAATGGAAAATCCACCTAAAATACCCATGAAAATATAATTATACCCAGCATGATACGATTCTTCTTTTTGACCATGAATAACAAGCATATAACTCGCAAAAGTCATAACCTCAAAAAACAAGAATAACGTCAATAAATCCCCTGCAACAAGCGTTCCAAGTACTGCACTATAAGTTATCCCCATAAAGAAGAAAAAGCGCGTACAATGCAGTTCTCGCATCATGTATTCATGAGCATAAATCATAACTAAAAACCAAATCATTGTAGTTAAAATAAGCATCGTAAAACTTAACATATCTACCCTAAAACTTAAGCCGAGGCCTAAAAATCCGGGAATTTCAAATAATCTTCCACCTTCTAATGCCCCTTGATAAGTAAAAAGCGTTAACAACATCGTTAATAAAGCCATTGATATCACGATAATATCTCGACTAAAACATGACTTTCTTCCTAAATAAATCATAACAATCGATCCAAACAGCGGCAATAAAACAATAATCAAAGGTAAACTGTCTAAATTATTAAAAAACGCTAAAAAGGTTTTAATAACACCTATATTAAGTATGCCATCTAAGAAACTAAGATTACCCGATATAGAGGCGATAAATAGTGAAAAAATCAAAAAAGCAATTAAGACTAATATACTTGATTGAACGGTAAAATCACCGAAAAATGTTTTTCGTTTAGGGATAAATGTTTTTTCATTTTTTTTCATGATTAAACACCTCCTACATTAAACTTAAAGCCGCAGCTTCAAGTAATCCTAGCACAAGATTTGGGAAAATACCAATCAATAAAATCAATACCCCAAGCAATAAGATTGGGAAAATCATAGTCTTAGGTAAGCTTTCTTTATGCATTGTAGTAAGCCCTTCTTTACTTTCTTTTAAGAAGGCTTGAATGAGTATTGGTAAATAGTATAGTGCATTTAAAAATCCACTCACAATAATCACAGCGATTAAGATGCCTTTAGAGGCATCAAGAGCGGCTATACTTAAGTTAAATTTTGAAATAAAGCCTGAAGTAAGCGGTATTCCAATCATCCCAAGCGCTGCAACACTAAACACAAGCATACTCATAGGCATCGAATAAGCAATCCCATCAAAGTCATTTACTCGACGTGTTTTTTTGTGATAAACAATCGCACCAACACTTAAGAATAAGGCAGCTTTCATTAATCCATGCGATAAGATATGATAAAACGCAGCTTGTAAGCCAAGCATACTCATCAAGCTAACGCCTAAAATAATATAACCAACTTGGGCAACACTAGAATATCCTAACATGCGTTTAATATCTTTTTGTGCCATCGCAAAGACGCTTCCCATAATCATACCAATTCCAGCGACAATGCTCAATATGATTGGGATATTTAAACTCTCTAAAATATCAACACCAAAGACTCTAAATAAAACTTTAACTAATACAATAATATAGACTTTTACAATAACCGCACTTAAGATAGCACTTGATGTGGATGGTGCGGTTGAATGCGCATCAGGCAACCATATATGGAAAGGAAAAATCGCAGCTTTAATCCCAATCCCAGTTAACATAAACCCAATCGCCATCGTAATGTTTGCTGGATATAACTCGAAACTATTTTGAACAATATCTGAGACCAGTTCGATATTGGTATATCCAGTAATCATATATAAAAGCGCAACACCAAATAAATAAGAAAGGGATCCCACTTCATTTAACATAACATATCTAAATGATGCTGTATAATTTTCTTTTTTACGCTTAATAGAAATAATACTTACTGTAGTTATAGATAAAATTTCCATAAATACATATGTGTTAAATAAGTCATGCGTATAAATAATCCCAAAGACCGCAAAAAGTAATATAAATAATAATATGTAATAACGTCCATACTCGCGTTCGACAATGCCCTCAGTAGCATCACCTGTTGAATAGACATAGATTACTGTAACTAACGTTACAACAAATAATGTAAAAAAGGTTGAATAAGCATCAATCAATAACTCAATGCCTATAAATCGTTCATAATTTCCAAATCGATAATAAAAACTACCTTCGGTTTGAACATAATGAACTAATATAATTGAATTAATAATTACAATCAATAACGCTATAAAACTAAGGGTTGTTGTCAATGTAAAATTACGTTTTTTAAATAAAGGAATAATCAACGCCATGCCAATAAAGATAATTAAATTTATAATCGGTAACTGTTCAATCATGACGTTCCTCCTGATTCATTTTAGCTTGTATTTCTTCTTGATCAACGGTGCCATAAGTCTCATAAATTCTAATGATTAAACTTAAACTATATACCGTTAAAGAAACAACGACGACAATACCTGTAAGAATTAAGACACTTGGAACAGGATTAATAAATTGGATGTCTGGATTTTCAATATCAATAATTGGAGCGCGACCACCTGTTACATTCCCAATCGCAACAAAAAACAAGAAGATGCCAGTTCCCATAATATTAAGTCCAATAACACGTTTAATTAAATTAGCATGCGTTACAACCGTGTGTAACCCAATCACAAATAAAGCCATAGCTCCTAGGTAATTAATGTGCTCTATAATAACATTAAAGAACGCAATCATGCCTTTTCCCCCTCTTCTATTAAGATATGAAAAAGGGTAATAAAAGTAGATGCTACTTTAATGCCAATCCCTATCATTAAAAGTGGAATCATCCCACCACTAAATAGTGATCCTGCCTCTCCCTTAGGAAAGCCTGCTTCTATATTGGTTAAAAAACTTCCTGCAAAAATAATACCTAAGATACCTAAAAATAAGTAAAGTAAAATCCCACCACTTTCTGCGAATTCACTCACACGGTGTGAGAACTTTTTATACGATTTTTCAATCCCAAATACTAAGGTATATAATACTAAACTTGTCCCAATAATGGATCCACCACTAAACCCACCACCTGGTGAGATATGACCGTGTAAAATAATGAATACCCCATAAACTTGAACAAAAGGGATAATCAAACGTGTAATGGATTTTATGATAATATCATTCATGGTGTTCACCTTCTTTTTTAGGCGTTACTTTTAAAATCGATGCCACCGCAACGATAGAGGTAAATAAAACCATTGTCTCTCCTAAAGTATCAAACGCTCTATAATCAGCAAGTACTGCTGAAACAATATTGATAACCCCTGTATCTTCAAGGGAGTGATCAATATAATAATTTGTCATATCGTTAAATGCAGGCGCACTGGTATCAAATTTAGAAGGCATTTGTATGATGTTATAGGAAAGCACAATAAAGAGTAAAATAAATAACATTTTAATCAATGATTTTTTCATTTTTCATAGCGCTCCGTTCTCCCAATAACCGCAATAAATAAAATCGTCGTTACGCCAGCACCAATGGCTGCCTCTGTTAAGGCGACATCTGGGGTATTTAAAATAAGCCATAAAACACTCATCATTAAAGAATAGGCAGAAAATATTATTACAGCACTTAATAAATCTTTCGTTTTTTCAACCGCAAGTGCACATAAAACTAAGAAGACTACAATAATAACATTAATAAGAACCATTATTTTGCCTCCTCTTCTTTTTTCTTCATCGCATAATATTCACTCTTTGCAATCGCATGTGCTGCAGTCGGTGTTGTTAACCAAATAAAGACTAAAATAATAAAGATATTTAAAGAGACAAAGCTAAAACCTTGCCATATGATAAGACCAGTAAATATTAAGCCAGCCCCTAAGGTATCTGCCTTAGTTGTTGCGTGCATGCGACAAAAAACATCAGGCATTCGAATAAGCCCAATCGTTCCTACAACATAAAAAAATAAGCCACTGATTAAAAAGAAGGTCACTATTACGTCTTTAATCATATCTAACATTATCTTAACTTCCCTTCAATAAGGTATTTTGCGACCCCAATGGTCGCAATAAATCCAAGCATCGCATAAACTAATGCAACATTGACATAACTGGGTTCACTAACATAAAGGGCGATTAAAATAATGATGGTTGTAACCTTAGTAGAAATAACATTAATTGCAACAACTCTATCTGCGGTTGTTGGTCCCTTAAACGCACGGTAAAGGGCTACAAAAGAGGTTAAAAGTAGTGCTGTGATAATGTAAAAGACAATTGTGTTAATCACGACTTACACCTTCTAACGCTTCAAAAGCCTTTTTAAATCCACTATCTAAAATGTCATGCACATACGATTTTTTTAACCCGTGTACAACGACTTCTTCACTCGTCATATCAACGGTTAATGTCCCTGGTGTGAGGGTTATAGCATTACCAAATAATGCCTGATTTAAAGGTTTTTTTAATGGTTGTTTAATGGTTACAAAACCAGGATCTACTGGTAAACTAGGACTGAGAACAATCTTTGCGACATGAATGTTTGCTATAATCATTTCCTTAATCAACCGAACAACTAAAATGAAAAACCACTTAGTGGTCTTAAAGGTAATGCTTGATGCTTCTTTTTTAGTAAATACTAAATCAACGCTATATAAAAGAATCATAAACGCTGTTAATAAACCTAAGATAACCTCGCTAATATTAAAGACTGAGGCTAATATCATCCAAAACAAAAATAAAATTATGAATAGTACAATTAATCCATTGCGCTTTTCTTTCATCATTTCACTCCTAGTTCAAAAATTATCTATACCTATGATACAATGAAATGCTTTAGAATACAACGTGAAATAGCCTTTAAAAAAATTGTAAGGCCAATCACCTTACAATTTTACTTCTTTGATTGCTTCTAGCTTATTATAACTCGGCTTATTCACTTCTTTACTTACTGGATAATGGCTTAATGAAGGGCTTTTTATAGGATCAAGTAACCCTTTTAAATCTTTAGTGTCCGCTTTAGAATCTAGCCAAAGTGATTGTTTATCTTCTGGTATGATTACGGGCATTCTATCATGCAAAAAACTGATATCGTTGTTGGCATTTGTTGTAACGATTAATCCTCCAAATGTTTTAGCATCTTGAGTGGTTTGATAACTATTATAAATACCTGCAAAGGTAAATAGGTCGTGATTGTTTAATGTGAACCGGTAAGGTTGTTTATCTTTTTTATGACGATCCCATTCATAAAACCCATCGGCGATAATCAGACAACGCTTTGTCTTAAACGCGTTTTTAAAAGATGGTAGTTTGTCGATGGTTTCGCTTCTTGCATTAATCATTATTTGTGAATGACTTTGCTTTTTAGGTGCTAAATATCCCCAATTTAGATAACCCACACGGTATTTTGACCCATCAAATATCACACTTAATATTTTTTGTGAAGGGGCTGTGTTGTAATTTGCTTCATATTCAACCTTAGAAGCATCTAAATCAAAACGCTCTTGTAAATAATGCGCTAATGTTTCTTTACTGACGGTTAGGGTAAAACGTCCACACATAAGATCACTACCTTTGTGATATTTTACGTTGCACTTTACTAGATGATTCTATTTTATCATAAATACCTTTAATAATAATTTTATAAAGGTCGTCATGTAAGATGATATCTTCCCATTGATAATCTATACTTGGGTTATCGTTAACCTCAATTAAATAAACAGCATCATCAACTTGTTTTAAGTCAACCCCGTAAAACCCATCTCCAATAAGTTTACAAGCTTTTAAAGCTTCCTTTAAAACGGTTTTAGGGACATTGGCTAAATCTACACCTAAAACACGTCCTGTTTGGTTTTTCAAAGCACTAGATTGCCAGTTATAAATTTGCCAGTGGTTTTTAGCCATGAAATATTTACAGGCAAAAATCGGCTCATTGTTTAAAACCCCAATACGCCAATCAAAATCTGTTTTAATATAACGCTGGGCAATAACTAGGGCACTTTGTTTTAACATATCGCTTAAAGTATTGGCTAGTTCTGTTGCGTTAGAAACTTTAAATACTCCAAGGGAAAACGCGCTATCAGGCTGTTTTAAGATCATTGGAAATCCTAATTCATCGATGAGATAACTATATTGAGAAAAATCATCAACAATTAAAGTTTTTGGTGTTTTGACATGATTTAGTTGCATGAGTTCATGTAAAAAAAGCTTGTTTGAACATTTTAAAATGCTAAATGGGTCATCAATGACAACCAAACCTTCTGCATAAGCATAACGAGAAAACTCATACGTATAATCACTTACATTAGTTGTTGTTCTTATAAACAAAGCATCAAATTCATTTAGGCGATGGTAATCTTCTTTTGTGATAAACTCAACAAAAAAACCAATCTGTTCTGCAGACGCTTTAAATTTGTTTAATGCAATATGATCTGATGGTGGGTTTTTTTCTGATGGATCGATTAAAATAGCTAAATCATAAAGATAGTTTTTAAAGTTACTAATGATGAACCGCTTTTGTTTAAAATATTGATTGATTTGATTTATGACTGTCTCATTGACTATTAGATCATGAATGGATAACGCTTCAACATGTGCTAATTCCCATTGTTTGAGTTTTTTAAAATGACATAAAATATAAGGTGCTTCAAATAACTTATAAACAGTTTTTGCTAGTTTTTGATACTTTGGTTCGAATGAATAACCAAAATAAATGGCTAAGGTAAAATGGTTTAAAGTTATGGATTTTAACTGTTGATTTATTAATGTGATTTCTTCATCCCCAATACTTTGTGTAATGGTTTGATTGGTTATATCTCTTAGTGTACTTACATGGGGAATTACTCGTAAATTTCTCGCACTTGAAAGTAATGAAACATAATAGCCCATTGACTGGTATTGATAATTGTCACAAAGATTAAATACCCTTAACCCTTTTAAACTTTGATAACGTTGGTTGTTAATAAAATCTTTTGCTTGGACAATTTCAATGTTTTCAATATTGGCTAACCAATCTAGTGGCTGATCAATTATAACCACATTTTTTATTTGGATTTTTCCACTTTTTTTATTGAGTTCCATAATCATTTGGTAGGCTGATTGGTGCTTTCCATAAAAATCATTCAATAATTTTGTTGTCTTAAAACCTAAGAGTTCATACCATTCAATCAGTTTTAAATTACTCGCATCAACTTCTAAAGTTATTTTATTAAACTTATCTTGTTTTAAGCGGTCAATAACACTTAGTAAAAAGGTTTTTCCTAAAGCCATTTTTCTATATTCAGGTAAGATTGCAATTGAAGTTAGGCGAATGGTTTTTTCGTAATACCTTAATGTTAATGCCCCAACATTTAATCCATCTAAGTCCAGTATAAAAACAGCTTGACTTTTACTGTTGATGCTGCGAATAATACTTTGTTTATTAACTTGTATGTGTGTTTTAAAACTTTTCTCTTCTAGGGCAACTAAAAAATTTAAATCTTCTTGATTCGCTAAGCGAATAGTGCTCATAATTTTCCATAATCTTTCTTTATTATTTCAATGCACACTCATTATAATCTTTCTACTGATTACTGTAAACAAAGATTTATAAAGATTTTTTAAGCGAACTTCATAGCAATGAGGTATAATAAAATTAAGTATTAAGGGGAAGTGAATTTGGTGAAACATATTACACTAAATAAGCCATCAAGCCGAGCACGAAAACGGTCATTCGCAAATAAAATACTTGCGACATTTGTCGTGACTACTGCGGTTATTGGTGGTGTTTTTTATTTAAATGATTATTATGAAGCTTCAATCATTAGTATTACTGAGAATACGACTTCAATCAGTTATGAAATTGGCGATTTCTCGGATAATTTTTACGATGATCCCACTCTCTTTTATGTTGTATTAGAAAATGATGATACTTACTTGATTGAACCCTTTGATCTATCTAATCCTCAGGGCAGTTTTACAAACTTAAGTCCAAATACGATTTATCAACTAAAACTCATCATTAAAGATGAAGATAGAACCGTTACGATTGTTGAAAAAAAGGTTCAAACAAACGCATCAAATTAGGAGGCTTTTATGGCAAATAACAAAAATATTAAAACCAAAAAGCGTAACTTAAAAACCGTAAAGAACCCAGTTAAAATTAAAAAAAGAAAATTTAAACGCTCTACTGGGAATCCTTTATTTGTAGGCTTTGTGGTTGTTTTATTTGTTGCGATTGGGGTAACAGCTGATTTATATTATGCCGACACATTTGTTGGTGAACTCATAAATAGTTCTATAGGAAAATTCTTTAATCTCTTTAGTTTTTTTGAAAATTATCATCTTATAATTTTAGAAAGCATCACCGTATTAATCTTTATATGGGTGTTATCAAAAGTACTTCATGTGTTTGTAAAAATATTCTTTAGAGGGACAAAACGCAATAAAACCATTGGTATTATCTTTTCCGGTATTATGCGCTACGTTTTAATTTTATCAGCGATATTTCTTATTTTAGGCGCTTGGGGTGTAGAAGCAACAACGCTCTTAGCTGGTGCTGGGATTTTAGGATTAGCTATTAGTTTTGGTGCTCAAAGCCTTATTGAAGATATTTTAAGCGGGTTATTTATTATATCTGAAAAACAATTTTCTATTGGTGATGTGATAGAGATTGATGGCTTTAGAGGTAAAGTAATTGAAATGAGTATACGTACAACCAAGTTTGAAAATATAAGTGGTGATACGAAAATCATGAATAACTCTGATATTAGAGGTGCGATTAATACTTCAAGTAATTTATCACCCGCAATATGTGATATATCGATTAGTTATACTGAAGACTTAGATAAGGTAGAAAAAATTATATATAAAAACTTAGATGGTATTAGAGAACGTATGGTAGATATTATTGATGGTCCATATTATTTTGGCGTTCAAGCTTTAAGTGATTCAAGCGTTGTTTTAAGAGTTGTCGGCTATGTTCATGAAGATAAAAAGCTTCAAGCTATTAGAGATTTAAATCGCGAAATGAAACTTATTTTTGATAAAAATAATATTCAAATCCCTTTCCCACAACTTGTTATACATCAAGATAATTCAACCAAAAAGAAACCGTCCCCTAAAAAGAAGACAACCAAACCAAAAACCACAAAAAAATAGGAATCCTTCAATCACGAAAGGATTCCTTTTTTCTTTAAGTAATAAAGTGTAGCTTCAATAATAATCCCGTAAATAATTCCCGCGAAAAAGCCGGTAAAGTCTTCAAAACCAGTTGATGCATAAAAAGCAAACGAAATAAACATTCCTATTACTGCACCTCTTAATAAAGCCGTTTTCCAGTTTATAAATGGTAATAGCGCAATCACAAATCCCATCATGAGTCGGTTATACCAAAACGCAAAAAGATATTCCGTTGATTGTGTAAAACCTGAGCGTATTTGGGCACCAATAATACAGACAACACCAAGCAGTGCGCCTAAAATTAATCCTACTAAAATTTTTCTTGTCATCAATGATCACCTCTATCTTCATTATAGCTTAAGTAAAGAGAATTATTAAAAATATACATTTTCATGTATAATATACTTAAGAGTTTAAAGGAGGAAAAACTATGAATTTTGGTGTTATAGGGGCGGGAAGAATCGCTAAAAAATTTAGTGACGCTGTAAGAAATAACCAAGGAAATCTTTATGCTATTGCTTCTAGGTCAAGTAAAAGAGCAAAAGAATACCAAGAAACATATGGATTTGATAAAGCTTATGACGATTATGAAAAAATGCTACAAGATAATCAGGTAGATTGTGTCTATATCGCAACGCCTCATGGTCTTCACTATGAACATATGATGCTTGCATTAAAACACAATAAACATATCCTTTGTGAAAAAGCATTCACTTTAAACACAAAACAAGCAATAGAAGTTTTTACCTTAGCTAAAGAAAAATCATTGTTTGTAATGGAAGCTATGTGGACAAGATTTTTACCGATTACCCAAACCTTACAAACCCTAATTGAAGATGGCATTATTGGTGAAGTTGAAAAACTAGAAGCTGATTTTTGTTTTAAAGCAAAAAAAGATCCCGATGACCGTCTTTTTAACTTAACGCTTGGCGCTGGTGCATTGCTTGATGTCACAATTTATCCAATCAATTACGCTAATATATTTTTAGGTATTCCTAAAGACATAAATGGAAAATGTAAACTAACCACTACCGGTGCTGACTTAAAAGATGAGATTGTTTATTTATATACCAATAATAAAAAAGCCATTTTAAATGGTTCTATTGGCCACGATTTGCCACGTGAAGCGAGAATTTATGGATCTGCTGGTAAAATATATGTTCCTGATTTTGGAGCTGCAACTGAGGCATATATTTATGACAATGAAAACACATTAATCAAACATATCCAAATTCCTCATAAAGTTAATGGCTTTGAATATCAAATTGAAGAAGTCATTCGTTGTATTAAAGAAGGTCTCATTGAAAGCCCGATTATGCCACATCAAACCACCATCGATATCTTAAAACAAATGGATGGATTACGATTTAGTTGGGGAATAAAATATCCAAACGAATAAAAAAAGTGCTTGAAAATTTCAAGCACTTTTTATTCGACTGCATCAACTTCTAATCCATATCCAAAAGAAAATAAAATATTTGATTCATCTTTATTTGTAAAATAATTAATCGATTTTGGCCATGTAAAGGAAAGTTTTCCACTAAATGGATGCTCACCATACATAGTATTAACTAAGGCACTACCACCTTCACTACCTGGTAAAAATATTGCGATAAAAGCATCAAAAGTATCTAATGTATCTTCTAAAATTAAAGGTCGGCCGCTAGCTAATACACCGATAACTGTTTTCCCTTGATTTTTAGCTTCGATGGCTTTTTGATAGGCCACATAATTATCGGGATGTGCTTTATCGCCAAATATAGAAGGATTCATGGTATCGCCAGCGCCTTCTGCATAAGGTATTTCTGTGAAAACAATAATGACAGTATCCGCTTCATCAACACTATTTACTAAAGAACCTGATGTATTATGCAATCTTTCTTGAAGCGCTTCTTTGATAGACATGCCTGTTCCTATATTTTTTTCCGTATTCCCTTGCCAATAAGTTGTCCAACCACCACTTAAATAACCGACATGATCGCTTGCAGGTCCTGTGATATAGATATTATCACTATTTACTAACGGAAATACATCATTGTTCTTAAGAAGAACAAAAGATTCGCTTGCTGCTTGTCTTGCAAGTAATTGGTGTTCTTCTGTTGCAAAGTGGTCTTCTGGATTTAAGCGATCAAATGGTTCAGTAAATAAATTGTTTCTATATTTAACCCTTAAAATCCTACTAACCGCTTCATTAATACGTGCTTGTGTGATAGATCCATTATTTACTGCAAAAAGTATTTCTTGATGGGCACTTTTCCAATCCATTGGAAGCATTAATACATCAACCCCCGCATTAATAGCACTTACTAGTTGGGTTCTATAATCGCCTGGTAATTGGAATGTTGCATTCCAATCGCTTAAAATTATACCTTCAAAGCCTAGTTCATCTTTTAACACGTCATTTATCCAATAATCATTACCATGCATCTTTTCGCCGTTAATTGAACTAAAGGAAATCATGATTGATTCGACACCCGCATCAATGGCTTCAATATATGGAGATAAGTGAACTTCTCTAATATAAGCTTCACTTAATAAAGCATCACCTTGATCTATACCGTTTAACGTACCACCATCAGCCACATAATGTTTTGCAGTCGCAACGACATCATGAGCTTGTAGTCCTTCAATATAGGCTTTAGTTAATAAAAGTTGAATCGAAGGATTCTCAGAAAAGCTTTCATAAGTTCTTCCCCATCTTATATCTTCTGCAACACTCACCGCAGGGCTAAAGTTCCAATGAATCCCTGTCGCTTTTACTTCTTGAGCTGTAGCTTCACCAATTTCTCTTAACAGTTCTTTATTTTGTGTCATTCCTAAATTAATATTATGTGGAAAAATCGTAGCTCCATAAACATTGTTGTGACCATGAACCGCATCAATACCAAAAAGTAGTGGAATTTCACTAGATGAGTTAAGTGCTGCTTCTTGAAATGAGTAAACCATGTTAAACCAAGTATCAACATCGTCATCAAAATTCGTTGGATGTGAACCCCCACCACTAAGAATGCTTCCAATATTGTATTCACTTACCTCTTCAAGGGTTATGTAATTAATCTCAGCTTGTAACATTTGGCCAATTTTTTCTTCTAATGTAAGAGAATTTAAAAGATTTGAAATAAATTCATCTTCATCACTAAGATCATCATCGTCATTATCGTTATCATCATTATCATTGTCATCATTATCATTGTCATCGTTATCATCATCAATGATGGAATCATCATGATCATCATCGATGATTGGATCTTCATTTGGAATAGCGTCTTCATTGGTTACACATGATGCAAGCATCATAATACTTATAAAAAATAATAATAATAGTGTTAATTTTTTCATTGTTATTGCCTCTTTTCTAGATTACAAACAGTATAACACGAAAACGTTTTAGTTTCTACGAATTATCAAACTATTTAACCTATTATTTGTCTATGAGTCTACTATATAAATAGCATGAAGTAATAATTATTTATTAGGATATCCCCTTTATTTATTCTAAACGCCTAATGAATGTGGGGATTTTAAAAAATTGTAGTTTTTCTTATGCCCCTATATAAAAAAAGAAGTCGCAGACTATTAATAGTCTACGACGTCATTTGCCTACTGGTGACCCGTATGGGATTCGAACCCATGAATGCATGCGTGAAAGGCATGTGAGTTAAACCGCTTCTCCAACGGGCCAAATGGCGGAGTAGGAGGGATTTGAACCCTCGCGCCGCGTTAACGACCTACACCCTTAGCAGGGGCGCCTCTTCAGCCAACTTGAGTACTACTCCAAAATCGTAAGCCATTATATAATAATATATTTATGGCTTACTGTCAACATGGATATATCAAATATATTATAGTTTCTCTTTAACCATGGTTAATTGTAAACGACTACGCTTTAAATCAATCTCTTTTACCCATACTTTAACGATATCTCCAACGCCAACGACATCTAATGGATGCTTCACAAATCCTTTTGATAGTTGAGAAATATGTACTAAACCATCATCCTTAACACCACAATCAACAAAGACGCCAAAGTCTACAACATTACGCACAGTTCCTTGTAGTTCCATCCCTACTTTTAAATCTTCTAGTTTTAGTACATCACTTTTTAAAATTGGTGCTTCGATTTCATCACGTGGATCTCTTAGTGGGGCTTTAAATGCAGTTAAAATATCTTCAACGGTATGTAGCCCAGCATTTAAAGCTGTAGCAATTGCTTGTGGTGTATGTTGAGAGATTTTTAATTTAATAATATCTGTACCGATATCATCTACAGTTGCTTTTAAATAATCTAATATTTGTTTTGCTAAATCATAACTCTCAGGATGTATAGAAGTCTTATCTAAGGGATTTACCCCTTCTAAGATGCGTAAGAACCCTACCGCTTGTTCGAAACTTTTTGCGCCTAATTTAGGTACTTTAAGAAGTTGTTCACGTTTTTTAAATGCTCCAACTTCTTCTCTATAAGCAACAATGTTTTTTGCAACTGCTTGGCCAAGACCTGAAATATATGAAAGTAATTGTGGGCTTGCAGTATTGACATTAACGCCGACTGAGTTTACTACTGTTTCGACAACAAAATCAAGTTGATCACTTAGTTTTGATTGGGTAACATCGTGTTGATACTGTCCGACACCGATAGATTTTGGATCAATTTTAACAAGTTCAGAAAGAGGGTCTTGTAAACGTCTAGCAATACTTACTGCACTACGTTCTTCTACTTGTAGTGAAGGAAATTCATCTTTAGCAAGTTCACTAGCGCTATAAACTGAAGCTCCAGCTTCATTTACGATGATATAGTAATAACTTCCTTTAAGTTCTTTAAACGTCTCTACGATAAATGCTTCTGTTTCTCTAGAAGCTGTACCATTTCCAATAGCTACAATATCTATTTTATAATCGTTTAAATATGTAATAATTTTATTTTTTGCTTCTTTGATACGTGCTGGTGAGATGTTTTCTCCTGGGAACTTTTGATGCGGATAAATAACATCAATTTTTTCAAGTTTTCCCATTTCGTTTACAACCGCTAATTTACATCCTGTACGGTATGCAGGATCAATGCCTAAAACCATTTTTCCTTTCATAGGCGGTTGAAGTAAAAGACTACGTAAATTTTCACTAAAAATATGAATCGCTTGTTCTTCGGCCAATTCACTTAAACTTGAACGAATTTCTCTTTCAATAGATGGTTTAATTAATCGTTTATATGCATCATTAATTGCATCAATAACAATTTCAGCACTTTCACTCAATGGCGCTACAACAAATTTGCGGACTAGATAAGTTAAAATACGTTCTTCATCTAAGTCAACTTTAACCGTTAAAATCTTTTCTTTTTCGGCACGGTTAATGGCTAAGATTCTAAATAACTTTATACGTTTTATTGGTTCGTTATAGTCATAATACATTTCATAAACGCGTTTTTCATCATCGATATCTTTTTTAGCTTTAGTGACAATTGACCCATACATTTCGGTATGATTTCTAATCCATTTACGGTATTCTGGGGTATCACTAACGCGTTCTGAAATAATGTGTTTTGCGCCTTCAATTGCTTGATCTACATCTATTACTTCATCAGTTAAAAACTCAATGGCTTTTTGATTGATTTCTTGAATAGAAGGATACGTCAATATATAATCAGCAAGCGGTTCTAATCCTTTTCTAATCGCTTCGGTTGCTTTAGTTTTTTTCTTTTCTTTAAATGGACGATATAAATCTTCTACATCAACTAGTTTTTCTGCGTTTAAAATGGCTTGTTTTAATTCTTCAGTTAACATACCTTTTTCATCAATTAAACGGATAACATCTTCTTTTCTTTCAAGTAGTTGTTTACGGTATTCGTATTCTTTATGAATTTCTCTAATTTGTTCTTCATCTAAAGCTCCGGTTAACTCTTTTCGGTAACGTGCAATAAAAGGGACTGTGTTATCTTTTAATAACTCTAAGACAGTCTCTACTTGACTCTTTTTAATGTTTAAGTTTTTAGCTAACTCTAAGATAATATGTTCTTGCATAAATGTCCTCCTATATGAAAAAAAGGCTATAGGCCTTTTTTATGGTTGAAAAGTCCCATTATTGACTGATTCAAATGTATCAACAATAGGTCCAGGGCCAACAACCGTATCAACCCAGTCGCCTTCGTTAAATACAAGTAGCGTTGGTGTTCCAGTAATAATGTCTGCTTCAACTAAAGCTCTTGGCACAACTGGCCAATCAACATAGTAAAGTGGAATATCGCCTTCATTACCTTCTGCAAAATCTGCAACATCACCACGAATTTCTTGACAATAAATACATGAATCGGCGTAAATATAAACAAAATATGTACCTGTTTCATGTTTTGAAGTAACTTCTTCCCAATTATCAATTTCTAAACGAGATTGTCTCATATTATAAATAATACTTACTGCACTAAAAATAACAAGTAACCCAATAATTACAAAGAATGATAATTTTACGGGATCTATCTTTTTCTTTCCAGATTTTTTATTAGCCACTATATCAACTCCTAATCGCCTATATATTGTACGTGATTTTAAAGGTTTTTACAAGACAAACAACTTAGAATATTTATTGATAAAAGCTATCAATAAATTCTTGGATTGCCTCTTTTGTATCATAAACTGATACCACTTCATCCCCTTCCATTACAACTAAAGTTGGTGTATAGGTAAAATCAAATGGGGGATCATTTACTACATCATAATAATCAACAAGATAAAATGGCACTTCATTTTTACTTTCTTGCGCAAAGGTTAGAACATTTTGTTTGATGTCATCACAAGTGATACAGTACTCACTGTAAACATAAATATGATAAAACCCTTGTTCAAGATTATTGACATGGCGCCAATCACTGATATGCGGATAGTCATCATATTCATACGTCACTTTTTCAGGCGTGCATCCTGACATAATTAATAAAATTACTAAGAAAATAATTATCTTTTTCATTATTTCCTCCTTGTAAATTCTGTAAATTTTAAGTAAACGAAGCTTTATTAATTGTTTTTTTGCGATGAAACGTTTAAACTAATAACGAGGTGATTTTTTTGATTAAAGTAGCATTTGTGTGCGTGCATAATAGTTGTAGAAGCCAAATGGCTGAAGGCTATTTAAAAGCTTTAGGTGGAGAAGCTTTTGAAGTTTATTCTGCAGGGACTGAAGACTATCCTGAAGTTAAACCTTTAGCCGTCAAAGCGATGGCTTTAGATAATGTTGATATTAGTGATCAATATCCTAAAAAACTTGAAGACATTCCAAATAGTTTAGATGTCCTTATCACTATGGGTTGTGGGGTTGAGTGTCCTTACGTACCAACTAAAGAACGTACTGATTGGGGCTTAGATGACCCAAGTGGCGGTCCTATTGAAGATTATATTGTAACGAGAGATTTAATTAAATCAAAAGTATTAGAACTTATTGAAAAATACAAAAAATAACGATTAATCGTTATTTTTTTATAACTATAGCAATGGCATAATGTTCACTGTGAGAAATTGAGATCATCAAACAATCTTCTTTATGATAAAGAGATTGTATAAAAGGTGCACCAAACTCATCTTTTAAAATACTTACATCTTTAAAGTTTAATGGTTTATCAAAATGTTTATAAACTTTTGTATATGCTTCTTTTGCGGCGAATCGACCTGCAAGAAATTCTAATTTACGTGATTCACTTGAAATCGCATTAAAAAGGACTAATTCATCTTCAGATAAGATACGCTTTACAAACGCTAAATTATAGCGTTTTTTTATGGCTTCAATTTCGACAATATCAATGCCTACACTATTCATTGAACTCATCTAATACCTCCATAGCAAGTGCGCTAATGTTACGAAATCTATGGTTTAACCCAGATTTTGAAATAGGTTTATTAAAATGGTCTTTACTAAATTCACTTAACTCATTGAGTGATGCTTCTGGGTAGGTTTTTCTTAAAAATATGGCTTCATGGAGTGTCTCAGGTAATTTGTTCATATCGACAAGGTTTTCTAATATAGCGATATGTTTTAATTGTCTATTTGCGGCATCTAATGTCTTATTTTGATTGGCAAGTTCCATATTCATAACTCGAGTAATAGAGTTCACAAAATCACGCTTAATGCGTTCATCTTCAAAGGTTAATAATGCGTTTGTGGCATCAATAATGCGTAAAAAGTCAGCAATCTTTTCAGATTCTTTAATATAAACTAAATAACTTTTTTTCTTAGTTATATACTTCGTATTTAAATCAAATTGATTCATTAACGCCATAATATCTTCTGATAACCCCATTGAAGGAATCGTAAGCTCCGCATGATAACTTGAACTATTCGGATGGTTAATTGAACCACTTGCTAAAAATGCCCCCCTTAAATAAGCTCGTTTATCGCACTCTTTAATGATCAACGTTTCATCAAGTGTTTGGGCATACCCCTTATCTTCATCCATTAAGGAGAGTTCGTTGATAATACTGTGTACTTTTTCTCTTACAATTACGCTATATTGATTTTTCTTTTTTAGTTTAACTTGTTTTTTACTTAAGACATCAACATTGATTTTATATAATCTTTTCAAAGAGACAATAACTTTACGGGCTAGCGGTAGTGATGTTGTTTGAAAAACTAGCGATACACCTTCACTTGAAATAGATAAATGGCCATTAATCGCAAATAAAGCACTTAATTCTGCGATTCTACAACAATCAGTCATCGGTAAGGTTAGGAGTTCTTGTTTGGTATCTGATGTAAAAGACATTTACACCAACTCCTTTTTGTTTGGTTTAGATAACCCTAAGATTAATCCCAACATAACCCCTAAGATAGCGGCGAAAAAGACACGATATTCACTGGGTAATAAGAATGTAATGGTATGTGCAGGAATCCAAAACAGTGGAATCGTCTTAAAAACAACAAACCTAATAAAAAAACTATAATCAATGGTTTTTAAAGTGTCATTTAAACGGTGGTTTTTTTGCATGATTTTTTGATCGATATAGTCATCACTAATACGGTGAAATAGCATCATAGTTGGCGCAAAAGTTAAATTCATAAATAAACTAATAAAGAATGCATGAAAAAAAGCTACTTCATGAAACGGGAGTAGATAAATACTTTGTAAAAAGGTGATACCAATAGGAAAAATTCTAAAGATGTAGGTAATCATAATCCCAATAAATCCCCAAACACTAGCCTTATACGCTAGACCTGAAACACGATAATTTCCAAATCTTATTCGGTGAGATAATAAATCGCCGTACGTTGCAAAAATAAAAAATTTAATAAATCCTCCAACTAAAATATAGTCATTCGTAAATGAAAAAAATGCATGATTCGTTGTTGGGATTATTAGTAACGTTATGATACCTAAAGTCAGTGCTATAAAGAACATATCTTCTTTTTTCATGTTATAAAACTCCCCAGTATGTATAAATATAGTCAATAATAAAAATTAAGATTAAAATAACCGTTAGTGTTTTTGGAATCTTTGCTTGAAATCTTTGGACAAATGGATCTATATAAATAACAGTAAATAGCGCTAATAAGCCAAATATACTTGTAGGTAAGAAACATACATAAGGCTGATTACAAATGGTGAATGTTGATTGGTAGTCCCATAATCTATCTCCATAAAACGCTTCATATAAAGACCCTGATGCAAATTCACTTAATCCGGTGAAAAGTGTTGCAATTACCCAAAAGAGTAAAAAAGAAACAAGTGGATGAAGGGTACTAAATATATGCTTAAAGTGCTTATAAAAGACTAAAGTAAGCACAACCCCTAAGCCATACATCGGTTGATACGGACCAACTAAAACACTATTATCATAAAAACTTCCTAAAAAGATTAAATTGATTACTCTTTCTAATAGAAAACCAAAAAAACTATAAATCAGTAAAGACATCATAAACTTCATAGAAATCACCTAGGGTTATTATACCTTATTTAAGAAAAAAAAACGATGTGTTCATCGTTTTTAAGCTTGTTGTTTTTGTCTGGCTTTTAATTGTTCAATATATTTTGCTGAAGCTTGAGCTGCAATCGCCCCATCACTTGCTGCAGTAACAATTTGACGTAGTTGTTTTTCTATAACATCACCGATGCCATAAATACCAGGAACTTTGGTTTCCATTTTTTCATTGACTTTTATATAGCCATAATCACTTGTGATTCCTAAATCTTTGACAAAACTTGTTTCTGGAATTTGACCAACAAAAATGAAAGCCCCTTGTAAGTCTAATTCTTCAACTTCTTGTGATTTATTATTGCGTACAGTAATGCTTTCAAGTTTAGTGTCTCCGTTAAAAGAAAGTACTTCATACCCAAGTTTAAAATCAATCATCCCTGTAGCTTTCGCTTGATCAACTGCCTTAGCATCCGCTTGCAAGGTATCTAATATATTGAGTACCGTTACGCGTACATTCATGGTTGTTAGATAAACAGCTTCTTCTATAGCACTATTACCGCCACCTGCAACCAAAACATGTTTTCCTTTAAAGAATGCACCATCACATACTGCACACCAACTAATGCCCTTACTTGATAGCTTATCTTCGCCTGGTACACCAAGTTTTCTTGGCATCGTTCCACTACCGATTATTACTGCACGTGTTTGATATGTTGTGCCATCGGCTGTGACAACTTCTTTTGTATCACCTAAATCTTTTATGCTAACCACATCACCATATTGGTATTCTACCCCTAATTCTTGGGTGTGATTAAACATTTTTTCACTGATTTCAAAACCAGTAACTTTTCCTAGCCCTGCATAGTTTTCAACTTCCCAAGTAGAAATCATTTTTCCACCCGGTGCAGCCTTTTCTAACATGAGCGTTTTTAAGTTTGCACGCACTGTATAAATGGCTGCAGTCATACCTCCTGGGCCAGCGCCAATAATAATTACATCATACATTGTTTATTCACCTCGGTTATTTATTGTACACTATTTTCCTCTAATATTTCATGATAATGCTTACGTTTAATTTTTATGTGATTAAAAATAATAAAAATAATTCCAGCTAATATCATGAGAATACTTACAATTTGTGCTGTTCTTAATCCTGTATTGCCTACATATAAAGAATCCGTTCTTAATCCTTCTATAAAGAAGCGTCCAATACCATACCAAACAAAGTAAAAGCCAATCATATCACCAGAACGAACCAGTTTTGTACGTCGTAAAACCAAAATGATAATAAATCCTGTTAAGTTCCATAACGATTCATATAAGAACGTAGGATGATAATAATTTCTTCCATGACCACCGGTTTTAGGAACTAAGAACATGTTATCTACAATAAAAGTTGGTAAATGAAGTGTATCACTCAAAAATGCTCGCTGAGCATCCCATGTCAATGCTACATTTCCCGATGCATTTAGCCCACCAATAACGCCACCATGGGCTTCTTGGTTAAAGAAGTTTCCCCATCGCCCAAATGCTTGTGCGATTAAAAAGCCAGGTGCTAATAAATCTAATGTTCTAAAGATATCTAAACTACGCTTTTTAGCATAAAAATATGTCGCAATAACTGCGGTAAAGAACCCTCCATGAATCGCAAGACCACTTAATCCTGAAAAGGAACCATCTGGTTGTAACCCAATAATACTAGGTAAATAATCTTTAAACTGATCCCACTCAAATGCTACATACCATAAACGGGTTCCAATTAATGCTAAGGGTAAAATGATTAATAAACCATCTAATATATCATCACTTGAAACGCCAATTTTTTTGCCTTCTCTTAATCCAAGTAAAAGGGCAGCTAATATCCCTAACATAATTAAAAAGCCATATAAAGGAATACTTAAAGGCCCTATCTCAAGCGCATTAGGTAACGCTTCAATTGCCAAATGGTCAAACATAAAATCACCTATTCTTTGTTTTTATTTTTACTGTCAATTTCTTTACTTAAGGCTTCCATAAATTCTTGTGCCATATGTGTTCCCATGTATTTAAGTCTAGCATTCATCGCTGCGACTTCTACAAGGGTTGAAACACTACGTGCTGCAGTAATTGGAATACGTGCATAAGCAATTTCTGTATCAAAGAGTTTTTCTTTTTGATCTTCAATACCTAAACGATCATAATCATAATCGTCATCCCAATGAACTAAATCGATAATTAACATAATCGTTTTATCTTCTTTATAAGCACTCGCTCCAAAAAGTTTCATAACATTGACTAAACCAATACCTCTTATTTCAAGGTAATGTCTTAAAATATCTGGAGCTTCCCCAATCACTAAACCTTTTTCACGTTCATAAACATCAACGCGATCATCTGCGACAAGTTGATGCCCTCGTCTGACAAGTTCTAAGGCAACCTCACTTTTCCCAATACCGCTTTGTCCACGTATTAAAACCCCGACACCACTAATATCTAAAAGTGTACCATGAATGCTTTTTCTAGGGGCTAATTTTGCAAATAAATATTGATATAATCTTGATGCAAGCTCACTTGTTCGGTTATCACTTTTTAAGACAGGAATGCCGTAATCATTACCTTTACGGATAAAAACTTCTGGAATATCAACATGACGAGAAAAGATAAAAGCTGGTGGTATTTTTTCAAACAACATATTGACTCTGATTTCTTGGTCTTGTTCATTAAGCCACCAAAAAAACGTTACTTCTTTACTCCCTAGAAGTTGAATTCTGCCGTGTTCATAAAAATCAAACAGTCCTGCAAGTTCAATCCCTGGACGAGATAATTGAGATAGCGAGATTTCTTTATCTAATCCGCGTTCTCCACTTACAACGTCTAATTTGAAATCATCAACTAACGTTCTTACACTTAAAGCCATAAAATCACCCAATCCTTATCATTATATTTTTAATAAGTTGTGTCAGTAAATATCTAAAAAAGACAAACATCCCTACAAAAACCACAAACAATGTTTCTGTTATAAATGAGACTGAGTTTGGAAATAAATAAATATCAATTAAGTAAAACAAGGTTAAATAGCCAAAATAAAATATAAACCCAAATGTTTTAATGACAAACTGAATATGATTTAGCAAGACATATATCCTAAACATATACTCTAAAACAGTGTATGCAAGCACAAATAAAAGTACTGTAGTTAAATTTTCAAAAGACCCAAAAGAGAATCCTTCAACAACACTATAAATGACAACTAAATTAAGCGTATAGTAAGCTAGGAAGTTTAAAAACATATTGCGGTGAAAAGCCATGCCAAATTCTATGGCAATCAGTGGTGGTTTCCCGCGTTTTTTTTGTTTTTTCTTTTCTTCTTCCACTGCTTTAATGGCTTTAAGCAAGTTTTCTAGTTGTTCTTTTTCAAGCTTAATCTCATCTTTTTTTTCTAACTCATCGAGTTCTTTATCAATAGCTTCATCGCTTAAATCATCAGGTTCTTCTTCGTTAGCTTGGTTATCTTCTTCGGATGATTTTTCTTCTAGGCGTTTATTCTTTTTCTCTTCGTTTTCCACGATATCATTCCCCTTTTAAGACTTTTTTCAAATATTTCCCTGTATAGCTTGTTTTAGATTTTATAATCGCCTCAGGAGTCCCTTCAAAAAGAATTTCTCCTCCTAAATCGCCACCTTCTGGTCCTAAATCTATAATGTGATCAGCTACTTTGATAACATCTAAATTGTGCTCGATAATGATTACTGTTGCGCCTTCATCAACAATATGACTAATGACTTTTAGTAAACGATTAACATCATCCGCATGTAAGCCAGTAGTTGGTTCATCTAATATATAAATTGTATCACTTGTGATGCGCTTATGTAACTCTTTTGCGAGTTTTACCCTTTGAGCTTCACCACCAGATAAGGTTGGCGCAGGCTGTCCTATGCGTAAATACCCAAGACCAACATTCACCAAGGTTTCTAGCTTATGATGAACTTTAGGAATATTTTCAAAGAAAATAACCGCTTCTTCAATGGTCATATTTAATACATCAGAGATGGTCTTTCCTTTATATTTAACTTGTAGCGTTTCTTTGTTGTAACGTTTCCCTTTACAAGCTTCACATGGGACGTAAACATCTGGCAAGAAATGCATTTCTATCTTAATCACACCGTCACCTTGACAAGTTTCACAACGCCCACCCTTAACATTAAAACTAAAACGTCCCTTTTGATAACCGCGCATTTTAGCTTCATTAGTCATCGCAAAGAGGTCTCTAATATCATCGAAAACACCCGTATAGGTTGCTGGATTTGAACGTGGTGTTCTTCCGATAGGACTTTGGTCAATATTAATAATTTTTGATAAATCTTCTGCATTTTCAATTGCTTTAAAATGGCCGTGGGTGTGTTTTTTCTTATAAACTGTGTTATAAAGTCCTTTATATAAACATTCATTCACTAAAGAGCTTTTCCCTGAACCACTAACGCCTGTTACAACGGTTAAAACACTACGTGGGAATGTCACATTAATATGTTTTAAATTATTTTCATAAGCATCAACGACTTTAATCCCTTTTCCTTTGGGTTTTCTTCTTTTCTTAGGTATCTCAATAGCTAAACGTTTGGATAAATATTTCCCAGTGATGCTAGTAGGGTGTTTTAATATGTCATCATAACTTCCTTGGAAAACAAGTTCTCCACCATATTCGCCTGCCCCAGGACCAATATCAATGATTTGATCACATTCAGCCATGGTCTCTTCATCATGTTCAACCACTATTAATGTATTTCCTAAATCTCTCATTGATTTTAAAGTATGAATAAGTCTTGCGTTGTCACGTTGATGTAGACCGATTGAGGGTTCATCTAGCACATATAAAACACCGGTTAAACGCGATCCTATTTGGGTTGCTAAACGAATACGCTGAGATTCTCCACCAGAAAGGGTTGCTGCTTGACGGGATAAGGTTAGATAATCTAACCCTACATTTTTTAAAAATAATAAGCGCTCATTTATTTCTTTAGTGATCATTTCGGAAATTTTTTTATCTTGTTCACTTAAGGTTAATTGATTAAAAAACATTAACATTTCATTGACACTTAAATCGGTTAACTCAATAACATCTTTGCCACCTATCTTAACACTTAAAGCCTCTTGGTTAAGCTTTTTCCCATGACATTTAGGACAGGGCATTTCTGTCATTAATGTTTCAATCCATTCTCTAACAAAGCGTGAGGTTGTTTCAATATAACGACGTTCTAAATTGTTGATAACCCCTTCATAATAATCTACTTTTTCATGTTTGATTTTACTGGTTGCGCCTTTAAATTCAAAATGAATCATGTCATCTGACCCGTAAAATATAATGGCTTGTTCTTCATCGGTTAACTTTCCAAAAGGTTTTTTTAAGTCGATGCCATAGTGCTTTGCAACCGCAACTAATTGCTTAAAGTGATATGCTGTTGTGTTACTCCACCCTTTAATAGCCCCTTCATAAACACTTAGTTTTGGGTTTGGTACTAAAAGTTCAGTATCGATTTTTTTTGTATAACCTAGACCACTACAACTATCGCACGATCCAAATGGCGCGTTAAAAGAAAAGAGTCTTGGCTCTAATTCTCCTATACTAAAATCACAATAAGGACAAGCAAAATGTTCGCTAAAGGTATGCGCTTCACCATTTAATAAAACAATTACTTTTCCATTTCCTAGTTTGGAAGCTGTTTCTAGTGAATCATATAGTCTTGAACGAATCCCACTTCTTAATTTAAGGCGATCCATCACAACTTCGATATTGTGTTTTTTATTCTTGTCTAACTCAATGCTATCTTCAACATCGATAATACTCCCGTTAACACGAATTCTAACATACCCATCTTTTCTCAATTTATCAATAGTACTTTTATGGGTTCCTTTTTTTCCTTCAACTACCGGCGCTAAAATTTCAATTCTTGTGTTTTCGTCGTGTTCTAAGATTTTATCAGTCATTTCTTCTATGCTTTGACTTGAAATTTCAATGCCATGGATTGGACAAATTGGTTTCCCAATTCTAGCATAAAGCAATCTAAAATAATCATAAATTTCAGTGACTGTTCCAACGGTACTTCTAGGGTTTTTACTCGTAGTTTTTTGATCAATGGAAATCGCTGGACTAAGCCCTTCAATTGATTCTACATTAGGCTTTTCTAAATTACCTAAAAACTGTCTAGCGTATGCACTTAAACTTTCTACATAACGTCTTTGACCTTCTTTATATATTGTATCAAAGGCTAAAGAAGTCTTTCCAGAACCAGAAAGACCTGTCATAACAATGAATTTATTTTTAGGTATGGTTAAATCAATATTTTTTAAATTATTTTCTTTTGCGCCTTTGATAATAATGTCTTTCATAAGTCACTTCCTGTTAACTAATATTTTGTTTGAATGTCTCTTCATCCCAAATAGTAAGCTCTAAAGCTTGTGCTTTTTCAAGCTTGCTTCCAGCATCAGTTCCAGCTAAAACAACATTGGTTTTTTTAGAAACAGAACTGGTTACTTTTCCACCATAAGATTCAATGATTGCCTGCGCTTCATCACGTGTGAAGTTTTCTAGTTTTCCTGTTAAGACAAAAGTCATCTGAGTAAATCTTGTATCTTCACTTTTCTTTCCTAAATAATCCATGTTCAATCCTAAATCACGTAAAGTGTGTAACATGTCGATAAAGGTTTCATCTTTAAATGTACTTGAAACGCTCTCTGCGATTTTTTCGCCAATTTCATCAATCGATGTTAAGTCAATTTCATCCACGTTTATCATATCAAAAATTGACCCAAAATGCATTGCTAACACTTTTGAGACTTTCTCTCCAACATATCTAATGCCTAATCCAAAAAGTAGGAATTCTGCGCTATTGGTTTTAGTTTTTTCGATATTTTCAAGTAGTTTATCAATGCTTTTTACTCCAAATCCTGCCATTTTAATCAAACGTTCGCGATGGGTTTTTAAGGTGTAAATATCAGGAATTGTCTTTAAATAGCCTTCGTTATAAAATAGTTCAACAATACGTTCTCCTAATCCTTCAATGTTCATCGCTTTTCTTGAAGCAAAATGAATGAGACGCTCGATTTGTTTGGCTGGACAGTCCTCATTAATACAATATAAATCCGCTTCTCCTTCTTTTTTATGAAGTGGTTCTTTACAATCTGGACAGTGTGTAATCATAGAAAATGGGACTTGAAGGGTTCGGTTTTCAATAATAACTGAAACAACTTCAGGAATGATGTCTCCAGCCTTTTTAATGATTACATCATCATGGATTCTAATATCTTTAGTTAAAATGTAATCTTCATTGTGTAACGTTGCACGAGAAACCGTTGATCCTGCAACTTCAACTGGTTCTAAAACAGCTACAGGTGTGATTTGTCCTGTTCTTCCTACTTGGAAGATAATGTCATTAATATGAGTGATAACTTCTTCTGCTTTAAACTTATAGGCAATGGCCCACTTTGGACTTTTTGCGGTATAGCCTATGGTTTTATACAATGGCTTTTCATCAACTTTAATAACGGCGCCATCAATATCATATGGTAATGTATGGCGGTTGTTTTCAATACTCATGACTGTCTTAATCACTTCATCAATAGTCTTACATTTTGTAATTTTATTGGTTTTAAAGCCTAAATCTTTTAAGTCATTTAGTGTTTCACTATGTGATTTAGTCGCATCTTTATCGAGTTCTGTTAAGCTATAAATAAACATATCTAAATCACGTTTTGCAGCAATGTTACTATCAAGTTGTCTAATACTACCTGCTGCAGCATTTCTCGGATTTTTAAAAGGGGCTTCATTAGCTAAATCTCTTTCATGATTAAGGTTGATGAACGCTGCCTTATTCATAAATATTTCTCCTCTAACCTCAAGGGAAACCGCTTCTTTTAGGCGTAATGGAACACTTTTTATGGTTAAAACATTGTGAGTAATATCTTCCCCAATTTCTCCATTACCTCTAGTTGCAGCGCGCACAAACTTACCATCTTCATAAATTAAACTCGCTGCTAAACCATCAATCTTTGTTTCTACGACATAGGTAAAATCAGTCACTATTTTTTTTAAACGACGATCAAATTCTCTTAAATCTTCTTCATTGAATGCATTACTCAAACTTAACATAGGAATGCGGTGTTCAACTTTAGAAAATCCTTCAAGAATTTTACCCCCAATACGTTGTGATGGTGAATCGTTTGTAATCAATTCAGGGTGCTTTGTTTCTAAATCAATTAAAGTTTTTAAGAGTTGATCGTACTCAACATCACTAATAGTTGGGTTATCTAAAACATGATAGTTATAATCATGGATTCTAATTTCTTTTTTAAGAGCTTCAATCTTTGATTTAATGTCCATCATTTTCCTCCTAAAGCTTTGTAATAGCGATATGGTTTTTTAGTAAGGTTTTAATCCCATGAGGATGTTTAAATGCAATCACACATTGATCGCCTTTTACACTAACCACAACGCCATCACCAAATACTTTGTGGTTAATTTTATCGCCTTTTTCAAGATCGTTTTCTTTGATGGTATTGAGTATGGCTTGACGTTTTTTAATGATTTCCTCTTTTTTCGTTTTTTCACGGGAAATGGCTACATTTAGACCTTCTAACTTCAGTAATTCATGATTGATATCGTTAATGAACATGCTATCATTTAGGTGTCGATATTCTCCATAATGCAAGCGTTCACTACAATTGGTTAAATACAGTTTATCCATTGCTCTAGTCATACCTACATACATTAAACGACGTTCTTCTTCTAAATCTTTTGGACTTTCTAATGACTGAAATAATGGAAAAATACCTTGTTCTAAACCAACGATAAAGACAACTTTATATTCAAGTCCTTTAGCTGCATGAAGTGTCATAAGTGTTACGACGTTTTTATCTTTATGGTCATCTTCTTGACTTTGCAATGCAATATCTTCTAAAACATAGGTTAATAGTTCTAGCTTAGAAGCATCTTTTATGGCGCGTTCAGTTTCTTCTATTAATGATTTTAGTTCTAGAATGTTTTCTAACCTAATATCACCCATTTCATCATACTGTAGTGCTTCTTTATAGCCAGTTAAATCTAATATATAATCAATAAAGCCATCAATATCGGTTTCTTCTAATCCGTGTTGTAAGGTTAAAATCATATTCCTAAAATCGATAAGGTTCTTTTTTGCTTTAGGTCCTAAATTTAAACCAGGGTCTATAATGGCATCAAACATACTCATCGATTCTAATTCACTATAGTTCATTAATATTTCAATGGTTTTAGCCCCGATGCCTCTTTTCGGTTCATTAACAATACGACTTAAACTATAATCGTCGTTAGGATTAATAATTAATCTTAAATAAGCTACCATGTCTTTAATCTCTTTACGTTTGAAGAAGCCAACATTACCTACCACTTGATAAGGGATACGGCGTTGCATAAGGGTTTCTTCAAATGTCCTAGACATGCTGTTGGCACGATATAAAATCGCAATTTCATCGTATTGATACGTTGTTCTAGTAAGTATTTTAATCATTTCAGCTACATATTCTGCTTCATCACGATTGGAATATGCTTTAAAAAATGTGATTAACTCTCCATCGCCTCTAGTTGAGAATAAGTTTTTCTCTATACGATTTTTGTTTTTACTAATGACTTGATTTGCTGCTTTTAAGATTCGGTTTGTGCTACGATAATTTTGTTCTAATAAAATGCGTTCAACATTTAAATAATCTTTCTCAAATTTTCTTATGTTATCAATATTTGCGCCTCTAAATGCGTAAATACTTTGGTCTTCATCGCCAACAATGAATAAGTTTTGATTTTCATTTACTAGTAATTTAATCAGTGCATATTGAACATTATTGGTATCTTGGAACTCATCAACTAAAATATATTGAAATTGTTGTTGGTAATACTTTCTAACTTCTTCATGTTCTTTTAATAGTTTAATCGTTAAAACCATTAAGTCTTCAAAATCAAGTAAGTTATTGTCTTTAAGGTGTTTTTGATAGGCTGGATAAATAGATTCTAAGTAAGAACGAATAGGTTCTTCATAGTGATCAATTAAACTCGGATCACTTTTTAAATTTAATACGTGGCTTTTAATCATCTTAGGATTAACAATTTTTGCATCAATGTCTAGTCGTTTTAAAATAAGTTTAATTAATTGTTTGGTATCATCGTCATCAATGATTTGAAAATGTTTATCATACCCTAATAATTCAATATGTGTTCTTAAAATACGGGCACACATCGAATGAAAAGTTGATACCCACATCATTTTTGTGGATATACCTAAAATAGCGGCTATACGCTCTTTCATCTCGTTAGCAGCTTTATTAGTAAACGTTATGGCTAAAATATTATGCGCAGGAATCCCCAAATTAAAAATAAGGTGTGCCATTCTTCTAGTGAGCACACGGGTTTTTCCACTACCAGCTCCAGCAATTGCCATGACTGGGCCTTCTGTTTTAAGCACAGCCTTTTTTTGTGCTACGTTTAAATCCTTGAGAAACAAATCCATCATTAATCACCTGTATAAATTATACCAAAAAACATGTCTTTTTAAAACTGATAATCCCTTTTAAATGTGTTAATTCTATCTTTGTTATACTTCGTACGATTTAATAATTTTTGACTTTATTAATTAGGGATTATACTATACAATATTCTTGAGGTGAGGGCATGTTTACATTTAGAAAATTAGGTATTATAACCGATAATGAAATTGATTTAATTTTAAATGCCACTAAAGAACAAGATGATGAAAAAGGCTATGTTCCTAGTTACCATTTTTTAATTAAAAGACATAATGAAAAAGCTGTAATTGGCACTATTGATTTACGAATAGGATTTAATGAAAACATTCATTATGGTGGAAACATAGGATTTAGTATTTATGAAGAGTATCGTGGGAATTATTATGCTTTAAAAGCCTGCTTATTGTTAAAAGACTTAGCAAAAGCCCATCACATGGCTACACTAAGGATTACATGCGATAAAGATAATATTGCAAGTAAGAAAACAATTGATGCTGTTGGCGGTACATATTTAGGTGATGTTGATTTACCTAATTATAATACTATGTATCAAGAAGGCCTGCGTGTTGTAAGCTTATATGATTGGAAACTATAAAAAATAACGTTCATCAACGATGAACGTTATTTTTATAGTAGGCATAAAGTGCTGTTTTTAGTTGATTGAGGGTTCGTAAATCTTCACGTTTAACCCCTATTTTTTTTAAGAATATATGAATAAAATCACCCGCATATTCATGGATTAACATGCCAGTAAATAAGCATTCAATATGATCATTGACATCATCATTTCCAATAAACCCTAAAAATGCCTGCTTATCTAAATCAAATAATCCAATCATAATAGGTGGGTATTCATAGGCTATAGGACCAACCCCACTATCTGCGTAATCTAGTAAGACGATTTTTTCTTTAGGGGTTATTATAATGTTATCTTCTGTGATATCGCCATGAATATAGTAGTATTCTAAGGTATCATAATGGTCTAAAAAAGTAAAAATTTCTTCTTTAAATGATGGATGATAGCTATTTAGTTTATTATGTATCAAATAACGTTTCGTAATCGGTTTTAAGCGTAATGATGGTTTGCTTAAATGAATTTGATTGGTTAAATGACGGATTTTTTTACCGAAAGTAAAGCGTTCTTCTATAGACAAAGTCTTAAAATAATCTCTTGCGATTAACCCATCAATAAAAGATGTAACGACATAATAAAAGTTATATTTACTCTTTATTAAGCCATTCCCTAGTATTTTTGGTGTATCTATTAAATGACTCAGTGCTTGAATCGATTCAACTTCTACATAATAATCATGCGGTGTATTCGCGCCTGATTTTTTAGGCGCAAAAATCTTAACGATTATATCGTTAATTTTAAATACTGCATTGGTACTAAACCCTTGTGCAGTGATTGTCCCATCAAGTGGTAACTGATGCCTTAGTAATATTTTTTCTATGATTGGTTTAAAATAGTCACTATCCATATAGAGTTTTGACCAATCATCCCAATGATTAATTTTCATATGATCACCTAAAAAAAATAAGGAGCCTAGGCTCCTTATTAAGTCACTATTTTACTGAAGTAATATTTTCAGCTTGTGGTCCTTTTGCGCCTTCTACAACGTCAAAAGTAACTTTTTCGCCTTCTTCAAGTGTTTTGAATCCAGTTTTATTAATGTGTGAGTAATGTGCGAATACATCAACACCTTCATCAGTAGTAATAAATCCAAATCCTTTTTCTGCGTTAAACCATTTTACAGTTCCTGTCATGTTTGTTTCCTCCATTCTTAATTATTTCTTAAACGGTGCATGAAACTCATAAGAATGACCAAAACTTCATTGTTTCTTTAGTTCTTATAAATTGCCTGTTACGCTTAAGTTCCTTCTTAATCATACACTATATTAAAAAAATTGCAAGGATAATTCAATTTATTTTCTAAAACAGCTTAAATTAAACACTATTTAGCCTATTTAAAGGACGATTTTAATTCAACGACGCGATTAAATACTAAGTGGTCAGTATTTTTAGTGTCTTGATCTAATGCGAAATAACCCATTCTAGTAAATTGGAATGCTTCGTGGTTAATAGGATTGACATCGCCTTCAATAAATCCATACTTAACGATTTTTGATTGTTGATTAATTTTTTCTTCAAATGGTAATTCTTTATTATCAAAATCAATGATTAGATCATCATATAGTCTAATTTCAGCTTTTTGAGCGGTTGAGGCTTCAACAAAATGAATGTTACCATTTGGTTTTCTTTCATTAAAGCCAGAACCACTTTTTGTTTCTTTATCATAAGTGGCATGAATTTCAATAATATTTCCTGAATCATCTTTTACGACGTTGTGTGCCTTAATAAAGTAGGCATGCATTAATCTTACTTCAACCCCTAATGCTAGGCGTTTCCATTTTTTATTTGGTTTTTCTTCTAAGAAGTCGTCACGTTCAATATAGAGTTCTTTACCAAAGTATACTTTTCTTGTTCCAAAATCTTCACGGTCTTTATGGAAAGGAACTTCTAGTGATTCGATAGCATCACTTTCGTAGTTAGTTATAATGACTTTTACTGGATCAATAACGCCGCTAATACGTCTTGCTTCTTCTTGAAGATGTTCTCGGACATATTGATAAAACATATCAATTTCAGTTTCACCTTGGGATTTTGGTAAGCCTAATGCGCTAATAAATTTTTGAATGGCTTCAGGTGGAACCCCGCGGCGTCTTAAGCCACTTAGGGTAATCAATCTTGGGTCATCCCAACCATCAACCACACCTTCTTCAACAAGTTTTCTAATGTAACGTTTTCCTGTTACTTGTCTGGCCATAATTAGTTTTCCAAACTCAATTTGTCTTGGAACGTTTGGCATTTCACAATGTTTAACAAACCAGTCATATAACGGACGATGGTCTTCAAATTCTAACGAACACAATGAGTGTGTAATCCCCTCAATCGCATCTTCTAGTGGATGTGCAAAATCATACATCGGATAAATGCACCAGTCATCCTTAGTATTATGATGATACGCTCGTTGAATCCTATAAATGATCGGATCACGCATATTCATGTTTGGACTAGCCATATCGATTTTAGCACGCAATACTCTTGAGCCATCTTCATATAATCCGTTTTTCATGCCTTCAAATAATTCAATGTTTTCTTCTATTTTACGGTTTCTATAAGGGCTATTTTTCCCTGGTGTGGTTAAGTCTCCACGGTAGTTTTTAATTTCTTCTGGTGTTAAATCGCATACGTAAGCTAAACCTTTTTTCACTAGGAGCATCGCGCGTTCATACATTTCATCAAAATAATCACTCGCAAATAAAAGGTTCTTCCATTTAACCCCTAACCATTTAATATCTTCTTTCATGCCTTCAACAAATACCATATCTTCTTTAACCGGGTTGGTATCATCAAAGCGTAAATTAAAATACCCACCATATTCAACAGCAAGGGTGTAATTAGTCAGAATTGCTCGTGCGTGCCCTAAATGTAAAAATCCGTTAGGTTCAGGTGGAAATCTAGTAATTGGTACTTTGTGTTTCCCCGTTTTTAAGTCTTCTTCAATGATTGTTCGTATAAAATTAGAATTTTCCATGATATCACCATTTCTTTCATTGCTTATTATACCCAAAAAATCATTAAAATGAAAGACGAATGAAAAAAAACCTACATCGTGAAATGTAGGTTAAATATTTACTCAAAATTTGATGTGTAATCATCAAGTAAATTAGGATCAATTAAATCTTCAAACGTTTCTATAAAGGCTGATTGGGCTTCGGTTGACATCTCATCAAAGTTCTCAAAGAGTGTTGCAACATCCTCTTCAGTAATGGTTTCTTCGTTATCAATTTTATCTTGAATATTTAAAACTTGATTGTATGTATCTTGTTCAGGTCCTGGTGTAGTTATATCTAAAACAGTTTCTAGGTTCGTTGCTAAATCAGGATCTTCAAAAGTATTTTGCAAGGCGTT
The DNA here is from genome assembly GCA_046541015.1 of Candidatus Izemoplasmataceae bacterium. Taxonomy (GTDB): domain Bacteria; phylum Bacillota_I; class Bacilli_A; order Izemoplasmatales; family Izemoplasmataceae; genus Liberiplasma. The sequence continues at coordinate 134,260 of JBKHEA010000001.1, forward strand.
TGTAAAATCATCTAAAACATCTTGTAAATTAGCATCGGTTGCAACAATATGAATTCTTATCGCTCCATCGACAATTTCAACCTCGTTAACACTAACAACTCCTGTATTGGTGCCATCTTCCATTAATGAAGTTAATCGATTTGTATCAATCACAATATAGCCTTCTTCACTAAAATACCCAAAATTGAAATCTTCCATTGTTGATAAATACTCTTTAAATGGCGCAAGATTATCAATTGTTAAAAACTCTTTTCCAGTTTCTTCACCAAGGGTTATTGTCGACAAATCAAAAGCATACACACCTGTTTGATAATCTATGATTTCATCACTTCTAATATGCAGTTGTGATTTAATGCCATCAATATCAAATAGGCCATAAATATCTAAATAAGTTACTTGCTCTAAGTCTTCTTCAACCACAACAAACTCAAACCAAACCGCCATGAGTCCAACCGTGATGGTCTGAACGTTTCCTAAATCATCAGTATATTCAAAATCAAATCGTGCATTTTCAAACCCTTCCATTTGTTTATAAAACATACGGTTGAATGTACTTTCTGAGATACTAAAATAGGTTTGATTGGTTAAAGCGGCTGTAAAGACAAATTCATCAAAGCGATCTTTTAAGGTCTGTTCAATATCATAATTTTCATAGTCAAAGTCTTGTAAATAACTAGGGATCTCTTTATCTGGGCTGTTTCTAATGGTTGAAATTTTAAAACGAAGTTCAATATGCTGATCATTTAAATTAAGTTGGATTAACCCGTTATCAAAAATAATGCCTAAGACTTCTGTAGCAAGCAGCATTGTTGCATCATCTTCACCTTTTGACTTAACAAAATCAATGACATCTTGTTTGTTGATAGTGTAGCGTAATTCTGATAATTCTAAATCGCCAAAAGGCAATGCATCTAAAGTCATATCTGTAACATTTTCAAGCAAGTTAATAATCGTTGTTAATAAGGCTTTTGGCAAAGGAATACGGCCTATTCTTAGCGTGCTAAATTCAAAAGTATAGGTTTGATTTTGGACATCATCTTTGATGATCAAATCGGTTTGGATGATGGTTTTAAATGTAAAATTATCTGTCTCAACTTCTATAGCAACATTTAAAGTAAGGGTGTCTTCACTTACCTCAACCCATATCCCTAAAACCCTAACAACTGCGCCATTATCCATTGTTTCTTCTAAGACATATAAACAACTTGAATCGCTACAATCATCATTAGGTAAATAGTGTTCATTGATACCTTGTCGATCTTCATTTCCTCTAACGGCATTAAAGATTGCCACATTGATGATATCTTCGCTAATCATTAAGGCTAAATCTTCATTCATATCAGATTTGGCTAAGGTGATGGCTTCATTTAATTCTTGATAGATCATTTCTCTTGCGGTTTCATCGGTTTGATAAAGTTCTTTAGGCACTGCATCAAATGCTTCTCCTTCATGCATAAGACCAACAAAGAGTAATGGTACACCAACAAACGCAATTACCATTATTAGTAGACTAGTCATTAGTTTTTTCATAATAAAAACACACTCCTTCACGACTCAAGTTATCTTAAGTATAATGAATGAATGTGTATAATTTATGAATAAGATTTGAGAGAATTAGGAAAGTTTTAAACGGGAATCTCCATTTAAGTCTAAACCATCTTTTTCCTGGTTATTTTGATATGCATAATAGCCTGCGATGCTTATCATAGCGGCGTTATCTGTACAGTATTCCATCTTTGGAATAAGCACGGTTGTATCGTTAAATGTTTCACTAACTCGTTTTCTTAAATAACTATTTGCAGCCACACCTCCAGCAACAATAAACATCTTAGCGTTTAAATCATCGACCGCAAGTCTTGCCTTTTCAATTACTTGTTCAACGGCAGCTTGTTGAAAACTTGCACACATCGCATGAATGTCGATGGGTTCGTTTTTCATTTTTAAGGTGTTAATTAAATTAATGACATGACTTTTTAACCCACTATAACTAAAATCGTATGTGCCTTTCGTTTCTATTTTTGGCATTTTGTAAGTTAGTTTACCCTTTTGGGCGTAAGCATCAATGATTGGCCCACCTGGGTAACTTAATCCTAATACTCTAGCGATTTTATCATACGCTTCACCAATAGCGTCATCTTGTGTTTCTCCGAGTTTTTCAAAGTCATAATGCTTTTTCATTAAAATGAGTTCTGTATGCCCACCACTAACAACCAAACAAACCAAAGGAAATTTTAAATCGTCTTCAATTTGATTAGCGTAGATATGACCAGCAATATGATGAATGCCTACAATAGGTAAATCATGCGCAAACGCAAAAGCTTTAGCTGCGTTAATTCCAGTTAGTAAACTACCAATTAAACCTGGTCCTTTAGTAACCGCAACCAAATCAATCTCATCTATAGAAATGCCTGCTTTATTGATGGCTTCTTCAAAAGTTACTGTAATCCCTTTAACATGTTCTCTAGATGCAATCTCAGGTACAACCCCACCAAAAGCGGCATGAAGGCTCATTTGCGATAAGACAACGTTACTTAATATGGTTTTCCCGTTTTTAGAAACGGATACACTTGTCTCATCACAACTACTTTCAACCCCTAAAACAATCATGATTTTACCTCCAATTCTTTTAACATTAATAAGGCGTCTTCACCATCACTATAATAATGTTTTCTTCTTGTGACTGGATTAAATCCAATGGTTTCATAAAACTTTATCGCTTCTTGGTTAGATGCTCTAACTTCTAAGGTGAGCGACTTCACTTGATGCTTTAAACAAAGATCAATTACATGATGCATAAGCGCTTTACCAATATGGTTTTTGCGATAATCTTTAACGACAAAAATATTCATAATTTCAGCATTGGGCTCAGTAATCCAAACCCCAACATAACCCACACGTTTTTGATCAACTAATGCCATAAAATAATAGGCTAGTTTATTATAAAGCAACTCATCGTAAAGTGTTTTTTTACTTAAACTTTTATTAAAAATCTCCATTTCATTTTCATAGACAAAATCGATATCAGATAAATCCATCTTTCTAATAAGTAAGTTAGGATTCATGATTATTTTCCAGTTCATTATTACGATTTGAGATTTTATAAAGTAAGAGTTGTGAAACGTATAATACCGAAATAAGTACAGCTATATAAATTAAATGATTAGAAAATATCATTTGAACATTTTCAGGAATATCTGTAACAAACCAATAATTCACCGATGTTGTGTTACTCAAACGTCTAAGTAATAAGTTGATATTATAAATAACTGGCATAACTAAGACAACCATGATAAAGGTTTTATACGTTGCCCTAAGGGTAACACGGTGTCCATACGCTTTAAAATAATAAAGAGGAATCATAATAATCGTCATATGAATTAAAATGAAATGCCAATAACGAATATTATAATAAGGAAAACCATAACTAAATGGCACAAGTAAAGCCATTAACCCGCCTAAAACACCAAAAAAGAAGACATATTCAAACACTTGTTTTGAGTTGGTTTTAAGTAAGGCTAAACTCATGATGACCGCAAAGCTACAAATATGTAAAGGTAGTGACAACTCTCTACCTGCAATCCAGTTGTGTGCATGATAGATAATCTCTAAACTTAACAACCACCAAAAAGCGATATTTCTATAACGTTCTTCGTTTTTACTTTGATAAATCCTTTCAGAATACCTTAATGGCGCAAAAATCGCTACAAGTGCTAACCCGATTAACATATAATGATGCCATGTGAATAATCGTACGCCGTTTAAAGGATCAATCACGTATCCAAAAAAATTCTTTAACATCCCTTCACCTTCTCAAACTATCTTTTAATTGTCTTTCAGCTTCTGTTTCCCTTAAATAAACGGGTGATAATTGATGAATATTGTCTACTTTACTGACCAAATCTGTGTTAAATAATTTTGTCATGTCAGCTTCACCTTTATCGATTAAGCATTGATAGTCATTCGATGCTTTGAAAGACTCAAAATGGGTGTAAGCATCTTTTATACATTGTTTTAATTTACCGTTATTATGTTCATATAAACCTGTAAATACATAGCCTCTTCTTGCGTCTATAAAAGGCATAATAACCCCATCACTTTGAACAGAACTTGCCATTAATGCCAAACTACTTACTGTAAACACTGCTTTTTTTAAACTCCACCCAAGCATTTTAGCCACGACTACACCAATGCGAATACCTGTATAAGACCCAGGTCCAACCCCAATATAAATTTCATCCAAATCTTTTGGTGATACCTTTTGATGGGTCAATAGTTTTTGTAGTTCTATCATTAAGGTAATAGAGTGATCTTGATGGCCTAGTTGATAGATAGATTCTAACTTCTTATTATCTTCATAAAGCGCAAGATAAAGATAATTAGTTGCGGTATCGATTACTAATCTTTTTAGCGATTGACTCATAGACACCACTCCCTTCAAGTAAGACTTTTCGTGAGGTCTCACCTGTAAACTCTAAATGTATCGATAAATAATTTTCAGGTAAACTTTCATCAATAAAAGCATACCATTCTATAACAGAAATGCCTTCTCCAAAAATATACTCTTCTAATTCCATATCTTGATGCATCCCTTCTAATCGGTAAGCATCGATATGACTTAAGGGTAAGTCAATGCCATCGTAGTTTTTCATAATGGTGAAGGTTGGTGAATGGATGGGTTCATCAATACCTAGTGATTGACCAAAAAACTGGGTAAACGTTGTTTTCCCTGCCCCTAATTCTCCTCCAAGGCATAAGACAAAGCCTTTAAAGACATAATCTTTCACAATAAATGCTAATTTCTTTAAATCTTCTAAATTTTTAATCTCTAATTCGTAGACCATACATCCACCTCTATCAACTTAAAATTATACCATATTTGTAAGGTTTTATACATCCTCTAATATAATTGTGCTATAATAAATCTACCTTTTATTAAGGAGCATTCTCCTATGTATATACTTTTATATAATCCGCTTTCAAAAAACAAAAAATCTAAACATGTCACGAAAAAACTTGTTGATTATTTTAAAAAACACAACATTCCTTTTCGTGTAAAAAGCTTACTTAAAATTCAAGATTTATCACAATTCATTGAAGCTAAACCCAAAGAAATCCACTGGGTTGTTTTAGGTGGTGATGGGACCATCAACACCTTTATTAATCAAACCTATGATTTAGACATTCCACATCCAATCTACCTTAAAAAAAGTGGATCTGGGAATGATTTTTTACGTAGTTTAAAACGACAAACAAAGCCTTTACAACACGTTGCGAAACTAGTTTATAACGATACACCAAGATATTTTGTGAATGGGGCAGGGATGGGCATTGATGGTATGATAGCCAACAATGTCAATCAATCTAAAAGAAAACATAAACTCAATTATCTCATGCAAACCATTAAAGCTTTAGTGCGCTATACACCTCAAACACTCAATGTGACTATTGATGGCGTGGATAAGACGTTTAAGAAAGCTTACTTAATCAATGTAAATAATGGCTCTTACGTTGGTGGTGGCATGCGTTTAACCCCTTTTGCAAAACCTGAAGAAGATGCCCTTGATGTTTTAATCGTTCATAAAGGCAATAAATTTTTACTTATTTTAATATTTTTAAGTGTTTATCTTGGACTCCATACAAAAGTTAAACGCTATGTCTATTACCAAAAAGCACATCATGTAAAAGCCACCATGAGTTCTCCACAAATCGCTCAGTGTGATGGTGAATGCTTTAGTGATACTGTTAGCTTAGAAGTATCTTTAACAAAAAAAATCATGCATATTAAACCTTTTGAGGTAAAAAAAACTCGTTAAGAGTTTTTTTTATGGAAGAAAAAAGTGCTTGCGCACTTTTTAATATCGTTTGATTAAAACGCGTTTTTTAAACGGCTTAAGTTCAGTTAATAAAATGCCTAAGACAATAAATAATCCGCCAAGAATAATATTAACACTTAAAAACTCATTAATAATTAATACAGAACCAAGTGCTCCAAATAATCCTTCTAATGAAACAATTAAACTCACTCTTGCTGGATGGGATATTTTTAATGTATAACTTTGAATCAAAAAACCTAATGCTGTATTAAATAATCCTAAAAATATTAACGGCCAAAGGTTATTGATTTGTAAGGATGGGATGGTTTCAAAAGGGACTAAAACCATCGAAAGAACCATCGCTGTCATCATAGACACAAGCACGAATAATCCCGGATCAAAGTCGTACTTTTTTTGAAAATGGCTACTAGTAACAACATGAAAGGCTACTAAAATAGCACAAATAAATGTATAAAAATCACCGCGATTAATCGTTTCAATCCCTGCTTGATAAAAACTTAATAAATATAGTCCGATTAAAGCAATAAATACGGCTAATATATTATGAATATCGATTCTTACTTTGACAAAAAAGTAGTAAAGAAACGGCACAAAAATAATATTTAATTGTGTGATAAACCCGTTTTTAGAAGGGGTTGTAAATACTGCGCCTAGTGTTTGAAAGTAAAATCCTGAAAACAAGAAAAGTCCCGTAATCATGCCGTATACCAGTATTTTTTTATTGATTAATTTTAACTTTTTAAAATACACTAAAGCAATCACAATGCTTGCTATAGAAAAGCGTGCAAAGGTTACTGTATATGGACCAAAACCTGCATTAACCGCGAGTTTTGTAATAGGGAATCCAAATCCCCAAATGATGGTTACCATGACGAGTAATAACTCGCTCATTAAGACTTTATTTTTCATTGAGTCGTTGTTTAATCGCTTCAGTTTGAGCTTCATAGCCTGGTTTTTCTAAAAGTGAGAACATGTTGATTTTATATGCTTCAACACCCGGTTGGTTAAATGGATTAACCCCTAACATATACCCACTGATTGCACAAGATAACTCATAAAAATAAAGTAAATATCCTAAGTGATAAGCATCGATGGTTTCTAAGGTTAATAAAATATTAGGTACGTCTCCATCACTATGGGCAAGTAGTGTTCCAGTAAGGGCTTGTTCATTAACATAACTAACTTTCTTGCCTGCTAAATAATTAAGCCCATCTAAATCTTCATCAATGGCATCAATGGTTAAATCTTCAAGTGGTTTTGCAACTTTTATTACGGTTTCAAATAAATGTCTTTCTCCTTCTTGAATATACTGACCGAGTGAATGTAAGTCTGTGGTAAAATTTGCGCTTGCAGGGAAAATACCTACATGATCTTTTCCTTCACTTTCACCAAAGAGCTGTTTCCACCATTCTGCAACAAAGCTTAACGCTGGTTCATAAGCAATAAACATTTCAATCTTCTTACCACTTCGGTAAAGTAAATTTCTTGTGGCTGCATATTTTAAAGCTAAATCATTGTCATTATTTAAAGCAATGAATGCATCATATGCCCCTTCAATCATGGCATCAATATCGATAAACTGACACGCCATTGGCAATAAACCAACTGCAGTAAATACAGAATATCTCCCCCCGATGTCATCTTCAATAACATAGGTTTCATAACCTTCTTGATCCGCTAAATATCTTAAAGCACCTTTTTCTTTATCGGTTGTTGCAACAATTAATTTTGCAGCTTCTTTTTTACCAACTTTTTCTTCAAGTAATGCTTTAAATACTCTAAATGCTAAGGCTGGTTCTGTGGTAGTCCCTGATTTACTAATAACATTAATCGCAAATGTTTTATTGCTTAAATAGCGTTTTAACTGCGCCATATAAGTACTTGAAATATGATGACCAACAAAGATGACTTCAGTACTCGTTTGATCAAAATTATCTTTAAGTGCTTCAATCATGGCTTTAGCACCTAAATATGACCCACCAATACCAATGACTAATACAACATCTATTCCTTTTGTTAAACGTTTTGCGGTTTCTTTAATGCGGCTTAACTCATCAGTCTTTTTTAAGGTTTTTGGTAAGTCAAACCATCCTAAAAACTCATTACCTAATCCAGTTTTATTTTTGACAATATCATGCGCTTTTTTCGCTTCTTTTAGCGCTTGATCGTACTCGCTCAAATAGCTTTTTTGAATGTAACTTAAATCAATTTTTAAAGGTTCCATAATCATTCCTCCTATTAAACGTTTAAATTGTATCATAAATCATTGGTTTTTACATTAAAAATAGCGAGTTTTTTACTCGCTATTTTTTTTATTGTACGCTTTAACCCATTCATTGAGTTGTTTCTTTAAAGGCTTAAATCCATGCTTAAGTTTAATACGGTAGCGTTTTTTACGCTTATGTAAACTTTTAAAACTTAACGAAAGTTTATTTTCATCTTCAATCGTTAAAATCTTCAAATCCAAAACATCACCAATACTAACATAATCCTCAATATCGCGAACGTATCGATCGCTAAATTCAGAGATATGTATTAATCCTGATGTTTTATCGTCAATTTTTACAAACGCACCGTATGGTTTAATCGCAGTGATTTCGCCTTTAATGATGTCTCCTTTTTTCATCGATTAAACACCTCGGCTTTAGTTACTTATTAGTATATCAAATTAGTGAAATAAATAAAAGGATAATAACCAGTTAGAAAAAAATATTACCAATATGTTAAGATAAAGGTATAAGTCACAGCTTTTAGGAGTTAATGATGGCATTATTTGAATTTAATCAAGTACACTTTAAAACGATTTTATCGATTGATCACATCCAAATAAAAACGCATGAAATTACAGCGATTATAGGAAAAAGCGGGGCTGGAAAAACCACCTTTTTACATCTGTTAAATAAAATGCTTTCTCCAACAGAAGGGACAATACTTTTTAAAGAGAAATCATTATCTGAAATTGATACTGTCTCCCATAGAAAAAAAGTGCCTTTACTGAGTCAAAAACCCTTCTTATTTGCCTCAACAATCTATGATAATTTTAAACGCGTAGCATCAATTCATCAAATACCATTGTCAAATGAGAAAATTGAACACTTACTTGAACAAGTCAATATTGATAAACCCTTAGATCACCGGGTTAAACCTTTATCAAGTGGTGAAGCTCAGCGTATTGCTATTGCACGTATTATGTATATTGATGCTGATGTGATTTTGTTAGATGAACCATCAAGTGCTTTAGACGATTTAACAGAAGAAGCTGTCATTAAATATATAGTAGATTACGTAAAAAAATCTAATAAATCCTTAATCATGGTCACGCATTCAAAAACAATCGCAAAAAAGTATGCTGATAGAGTTTTAGAAATTAAAGACAAAGCTATTAAGGAGGTCAATTATGATTAGTATAGCTAGTGCGGTTAAGAGTGTTGGGTATATAGAAATCCTTTTTGCCTATATCTTTGTCTTGATTCTTTTAATTTTATTAAGACAACGTGGTTTAAAAAAAGAAAAAGTCGTCTTAATTGCGTCTTTAAGGATGACCGTTCAACTCGTTTTAGTTGGGTTTTTATTAGCGTATATTTTTGAGCATCCTCATCCTTTAGTAACTTTAATCATCCTTATAATTATGATTAGTTTTGCGGTTTATACACTAATCAATAAATTTAAAGAAAAACTTTCTTTTTCCTTAAAAAAAGTAATTACTTATGCTTTATTTATTGGGACTACTCCTGTAATTTTATATTTTTTATGGGTAGTTATTGGGATTACACCTTTTTATAATCCTCAATATTTTATTCCTATAAGTGGCATGATTATTGGCAACTCTATGACAGGAATTTCTTTAGGAATTTCAACACTAGTTAATCGTTTTGAACATAATCAAGAAGAAATTATTGAAGCCTTAGTTTTAGGTGCCTCGCCTAAAGAAGCTAGTCATTTTATTATTAATGAAGCTTACGATCAAGCGTTGATGCCAACGATTAACAGCATGCTTGGTATGGGGATTATCTTTTTACCTGGTATGATGACTGGTCAAATTTTATCAGGTACCAATCCGAATTTAGCTATTTTATATCAAATTGGCATCATGATGGGGATACTTGGTGGGGTGAGTTTAACGACTTATATTGGTCTTATCTTTGGCGCTAAAACGTACTTTAACAAAGAAGCCCAAATGAATAATATGGTATAAAAAAAACACAAGTTGACCTTGTGTTTATTTCGAATATCTATGCGCAATTGAACTTGCGGCAGCTGCTGCAATTGCGCCTACTATATCATCTAAGAAGGTATTGCATTTACCTTCTTTTTTTCCTATGTCATCAATTTTTTTAATAACACCAGGTTTTAATTTATCAACATATCCAAAGTTTGTAAAACCTATTGAACCATACACATTGACAATGGCTAAAGCAAGGATTTCATCGACGCCATATAATCCATAGTCATTGAGTAACATGTCGCTTAGTGGCTCGCTGAGCAAGCCTTTTTCCGCTAATATATCAAGTTCTAATCCAGTTAAAATGGCATGTTGTACCTCACGTTTCATTACAACACGCTCAACATGATCTAAACACATCACTAACGTTAAATTATCAATATATTTGCTTTGTAAATCAAGCGTTATTTCAGCAATTTCTTCTAAACTCACACCACGCTCATTTAACATCTTTACAACAATGTCACGCTTTTTTGTATCGTTCAAACGATTTTCTGCATGGATTGATTCTTGATTCATAAAAACACCTTAATCGCTATATTTGTTCAACACCAATAATACCAGGAACTTCTTCTAATAAAATAGCTTCAACACCATCGGTTAGAGTTGTATCAATTGCAGCACAACCTACACAAGCGCCTAACATTTGAACATAAACGATCCCTTCTTCGTATTTAACGAACTTGATATCGCCACCATCTCGGTTAATGTATGGTCTTAATTTTTCAATAATTTCTGTCACTTGATTAATAATTTCTTGGTCACTCATGCACATCACCTCTTTCATTGCATGTTCATTATACATGATTAAAGAAAAAAGTGAAAAAACTATGCTAAAGTTTTTAATCTACGTTTTAAAGGCTTTAAATAAGCAATTGTTTACTTTAAACGTTTTAAGATAAAATAAGGACAGTTTGGTGTGGTTGACTCTAATAAATAATCTTGAATTAAATATTTATTTTTTTCATCAAACCCTTTTAATCGTAACATTTCAGCACTAATATCACCAACGATATAATCGTACTTGTCTAAATAATCAACATAACGATCATTGAACGCTTTAAGATCTAATGCTTCTTTATAATCTTTGATAATTTCAAAATTACCATGCGTTGTTTCTAACATAAGTCACCTCTATAATTCGAACTCATCTGGATCAAATGAATATTCGTCTTTCTTATTATGTCTACCTTTACGTTTGAAGGGTTCTTTTTCAGTTACAATTTTACCTTCACGGATAAGCTGGGTTTTAGTCGGTAAAACTAACCAAAAAACAATGTAAGCAATAAAAACCCCGCCACTAGTAAAAATAAGGGCTAACGCGGTTAAAACTCTAAGTAGAGAAACATCCATATTCAAATAAGTCGCAAGCCCACTACAAACCCCACCAATCATTTGATTGGTATCATCTCTAAATAATACTCTTTGCATATTATCACCTCTTGTTATTTTCTATTAAAACGACACTTTCACAAACAATCACTTCACTATTTCCTATAATCCCTCTTTTTTCACCCGTTGTCGCTTTGACACTTACTTGTGTACTATCTAAATCAAGTAATTGTGCAATCGATGTTTTAATCGGTTCGATATAATCTTTTAGTTTAGGTGTTTGTAAAAATATCATACTATCAATGTTGTTTATTTTAAAGCCTTTTTCTAGAACTTTTTCATAAGCGAATTTTAAAATCACTTTTGAGTCTAAGTTTTTATTGTCTTCTAAAGTATCTGGAAAGTGCGTTCCTAAATCACCAAGTGCGATGGCGCCAAGTAAGCTTTCAGCAATCGCATGCAACAAACAATCGGCATCACTGTGCCCAACACTTTCGTAGGGTGATGGTATCTTTAAACCGCCTAAAATAAGGGTTTCCCCTTTTTTAAGTTGATGGATATCCGTACTATGTCCGATGCGTATCATGTAAAATCAACTCCAATAATTTCAAGTCTTCTAGGGTTGTAAACTTGATGTTTAAAGGGCTTCCTAACACCGTATAAACATCATGATTTAATTCTTTTCTTACTCTTGTAGCATCACAGGTATAAACGTGATGCTTATTATGATAAGCTTTTTGTAAAATATCTGTTTTAAAAGCTTGTGGTGTCTGAATTCTTACAAGATTTTCTCTACTTATCTCTTCAGTAATTTTTCCAAAACTAACTCTTTTAACTGTATCGGTTACTGGTAGTGCTAAGGTAATAGCGTCATAACGTTTTAAAGCATGTGTTATTTTTTTTAATATCGAATCCTCTAAGTATGGTCTTGCGCCATCATGCACTAAGACATAGGGGGTTTTAACCTTAATTAAAGCATTATAGACACTATCTTCTCGGGTGTTCCCACCTAAGACATAATCAACACTATCATTAAAAAGTGATTGAAAAACCTCTAAATCATCTTGTTTATACACTAAAAAAACAGCTTCACATAAAGGATCTTTTTGAAATGCTTTAACACTATATTCAAGAATCGTTGATCCATGAACTTTCGTTAATACCTTGTTGGTTGATAATCCAGTTCTTGTGCCTTTTCCTGCAGCAACAATAATGGCAGTATACAAAATTCTCACCTCTTTAAAATACGTTGGTCTGTAACAATCATGTCAACGGCTTCATCATGGGATTCAATCGGAATATTATCTAATACAAACAACTCAAAACAAACCCCAATTTTTAGTGCGTTTGTTTTCTTAAGGAGTTTATCATAATAGCCTTTCCCATACCCGATGCGGTAAAAATCTTTACTAAAAACGATTCCAGGCACAATAATAATATCAATCTCACTAAGCGGTGTTTCATCATGATGGTCTGGTACGGTTGTATTAAAGACGGCTTCTTTAAAACGACTAATATCTTTTAAATAAATGATTTCTTTATCAACTATATCGGGATAATGCAAGGTATAATCTTGACTTAAACTTCTTAAATCAACTTCATTTTGCATGGGATAAAAAACACCTAATGATTTAGGCTTTAAAGACTCTAAAACGGTTCTTAAATTATCTAATAAAAGTGTATTAAATAGAAAAATCATTTTTTCATCAAGCAAATTTCTACGTGCTAAAAAGGATTGTCTTAATTCATTTTTAGTCATTTTGCCTCCTTAATGGATAATAAAGAAATTCTCTTGATTATCTTCACTTAGTGCAATATCTAAAGCTTTATGAGTACGTTCTACCATTTCATCGATAGGTTCATCAAACATGGTTATTTTTTGAATACCAAAATAAGGATAAACACTTTGTTTAACACTACCAAAAGTCATTTCAAAATTAAGTAAATCGCCACCATGTTTTAAAGCGCGTTCTAACATTTCATATTTGCGATCATCTTTAATAATCATCGCAAATCTTATGCCTGTTAAACGAAACATGCTTTTTTCATCTTTGACAAAATTATAGCGGATTTTATTTAAGAATTCTCCCATGAGTAAATCCCCAATATCGCGACCATATTTAGTATTGACTTTAGGAATATTTGATAGTTCAAAAAAGACTAATTGGTAAGGCTTTTTAAGTCTATTTAAACTTTGTAAGGTCTCTAATAATGCATGATCAATTTTTAAATTATTAAGCACTTCTACGATGCTTGATGGGTATTGTTTAACATCAATAGATTTCGCAAGTGAGATAATCATAAATCGATCCTCATAATATATAAGGGTGCCTTTTTCTTTAATCCATTTATAACCTTCTTTGGTTTTATAGCGGTAGGTCATATCATACGTTGGTTTTTTCTTACTGAGCTTTTTTAACTTGTTCGCATAACTTGCGATATCTTCGCTATGAATATTTTTTTCATAATCCATTTGTGAAAACTCGTGTTGATCAAGTTCGATTAATTCAATAAACGCTTCCGTACCAAACATGCTGCCATCATCACTTCTAAAACTGATGCCTTCTTCAACTAAATCAAGCATCGCAATGAATCGCTTACGTAAGGATTCGTAACTTATATTTAACTGTTTTAACTCTTTTTTTAGATCATCTTTTTTCTCAATAGAGCGTTTATCTGTGAGTTCGTTAATACTAAAAAATAAAAGACTTATCGCAAATAAGCTATAAAGGATTATTTCAAGGTATAAAAGATTAAACGTGATGATGTCTGTATACCTTAAAACGCCATATAAAGCTCCTACTAAAACTAATAAAACAATCTCAAAGGACCCTTTTTTTAAGACGATTCTTTTAATGAGTAATAACAACAGCCATATTCCAAATACTATAACCCATTCAACTTTCGGCATATCCATCATCCTTACTTCCTATTTTTAATCGTGCTTCTAACATACATTCTTGGATAACGATGCGTTAGATAAAAGGCAATCAAAACAGTATAAAACCCAATTGTTTGATTGACAGTATCTAAATAATAAGTAGATAAAAAGCCTATGGCTAAGGTAAGCATCCATATAAAACTTAAGCCACCCATCATCGTTACAAAAAACGGTGTTAAGACAAAATCGGATCGATAATCTTTGTAAACATAAGTATAAATGATTGGCTTTTTAATAAGCCATGTAATAAACCAATAAAACGTATTAAGCGCAATAAAGATTTCGGTACTGATAAAACGATGTTCTACTTCAAAAATGGTTAAAAATAAATAAATAAGCCATAGTGCTGAGATGATAAAATCATATGTGATGAACTTTTTAATATAGTGATAGGTGAAAATAATTTTAATTACCATCAGAAAAAGCGTCACAGGTATTAATACCAGTAATGGTACATAAAAACTTAATATACTAAAGACGGTAAATAAAAACATCGTTGAGTAAAAGGATAATAACCCATAAGGTTTAGCATTTTTTTCATACTCTATAACGGTTCGTTCTTTTCCTAAATTAAACGCTTCAAAGACCTCTTTTAAAAACGTTTCACTGCCTTGATATTCTAAACTGTTTGATTTGAGGGCTTCTTGTAGGGTTAGATTCCGTGCAGTCAAATTATAAAAGGTCTCATTTGTTGCGCTAAGTAATAAATCGTAATCATCTTTAGCATAACGATATATCTCTAGATATTTCCCTTTTGCTCTTAAGGTATAACTGCTCTTACCAATCACAAAAACGATATATTTTTCTTTTTGACCAAGACTTTTAGGAATAAACTGATGGGCAATAATATTGATTAACTCATCATGACTTACGAGCGGCATGTCGAGTTCTTTATTGTCTAATGCATCATTAACAATATCCCCAATCTCAACGCCCATTTGAAGCAGTCCGGTTATCCCTGCTTCCGGGCGATAAAAACTGCCTACAAAGTAGGTATTATCAAAGACATTTAAAGGTTGGTATAAATCTAAATCATAAAGATCATTGAGTGTTTTTTGTTTTTCAAAAAACGTATCATAACTGCCTCTATATTCAATCGCTTCTCCAAAACGTATTAAGGTAATCGATTCTTCTAGTTTATCTAAGTATCTTGAAAGTTCAAGGGTAAAGGTTTCTTCATCGTAATCTTCTTTATCAATAAATTCAACCAATAAAGTACTATACCCTTTTGGTGCACTTTTAGGATCGATATAGGTATAATCAACTAAACTTAAAAAAGGAATATCTTTTGATAAATCGGGTTCAAAAACATATTTAACATGATTTAATCCTAAAGCTTTTAAAGGCTTGTTGAGTCCTATCATTGCAGTATTCACACGATATTTAGCTTGTTGTTTAAAAACGCTTGGTAAGGCTTCTTCAAGCAAGCCTTTATTTTCTTTAATGTATGTGTTAATAAGTTTTTTGGGATTGTCATTAATAATATAAAAATCGGCTTTATATTCACCGTTTTTTGTGACGATTTTTACAATTTTGTTGTCTTCAATAACAACTTCTTTTATGCTTTCTCGTACAATGGTTTCATGAGTATTTTTATGCATAAAAAGTGTGTTTAACTCTTCATAAGTATTTTGGATAAAGTAAGATTTTTCCATGAAGATATTAAACCAACGAATAAAATAATGGACTGCGTTAATTTCATTTAAATCAAGCCCAACTGTATGATGCATAAACCCAAACTCATTGAGTAGTTCAGGATCTTTAAAATAAGATTGTAATACCATTTTTAATGATTTATTACCCCAATGAGCGTTTAACGCGGTGAGTGTAAAGACTTTTCCTCGCAAATTGTTTAATCGTTGGGTTTTATAATCTTCATAAAACTTTGTTAGGGTATCAAAAAATAAATGAATTTGATCACGAGATTTAGGATAATGTCTTACCAAATAAAGTTTAAAACCGTGTACATCGTTTGGTCTTGAGATAATGCGGCCATTGTTTTTAAGAATGATGGTTTCTTTATTTTCAGCGACTTTAAATTTTTCTTCAATACCTAAGCGGTTTAAATAATATGATAGTAGTGCCCCTTTTTCTAAGCCGCCAAATTCATAATAAGGCGTATTAAAGGTATAACGTTTACGGTCTTTATCAGCATAACGTTTAGAAGAAGTCATGATTTTTGTATCATCTTCGATGACAAATAAAGCGACGTCTCTTAATCGTTTAGATAAATAAGAGGCCGCAGTTAAGGATGCAACCCCACTACCAATAACTATTACATCGTATTCTTTCACGCTATCACCTTCTTTTTACTAGTTTTATTATACCATATCTACTATTAAATGAAACGCTACAAAAAAAGCCGAATGGCTTTAATTTTGTAAATACTTTTCAAAGTATAATAGTAAACTTTCTTTACTTATATCTCTATCTAAATACCCATCAATTGCGACACTGATATACCCAGTTTGTTCACTGACAATTACGGTTAATGAATCAGTGACTTCACTAATACCAATTGCGGCACGATGCCTAGAGCCTAAATATTTAGGAATATCAGGATTTTCACTTGGAGGAAAATATGTTCCAGCACAAACGATTTGACTATCTTTGATAATGACTGCCCCATCGTGTAAGGGCGTTTTAGGAATAAAAATCGTTTGTAAAAGTTCTGCGGTAATTGGGGCATTAACTTTAAATGCGGTAGCAATAAAATCATCTAAGTTCATGGCGCGTTCAAAGGTTATAAGCGCTCCAATTTTTCGGTCCGATAAATAATCGATGGCTTTTACCAATTCTACTTTAACTTCTTCTTCAATGGTATTTGAAAGTAATAAGCCTGATTTTAATCCAAAAAATTTTAAAACTAGTCGGACTTCGGTTTGAACAATAATCATGACTAAAAGGAGTAGTGGGATGATTTTAAATAGTTCTGTGAACCAATTTAATTCATCAAATGAAATCATGAGAAAATACGCATAGACAATAAAATTACCCACAACAAAAAATTTAAGTAGACGATAAACATTAGCTGTCGTCTTTTGTTTAACTAATGTTGCAAATATTGCTAAGGCATAAATTTGGATGAGTAATAAGTCAAGATTTTCCATGATTGTTCCCCTTTTTAAAATGAAAATGCATTTTCATGAGAATGATGTGTTTTTCATGATAAATTATAACATATAATTAAATTTTTATCGCGAATTCAGAAGAAAACGCTTGTATTTTTTTTAGGGAAAAAAATTTATAATTTAAAAGGTCTAGATTAAAGCCTTTTAAAGAATTTCACAGAGAAATTTAAATGTCAAGGCTTAAAATTTAAGGGGTTATCCCTTATAATAAATCTTACTAGTATAAAAAGGGAAGTGTATGATATGAAACAATATCCAAAGGCTATGATTGAGCAAATTAATGCTAATATTTCTAAAGATTACCCACATTTATACCCGATAACCGATGACATGAAGTTAACGTTCACTGGTGTTTCAAGACTAGTAATGCTTGACCGATACACTCAAAAAGACTTAACCCTAAAAACATTACAGGAAGGTGACTTAGTCATCACAATCGTTAGAGATGACCCAAAATTCCCCGCAAGAGGGGTTGGGGTTGTTGAATCAATAGATCACGATAAAATAACCATTAAAGTAGAAGATGAATTCTTAGTTACAACTGAAGATGCTGATGCTTCAGGTTGTATCGTAAGACAGAAACGTCAAGTTGATAAACCCCTAGAACTTTATTATGAACAAATTGCAAAGCGTCTTGCCTATCATCTTGGTGAAGATGAAAGTGAAGAAATTCGTGAAAAATTTTATCATGAGGTAGCTTCACTCAACTTAGTGCCTGCTGGTCGTGTTTTATTTGGGGCAGGCTCAATGACGAATGTTACATATTTTAACTGTTTTGTAATGCCTTTTATCCATGATTCACGTGGTGGAATCAGTGATCACCGTAAACAAGTTATGGAAATCATGAGTCGTGGTGGTGGGGTTGGAACAAACGGTTCGACTTTAAGACCTAAAAACAGTTTAGCTAAAGGAGTAAACGGAAAATCTAGTGGCGCAGTTAGCTGGTTACATGATTTAAGTGAATTAACACATTTAGTTGAACAAGGGGGTTCTCGTCGTGGAGCACAAATGATTATGCTTGCGGATTGGCACCCTGATATTGTTGAATTTATTATCTCAAAAATGCAAAATCCTAAAATCTTACAGTTCTTAATTGAAACCTTAAGCGAGCCTTCAATCATTAGAGCTGCGAAAAATAAATTAAAATTTGTGCCATTAAGTGAAACAGAAAATGAAATTAATGAATATATCTTAGAACAATCTAAACACAATCCTGATTTATTTAGTAAGCGTATTGTTGATCAAGCCTTTGAACGTTTAAATAAAGGTGGTACTTATGAAGTCAATAATCCTGAGTTTTTAACGGGTGCAAATATTTCAGTCGCAATCACTAAAGAGTTTATGGAAGCAGTAGAAAATGATACTATGTATGATCTTCGTTTCCCTGATATTGATAATTATGATGAAAAACTAAAACGCATTTATGATGAAAAATGGATGCATGTTGGTGATGTGCGCGAATGGGAAAACATGGGCTATCCTGTAAAAACTTATTATAGTATTCGTGCAAAAGAACTTTGGAATTTAATTAATATTTGTGCAACCTATTCAGCTGAACCTGGAATTTTCTTTATTGATAACGCCAATGAAATGACCAATGCTTCTGGTTATGGCCAAAAAGTTGTTAGCACAAACCCATGTGGTGAACAACCTTTAGCTCCTTATTCTGTATGTAATTTAGCAGCGATTAACCTTGCAAACATGATTAATGACGAAACTAAAGATGTTGACTGGGAAAAATTAAGTAATACGATTACTACTGCCGTTAGACTTCAAGATAATGTCATTGACAAAACGCATTATTTCTTAGAAGAAAATAAACGCCAAGCATTAGGTGAACGCCGTATCGGTTTAGGCGTCATGGGATTACATGACTTACTTATTTGGGCTAACCGCAGGTATGGCTCAAATGATGGGAATAAACTTGTTGATAAATTATTTAAATTTATAGCGACAAAAGCCTATGAAACAAGTATTGAACTAGCTAAAACCAAAGGTTCTTTCCCATTCTTAAAAACACAAGAAAACCGCGAACGTATCGTTCAAAGTGGGTATTTGCAAAAAATGCCAGAACATATTCGCGAAGGTATATTAGAACATGGTATTAGAAACTCTCACCTGTTAACCATTGCCCCAACAGGCTCTACTGGAACAATGGTTGGTGTTTCTACAGGATTAGAACCTTACTTCGCATTTAGCTATTTCAGAAGCGGTCGTTTAGGAAAATTCATTGAAGTTAACGCACCAATCGTTGATAAATACTTAGAGAAATATCCTGGATTTACCAAAGAAACTTTACCTGATATCTTTGTAAGTGCAATGGATTTAGCACCAGAAGAACATGTTGATGTTCAGTGTATCATCCAAAACTGGGTAGATTCCTCGATCTCAAAAACCGTTAATGCACCTAAAGGTTATACCGTTGAAGAAGTTGAAGAAGTCTATCAACGTTTATACAAAGGTGGCGCAAAAGGTGGTACGGTTTATGTAGATGGCTCTAGGGATTCACAAGTCTTAAGCCTAAGCAAAGATGAAACAGAAAAATCTTCTAAACCACAACAAGTTGGTCTTCAAGATTTAGGCATTGATGTTGAAGAAGAGAAAAAAGAACCTAAAATTTCTAAAACTCAAGGATTAAGAAGTGACCGACAAGATAGAAATATCGGGGTCGATGTTGGTGACATTTGTCCAATTTGTTTAGAAGGTACCGTAGAAAACTTAGGTGGATGCCATACATGCACTAACTGTAATGCTCAATTAAAATGTGGATTATAAAAAGCGCTTAATTAGCGCTTTTTCTTTTTATGTAACTAAGAAGTGGTTGTGCTATAATGAAAGTGAAGACGAGGTGATGAAATGAAAAAAGCTATAACAATTGGTATTGATTATTACAGAAAAAATCAGTTATCCATTTATATGGAAGAACTCCGCTCTTTAGCAGAAACACTACAAATTGAAGTGATTGATTCATTTACTCAAGATAGTAAGATGGTTTCCCCCTCATTAAAAATCGGGACTGGTAAAGTCGATTTCATTAAAGATTACCTTCAAGATAATCCTGTTGATTTAGTGATATTTAATGATGAATTAACAGGTAGTCAAATTAGAAATTTAGAAGAAGCCTTTGATAAGCCTGTCATTGATCGTACTTTACTGATTTTAGATATTTTCGCAAAACGTGCAAAAACTAAAGAAGCCATGCTTCAAGTTGAAGTGGCGCAGTTAAAATATATGTTGCCAAGATTAAGTTCACTCCATGCTTCTTTTGAACGCCAACAAGGTGGCATTGGATCAAGAGGTCCTGGTGAGAAAAAAATCGAACTCGATCGCAGAAACATTGAAAAAACAATTGTTCATTTAGAAAAACAATTATCAAATATCGTGAAAGTACGTCAAAATAACCGCAAAAATAGAAAGAAATCGCTGATTAAAACGGTCGCAATTGTTGGATACACCAATGCTGGTAAAAGTACATTAATGAACACTTTACTCAAACATTCTTTAGCGCATGAAGAAAAAGATGTTCATGTAAAGAATCAATTATTCGCAACCTTAGAAACATCTTCAAGACGAATTAATTTTCCTAACACAAAACCATTTGTCTTAACTGACACTATTGGCTTTGTCTCTAATTTACCCGTTGATTTAGTTGATTCCTTTAAATCAACGCTAGAAGAGATTCAAGAAGCGGATTTATTATTACATGTGGTAGACTTTTCAAATCCTTATTATTTTTATCAAATTGTGACTACACAAAAAGTACTTGAAGAACTTGGTGCTGATAATATCGAAACCCTTTATGTCTTCAACAAAATTGATTTAAGTCAAGAAACGATACCACATGGTTTTTCTCCTTATGTGAAAGTTTCTTTAAAAGATGAGCAACACATCGATTTACTTATTCAAAAGATTACTCAACTACTTTCTAAAGATGATCGCGTGGTTGTTTATAAAATTCCTTTTAATAAAGGAAATATTTTAAACGTTTTAAATGAGTATGCTCAAGTCATTGAAGTTAAGCATACTGAAGAAGGGACCGTTGTAAAAGTAAAAGTGTCTAGCATCTTAAGGCATCAATATCAAGATTATGAAATATAAAAGCGATCATAATTGATCGCTTTTTAAATAGTTTTCATAAGCATCTAAGGTTTCAAATAAAGTCTTTTTATCAATGATTTTTGCGATTTCACGTTTGACATAAGTTGCACCTGGTAAGCCTTTTAAATACCAAGCGGCATGTGAACGCATTTCTAGCATAGCGATTTTTTCTCCCTTTAGATCTGTAAGTAAATTAGCGTGATGTTTAATCATCGCTAGTTTTTCACTTAAAGGGATAGCTTTCTGATAACTTCCGGTTTCTAAATAATCTACAGTTTGTTTAATTAGCCAAGGATTCCCCATTAACCCTCTTCCAATCATAATCGCATCACACTGTGTATAATCAAGCATTTTTTTAGCATCTTCTGGGGTTTTAATATCGCCATTACCAATAACAGGAATACTAACTGCCTCTTTAACTTTTTTAATCATATCCCAATCGGCATGACCTTTATACATCTGAGCGCGAGTTCTACCGTGAATTGCGATGGCACTAACTCCAGCTTTTTCTAGTTTTTTTGCGATTGAGACAGCATTAATGGATTGTTGGTCCCACCCTGTTCGAATTTTTGCTGTAACGGGCTTACTTGATGCTTCTACCATTCTTGATACAAGTTTATAAACTAACGCTTCATCTTTCATTAAACTAGCTCCCCCATTACCTTTTACGACTTTAGGTACAGGGCAACCAATATTAAAATCAACAATGACTGCGTTTGATTGTTCATTAACAAGTTTTGTAGCTAATACTAAGCTTGACTCATCTGCACCAAATAGTTGTAAAGAAACAGGTCCTTCTTCATTGGATACTTCTAGCATTTCAATTGTCTTTTTATTGTTATGTTTTAAAGCTTTATCGCTAACCATTTCAGTATAAATAAGTCCTGCGCCCATATTATGCGCAATTTTTCTAAATGCTTGATTTGAAATCCCTGCCATAGGGGCAACAATCACTTTATTTTTTAATTTTACATGTCCAATATTCATCTTTTTCACCTCATAAAACGGGTATATTGTCCCATAAAAAAGAATTAATTTCAATTGTTTTGTGTTTATTTAGTCCTATGATATAATAAGCGCGGTGATAATATGAAAGATTATTTAGTAAAAGCCTATGCATTTGGCGGGACAGTAAGGCTTTATAGTGCCTACACAAAAAATTTAGTTTCAGAAGCACAAAAAATCCATGATTTATGGCCAACAAGTGCTGCAGCATTTGGTAGATTACTTACCGCTAGTGTTATTATGGGCGCAATGTATAAAGATGACCAAGAACTAACCATTAGAGTTCAAAGTGATGGACCTATTGGCGGAATGGTGACAACCACTGATGCCCATGGTCATGTCCGTGGTTATGTTGGAAATCCTCATGTGTTTTTACAATATGATAGTGGTAAATTGAATGTAGGTAAAGCCGTTGGAAATGGAACTATTCATGTTACAAAAGATGTAAAAGTACGTGATACCTTTACCTCAACCTCACAAATTCAAACTGGTGAGATTGCTGAAGACTTTGCTTATTACTTTACTGCAAGTGAACAAATTCCTTCTGCAGTCTCATTAGGCGTAAAAGTTAATGAAGATAACTCAATTTTAACTTCAGGTGGGTTTATCTTACAAGTCATGCCTGGATGTAAAGAAGAAACTTTATCAAAAATAGAAGCCACGTTAAAGACCTTACCTTCAGTTACTGAAATGTTAGAAAATGATTTAACCCCAGAAATGATTGTTGAAAAAATCACTGAAGGTGATCATGAATTCTTACATACGCTTCCTTTGAGTTATCACTGTGATTGTTCCCGTGATAAATTTGAACGTGGACTAATCTCTTTAGGTGAAAAAGAGTTGATGACACTCTTAGAAGAAGAAGAAACAGTAGAAACGTCTTGTCATTTTTGCAATAAGGTTTATCAATTTAGCAAAGAAGATATTAAACAATTAATCCAAGAGATTCATTTAAAATAGATACAAATAAGTTGAAAATAAATAAATTAAAAGAAAAAACCGTGATATTTCACGGTTTTTTATATACTTTTTAAATAAGTTTTGAGTTCCCAATCAGAAATACTCATTCTATAGCGGTCCCATTCATCGTATTTAGCTTCTAAGAACTTTTCAAAAACATGTTTTCCTAAAGCGTTAATAATTAAATCATCTTTTTTAAGTTCTTTTAAAGCATCTTTTAAGTTTTCCGGTAGATTTCTTATGCCCATAGACTCTCTAGTTTCTCTTTCTAATTCATATAGGTTAATGTAAACAGGTTCAACCCCATTTAGATTGTTTTCAATGCCATCAAGTCCACTAGCAAGTAATACACTCATTGCTAAATATGGATTTGCGCTTGGATCAACACTTCTAATTTCTGTACGGGTTTGTTTACCTCTTTTTGCTGGAATTCTAATCATAGCACTTCGATTAGCATCACTCCATGATATATAACACGGTGCTTCATAACCAGGAATTAAACGTTTGTATGAGTTAACTGTTGGATTGGTTACAGCGGTAAATGCTCTAGCATGTTTCATGATTCCAGCAATCCAGTTAATAGCAGTTTTACTTAATTGTAACGTTCCATTTGGGTCATAAAAAGCATTATTGCCTTCTTTATCAGATAATGAGATGTTGGTATGCATTCCTGATCCATTAATACTTGCAATTGGTTTTGGCATAAAGGTTGCATGCAGTCCATGACGTTTTGCGACATTTTTTACGACTAATTTAAATGTTTGAAGATTATCACAAGCTTCTAGTGCATCATCAAACTCAAAATTGATTTCGTGTTGACCTGGAGCAACTTCATGATGTGATGCTTCCATATTAAATCCTAGTTTTTCTAATTCTAAGACAATATCGCGACGACAATCTTCAGCGCCATCAACCGGTGCTAAATCAAAGTAGCCTCCATTATCATTAAAGTCTAGAGTAACTTCACCTTTTTCATCTAATCTAAATAAGAAGAACTCTGGTTCAACGCCAATATTAAAACGCCCAAAGCCTAATTCTCTCATGCGATTAAGATTACGTTTTAATACATAACGAGGATCGCCTTCAAATGGTTTACCATTAGGCAAATAAACATCACACATTAAGCGTGCTACCTTACCATAGATTGATTTTTCCCACGTTAAGATAAGCCATGTTTTATAATCAGGATATAAATACATATCTGCCTCTTGAATCCTTACAAAGCCTTCAATACTTGAACCATCGAACATAATTTTGTTGTCTAATGCATCTTCTAAGCTGCGTGCTGGAATTTCAACATTTTTGATGACACCATGAATGTCAGTAAACATTAAACGAATATAGCGCACATCTTCTTCTTTTGCACTTTTTAAAATTTCTTCCTTAGTCATTTAAAGCCCCCCATTTTCAATTAAAAACTCCATAAATAAGCCATTAAAGGCATACTATTTATGGAGTAGTGCATTCTTTGAATGCCTTTGAGTAACATTATACTGGTATACATTCAAAGTTGCAAGTTGAAAACGTTTTACTTATATAAAGGGTATTTTTTTGTAAGTATGCTTACTTGTTCCTTAACTTGTCCTAAAACAAACTCATTATGCGGATTCATTAGGGTATCAAAAATTAATTTAGCGATAACTTTAAAGTCTTCTTCTTTGAAATTTCTACTAGTTAGTGCTGGTGTACCTAAACGTATACCACTTGTGATAAATGGTTTCTCAGTATCGTTCGGTACTGTATTTTTGTTACAGGTAATATTAACTTCTCCTAATAACGCTTCGGCTTCTTTTCCTGTAAGTGTTGTTAATGATTTTACTTCAACCAATACTAAATGATTATCAGTCCCACCACTAATAACGTTAAACCCTAGTCGTATTAATTCGTTAGCCAATGCTTGTGCATTCCTTACTACTTGATGTTGATACGCTTTAAATTCGACCGATGCTGCTTCTTTAAATGCTAAGGCTTTAGCTGCAATCACATGCATTAAAGGGCCACCTTGGATCCCTGGAAAGACATTTTTATTAATGGCTTTATAAATTTCAAAATCATTAGTTAAGATGATCCCACCACGTGGTCCACGTAATGTTTTGTGTGTTGTAGATGTTACAATATCTGCAACTTCACAAGGATTATTATGAATACCTGCAGCTACAAGTCCTGCAATATGAGCCATATCTACCATAAGTTTTGCGCCAACTTTATCTGCAATTTCTCTAAACTTTTTAAAATCAATTTCTCTTGAATAAGCACTTGCCCCAGCAACTATGAGCGCTGGTTTAACCTTTTCTGCGATTGCTAAAACTTCATCATAATCTAAGATGCCAGTCGTTGCGTTTACACCATAACTATGAAACTCATAGTCTTCCCCACTAAAGTTTAAAGGGTGTCCATGGGTTAAGTGTCCGCCATGGTCTAAACTCATGCCTAATATTTTATCTCCATGTTTAACCACCGCGCGATAAGCACCCATATTAGCTGTTGAACCTGAATGGGCTTGAACGTTAACATATTTTACATTAAATAAAGTTTTTAAACGTTCACGTGCTAAATCTTCAACAATATCAACAAATTCGCAGCCACCATAATAACGCTTATTAGGATAGCCTTCAGCATACTTATTAGTTAAAATACTTCCTTGAGCTTCTAAAACACCTTTACTAACAAAGTTTTCACTTGCGATTAATTCTAAATGTTCCTCTTGGCGTTTTAGTTCATTATGCATCGCTTCATAAAGTTCTTGATCGTATTTTTTAATGGCTTCCATTTTCATCCTCCTTAAGCAACATGACTCCTTTTTTATGAGTAATATCCACTACAATTTTTTCACTTTGTTGCGTTGGAATATTTTTTCCAATATAATCAGCTCGAATTGGTAACTCTCGATGACCACGGTCTATTAAAACCGCTAACTGTATTTTTTTTGGCCTTCCTAAATCTACAACCGCATCCATTGCAGCACGTGCAGTTCTTCCTGTAAATAAAACATCATCAATTAAAATGACATGTTTATCGGTTAAATCGATGGTTAATTTTTCAGATTCTTTTTTCTTTGCGTCATCACGATAAAAAGATATGTCTAAATCATAACGGGGCACGTCAATCCCTTCAAAAGCTTTTAAGTTTTCTTGGATGATTTTAGCTAAAGGTACGCCACTATTTTTTATACCTAATAATACTATACTATCCAAATCCAAAGAACGTTCTAATATTTCATGCGTAATTCTTTTTAATGTTCTTTCTACTTTAATATGGTCAAATAATAAATTCATTGTAACACCTCACCATTCTATTTTAACGAATAAATCACAAGATGTAAACCAATAAATAAAGCGTTTACAAGCATAAAAAAAGGGCTACCTAAGTAGCCCTTAAAGTCTTTATCCAACCAGTGCGGTTAAAATATAAAAGCCAATGAATACAAACATGAGAATATACATCATTGGATTAACTTCTTTATGACGTTTAGAAGCTAACATAACAATTGGGTAGAAAATAAATCCAATAGCAATTCCTTCAGCAATTGAAAATGTAAATACCATAAATACAATGGTTAAGAACGCTGGAATGACTAATGCTTTATCATCCCAATCAACATTTTTAAGTTGTGTAACCATTAAAGCACCAACCATTACAAGTGCCATAGAGGTCACTGGTGAATATATAATTGCCTCACCAAAATCATTAAACCCTACAACAACACCAGTGAAAACGCTCAATAGCGGATAGATAATAAGCGATAACAAGAATAAAATTCCAACAGTTACCGCAGTTAACCCTGTACGACCACCTTGTTCGATTCCTGTGCTTGATTCGATATAACTTGTAACGGTACTTGTTCCAAGTAACGCTCCAGTAATCGTTCCAATTGAATCGGCAAGTAAGGCACTGTTTCCACCTTCTAACTCACCATCTTCATTAATTAATCCAGCACGATTTCCTACTGCGATGAGTGTTCCAGCTGTATCAAAGAAATCAACAAATAAAAACGTGAAGATAATGACAATCGCTTCAGGTCTTGAGAATAATTCTCCAAATCCTCTAAATAATCCAAAAACGGTTTCGCTTGCACCATCAATTAAATTTCCTGTACTAGAAGGATCATATGAAGGCATCATATCAACGCCGATTAAATTAAGTAATAATCCAAGTATTGCAGTAACTGCGATAGAAATAATAAGTGAAAACTTATTACCCATAGCGTATAAAACAACAACTAAAAAGATACCAAAAATCCCAAGTAATACTGTAGGATGTGCTATGTTGCCTAGTGAAACAAAGGTTGCACCATCTGCCACAACAATCCCTGCATTTTTAAGCCCGATAAACGTAATAAAGAACCCAATTCCAGCCCCTACTGCGAATTTAAGTCCTTGTGGTATTGCATCAATGACAAGTTTTCTTAATCCCGTTACAGAGATGACTAAAAATAAGATACCTGAAACAAATACTGCAGCTAATGCTGCTTCCCAACTTAACCCATAGCCAAACACTACTGTAAAAGTAAAAAATGCATTAATCCCCATCCCTGGTGCTAAAGCAACTGGATAGTTTGCAAGTAAACCCATAATTAGCGCTGCAATGAATGAAGCTACAGCTGTTGCAAAAAAGACACCTGCTACTGGCATTCCTGTTGCACTTAACATTTCTGAGTTTACTGGCAAAATATACGCCATTGCCAAAAACGTTGTGAGCCCAGCTAAAATTTCTGTTTTAACTGATGTGTTACGCTCATTGATCTTGAAAAAACTTACCAATTTTTCCATTAAAAAAATCCTCCTATTTTTTTGTAGTTAGAACGCAAAAAACAAAAAGGGAGAATTAATCTCTTCTTATTTGTGTAGCGTAGTCCCAGCGTTTACGGTGCCGGGGTAGAGACAACTAGACCCTATTTCTAGTCATATACGTTACTAACTAATTTTTATTGTAACGAAAAATAAAAATATTGCAATGCTTTATTGCAATATTTTATTTTTTAATTTATGAAAATGTTTTTAATTTTTTTGAGGCAAACAAGACAGTGATGCCAATAACAATCGCCGTTAAAACGACGATTATAGTTCCACTAACAAGCCAAAAATTTTGAGGCAGTAGTGGAATTAACACATTATATTCTGGAATCAACCAGTCATCGTTATCAAATAATAGTTCGTGAAACCATGTAAAGATTCGATTAAAATCTATTAAGAACCAAGTTCCAACAAACGCAAAGAATGCTAAAGGTAGATAAAAAATGTTTTTATAAGTTTGATATAACCACTTCTTATCTTTTTTTGCCATAATAATCGTTATACTTATAACGATTATTAAACTTATGATTGCAAGAATTCTTAACATCGTATAAACATCTTTAACATCTTCCATATGTTTTATTTCAGTAGGACTCATAGCAATTTCATCATCTTGTGCATCATAACCAAAGGTTAAATCATCATGACGATAATTTAAATAATCAATGAGTTGTTCTGAAACATAATCATGATCAAAGGTAATGTCTTCGTGACTTTCATAATGACCTTTTGATAATTGCATATATGGATTGGATGTTAAAAGTGTCGCAAATATCATGATAATTACTAAAGTATAAGTAATTGATAGTGTTAAATATAGTATTTTTTTCATTTTATTCTTCCTTAAAAACTCGAGTAAATATAGTATCAACCTCTTTAAGATAATAATCTATTGTAAAAGATTCTTCAAGCAAATCATTTTTTAAAATACGATTGATAGTTTCGTTTTCGGTCAACAGTTTTTTAAAATCGAGTTGGTTTTCATAAGCTTTGATTGCTATTGGTTGCACTAAATCATAAGCTTCTTCTCGACTCAATCCTTGTAAAATCAAAGCGTTCATAACTCGTTGAGAAAAAATAACCCCATGTGTTTTATAAATATTCTTTAACATTTGATCTTCAAAGACTAAGAGATTTTTTAAGACTTCATTATAGCGCTTAAGCATATAGTGTAAGAGTTCTAAGGCATCTGGCATAATGATACGTTCTACTGATGAATGCGAGATATCACGCTCATGCCAAAGGGCAATGCTTTCATAAGCTGGGATTATATAGCCTCTTAAAACCCTTGCTGCTCCACTAATATTTTCTGATGCAATAGGATTTTTCTTATGGGGCATCGCAGAAGATCCTTTTTGGTCTTTACTGAAATATTCAGAAACTTCTTTTACTTCAGTACGTTGTAAATGTCTAATTTCAACTGCAATCTTTTCTAAACTTGAACCAATAAGTGCAAGTAAAGCGATGTATTCTGCGTGGCGATCTCTTTGTAAGGTTTGTGTTGAAATATTTGCGCTTTCAATGCCTAAAAAGCTACACACTTTATCTTGAACAATGGGTGGTGTGTTTGCAAAATTACCAACAGCCCCACTTATTTTACCTATTTCAATACGTTTTCTTATGGTTTTAAAGCGCTCGTGGTGACGGTTAAACTCATCATAATAAAGCGCAAACTTTAGTCCAAATGCCGTAATATCTGCATGAATCCCATGTGTTCTACCTATACATGGTGTTGCTTTATAGGTGTAGGCTAAATCTTTTAGGGTTTCTTTAAAATTAATTATGGCTTCTTCAATTAATGTATTTGCTTCTTTATAAATACACGAAAGCGCAGTATCGACTACATCAGTTGATGTTAATCCATAGTGAACCCATTTTTTTTCATCACCAAGCGTTTCGCTTATTTGTCTAGTAAAAGCTATAACATCATGTTTAGTTATGGCTTCTAAAGCTTTGATGCGTTCAATGTCAACATAGGCTGATGTTTCAATTTTTAAAACATCTTCTTTAGGAATTTTTCCAAGTTGACTAAACGCTTTAAGGGTTGCAAGTTCAACCCTTAAATACGTTTTAAATTTATAATCGTCAGTAAATAAATCTGCCATTTCTTTTAAGCGATAGCGCTCAATCATATCATCACCACTTTGTTTTACTTAGATTCTATCATTAAAAAACATTCAATCGTATTTTCCAATAATGAAGCAATAGTCATTGGTCCTACACCCCCAGGAACTGGGGTTATAAAAGACGCTTTTTCTTTAACACTTTCAAAGTCAACATCACCAACTAATTTATCATCAAGTCTGTTCACGCCGACATCGATTACAATTGCACCTTCTTTAACCATATCTGCTGTAACCATTTTAGCACGACCGACTGCAGCTACTAAAATATCAGCTTGACGTGTAAGGTTTGGTAAATCCGCAGTTCTAGAATGGGCAATACTTACCGTTGCATGTTCTTTTAATAATAACATAGCAACAGGTTTTCCAACAATATTACTTCTCCCAATAACCACGGCATGTTTACCTTTAATCGTGGTGTTGGTACTTTTTAACATTGTAATAATCCCTTTTGGGGTTGCAGGAATAATCCCTTTTTCTCCTAAGTGAATGGCTGCGACATTTAAAGGGTGGAATCCATCAACATCTTTTTCTTTTTTTATAGCATTAATCACTTTATTTTCATTAATGTGTTTTGGTAAAGGTAACTGAACTAAAATGCCATGAACATCTTTGTCATGATTAAGCTTATCAATCATACCGAGGAGTGTTTCTTCAGTAATGGTATCATCTTTTCGAATGATGGTACTTTTCATGCCTGCATTTATGCATGCTTTTTCTTTAGCGGTAACGTAAGAATTACTCGCAGGATCGTCTCCAATTAATACCACAACTAAATGCGGTACTTTACCGTAGTTTTTCTTTAAGATTTCTACTTCTTTTTTGACATTTGCACGAATTTCTTTAGATAATACTTTTCCACTAATAATATTACTCATAGTCATCTCCTTTATAAGTCATAGGTTGTAATCCCTCATGACTTTATTTTTTAGTTTTGATTTTTGGATACAGTTTCTTTATAATCAATGGCTACAATTTCACCATAAAAGGCTATATGAGTATCATGGTTTGGATAATACCTTTTTGTTATAGCCTCGTTTATTAAGGCAGGTTCTAAGGTTTGGCTATAGATTATCTTGCATTCATAATTCAGCGGGCATTCTTTAATCAAGGGAGTATCTATAAGTGTAGCTTTTTTTTGAGTAAGTTTGGCTTCTTTAAACTTATTAATATCTCTTCCTGATTTTGTGCCTGCAATCTTTAAGGCTTCTTTTAGTTCACCTTCATTTGGAACATTAATTGTAAAGTCTTTAGCGTTTAATAATAAATCATAGGTATATCTAGAATAACGAACATAGGCAATAAAAACAGCTTTTCCCCAAATCACTCCAATATGACCCCAAGCAATCGTCATCGTATTAACGGTATCGTTTGCTTTTACGGTAATAAAAACGCCTTTAGGGAGTTGTTTTAATAATAAGGCACTGTGTGTATGGATTTGATCGATCATAGTCTCCTCCTATTTTAAATAAATCGCTGAATATTTCTCCTTAAGATATCTTACATAATAATCTGGATTAAAGGGTTCATTTGTGACACTTTCTAAAATTTCAAGTGGTTTTTTACTTTTACCAAATTGATGGATTTTTTCTTTTAGCCACGCGTTAATTTCTTCAATACGATCTTCTTTAATCAGTGTTTCAAAATCTAACTCTTTAGTGAGCGTATAATAAATTTGAGCAGCATAGGCACTCCCTAAAGCGTAGGTTGGAAAATAACCAAAGGCACCGCCACTCCAGTGGACATCTTGTAAGATACCATCACCATCGTTTTTAGGCATAATATTTAGATAACTTTTCATTTTTTCATTCCAAAGAGCTGGTAAAGAATCTAAATCGACGTGATCATTAAAGATAGCACGTTCCATTTCATAGCGTAATAAGATGTGTAGTGGGTAAGTTAGCTCATCGGCTTCAACTCGAATAAAAGATTCTTCAACGTTATTGATGCCTTTATAGAATGTATCTAAATCAATATCTTTTAACTCTTCGCTAAATATTGATTTTAATTTAGGGTAGTGTTTTTCCCAAAATGGATAACTTCTACCAATCATGTTTTCATAAAATCTTGATTGTGATTCATGAATCCCCATGGATGCGCCTCCTGCTAAATTGGTTGAATCTAAGGCAGGATCA
Source organism: Candidatus Izemoplasmataceae bacterium (assembly GCA_046541015.1). Classification (GTDB taxonomy): domain Bacteria; phylum Bacillota_I; class Bacilli_A; order Izemoplasmatales; family Izemoplasmataceae; genus Liberiplasma. Next base: position 166,834 of record JBKHEA010000001.1, read on the forward strand.
ATTTGTTGTTCGTATAAAGCGTGTCCTAATTCATGAATAGCTGCAAAGATACTTGAGAAGACAAAGTCTTCTAAATACCTAACCGTTAAACGGACATCTTGAGAGTGTGTATTCCATGTAAAAGGATGCACACTTTGTTTTAAAACGCCACGATCATAATCAAAGCGAAAAACATTCATTAAATATTCCACAAACTCTTTTTGTTTAGCCTTAGGATAAAAGGCTGTGATGAAGGATTGATCAGCCTTTTGTGCTTCTTTTGCTTTAAGCACTTCTTTTACAAAAGGCACTAAATCTTTCTTAATGGTATTAAAGAATGCATCGTATAGTTCCATGGTCATGCCTTCTTCAAAATCATCTAGTAAGACATCGTAAGGTTCTAATCCTGTATCCCTATATTCAATGAACTTTCTTTGGGTGTTGATAATATCTTTTAAAGTATCTTTATACATATTATAATCATTTTTTTCTTTAGCTTCTTCCCATGTTCGTTGAGCTAAATTAAGTAATTTATTGTATTTTACATAGTCTTCTTTTGGGATTTTTACGATTTTGTCTAATGCTTTTTTAGCTTGTAAAACTTCAGCTTGTTCACGTTCACTTAGTTCATCTAATCTCTCTATTAAGCCATTTACCACTTCTTGATAGGCTTTAGATGTACTAATTGAGAATGCTTCACCACTGATAAAACTTAACATTTCAGCACGATAGGGAAAACAATTCTTTGGCGCTTCAGTATTTGAATCCCAGTTTGCAATATTTAAAACAAAATGATAGGCATTTAATTTCTTTTGAATAGCTTTAAACTCATTAAATAATTCCATATAAATCACTCCTCATAAATCATTATACCTTAAAAGCTAAAAAAGGTGCGCATGGTTTTGCGCACCTAGGGGTTTTTAGAATAAGCCTTTTGCGTTACCTTCTTCATCAATATCCATCTGCATCGCGGCAGGTTCTTTTGGAAGACCAGGCATCGTCATCATTTCACCGGTTAGGGCAACAATGAATCCTGCGCCAATTGATGGGCGAAGTTCACGGACTGTAATCGTGAAATCTTTAGGGCGACCATAGATTTTAGGGTCATCAGATAGACTCATTTGTGTTTTAGCCATACAGATTTGAAGTTTATCCCAACCTTCTTTTTTAAATTTCTTGAGTTGGGTTTGGGCTTCTTTGCTGTAACTAACATCTTTTGCGCCATAAACCGTTTTACAAATTTTTTCAATTTTAGTCTCTAGTGAATCTTCCATCTCATACATTCTTGTAAACTTTTTCGTATTATGATCAATTTCAGCGATGACTTTTTCTGCTAAATCGGTTGCGCCTTCGCCACCTTTTTCCCATACTTTTGAAATTGAATAAGGATGATTATTACTTTCTAACCATGAAGATAAGGCTTTAACTTCAGCATCTGTATCTGCAACAAAGTGGTTAATAGCCACAACATAAGGTAAGTTAAAGGCTTGGATGGTCTCAATATGTTTTTCTAAATTTTCAATGCCTTGTTTTAAGGCTTCAACGTTTTCTTCTTTTAAATCATTCTTTTTCACACCACCATGCATCTTAAGTGCACGAATGGTTGCAACAATTACAACAGCGCTTGGTTCAAATCCTGCTTGAGCGGTTTTAATATCTAAGAACTTTTCAGCTCCTAAATCTGCACCAAATCCTGCTTCAGTGATGACATAATCAGCGAGTTTTCTTCCCATATTTGTCGCGATAATACTATTACATCCATGTGCGATATTCGCAAAAGGGCCACCATGGACAAGTGCTGGTGTATTTTCTAAAGTTTGAACTAAATTTGGTTTAATGGCATCGCGTAATATGAGTGTCACTGCACCTTCAGCTTTTAAATCACCAATTGTAACAACTTTACGGTCATACGTATACCCAATTACAATACGTTTAACGCGTTCTTTTAAATCATGTAAATCTTTAGCTAAACATAAAACCGCCATAATTTCACTTGCTACAGTAATATTAAAGCCATCTTCTCTTGGAATAGAATTACCAATCCCTCCAAGACCAACAATTACTTGTCTTAATGCGCGGTCGTTCATATCTAAAGCACGTTTCCATGTGATTCTTCTTGGATCAATGTTTAATGCATTGCCTTGGTGGATATGGTTATCAATCATGGCGCTCACTGCATTATTTGCGGTGGTAATTGCGTGAATATCACCCGTAAAATGTAAGTTTAAATCTTCCATTGGTACTACTTGTGCATACCCACCACCTGCAGCGCCACCTTTAACGCCCATAACTGGACCAAACGATGGTTCTCTTAAAGCGATAATCGCATTTTTTCCAATTTTATTAAACGCTTGGCCTAACCCAACAGTTGTCGTTGATTTACCTTCACCAGCTGGGGTTGGATTAATCGCAGTGACAAGGATGACTTTTCCGTCTTTTTCTTTTTCAAGACGTTTTTGTACATCTAAAGAAATTTTAGCTTTATAAGACCCATATAATTCAATATCTTCTTCGCTTAATCCTAATTTCTTTGCTATATCGACTATTTTCTCCATTTTCGCAGCTTGTGCTATTTTTAAATCCATATTTTCCAAATGAAACCCTCCATTCATATTGTGTTATCATTTATTTATTATTACATATTTTATAGTGAGTTTCAAGGCCAAAATAAAAACGCTTTCAATATCGAGTCTTTTAAGTTTACCTCTATGTATTGTATAATAAGATTAACCTAAAAAATGAAGGTGGGAAAACGATTGAATCCTTTAAAAAAACACAGAGATTTCTTAGATCAAATTGATAAACAAATCATGGATTTGCTAGAAAAACGCTTTATTGTCACTAAAGAAATTGGTGAGATAAAGGCTCGTGAAGCGATGGTTATTGAAAATAAAAGTCGTGAACAAGAGATTTTAGAGAAAACAAAAAGGTATACGTATAATGAAGAAATTCAAGCGCTTTATGAATACTTATTTGATTTAAGTAAAGCCTCACAAAGGAATAAGTCTTCATGATTGGCTTGCTTGGGAAAACTTTAAAACATAGCTTATCTAAAGTAATCCATGAATCACTGAGTGAGCATCCTTATCATTTAATTGAAACCGATGATTTAGACAGATTTTTTAAGGAAACGACATTTAAAGGTTTAAATGTCACCATCCCTTATAAAGAAGTTGTAATTGATTATATGGATCATGTGAGTGACATTGTAAAAAAGACAAACGCTTTAAACACTATTGTTAATGTTAAAGGCTTATTATATGGGTATAATACTGATTTTTTAGCCATTGATGATATCATTAAACGTTATTTTCCTAAAGATTTATCTCAAAGCGTGCTTGTAATAGGCAACGGGGCAACCTCAAGAAGTGTCTTAGAAGCATTAAAGAAAAATCAATACGATAATATTTTTGTCTATGCGCGCAATCCAAAAAATCATGAATATTCTATTAAAGATATTCATCAAGCACAAGACGCTACAATTATTATTAATACAACCCCTGTTGGCATGTATCCATCTAATAGTGAGAGTCTTCCGCTAGAACTCGCGCAGTTTCCAAAATTAAAGCTTATATTTGATGTTGTCTATAATCCTTACTTTACTGATTTAATCATACAAGCAAAACGTTTAAAGATTCCTTATATTGACGGTTTAATGATGTTAGTAAGACAGGCCCTTCATTCTAGTAGTAAATTTTTTAATACAACTTATGGTGAACACGATGTCATGCAGGTTTATAAAAGGACTTTAAAGCATTTATTAAACATTACCTTGATTGGTTTACCTTTTAGTGGGAAAAGCCATTATGCAAGGCATTTAGGCCATCGACTTAATAAACCAATTATTGAAATTGATAAGATGATTGAAACTACTGAAGACGCATCCATTGAGACTATCTTTAAGACAAAGGGTGAGGCTTACTTTAGAAATCTTGAAGAGCGTATAAGCATAGAAAGTGCGCATTCATTCAATAAAATCATCTCTACTGGAGGTGGGATTATTATGAACCCTAAAGTGATGCATGCTTTAAAGAAAAACAGTTTAATTTTATACTTAGATTTAGATGATTCACTTATGCAAAACTTACGCTATCATTCTAGACCCCATGTGAAAAATGCGAAAGATTTATTACAGTTAAAAGAAAAACGTCATGATTTATATGAAGCCTATAGTGATGCCACAATTTACAAAGATACTTTAGATACTAAAACTATATTAGAACATATTGAGGTGAAAATTGATGAAATTATTAGTCATCAATGGACCAAATATCAATCTTTTAGGGATTAGAGAAGTTTCCGTTTATGGTCATAATACCTATAAGGACTTAGAAACACGTTTAAAAGAAGAAGCGAACTCTTTAAATGTAGAAATTGAAATCCATCAAACCAATTTAGAAGGCATTATTATCGATTTACTCCATTATGCTTATTATAAAAAGCTTGATGGCGTATTATTAAACGCAGCTGCTTATACCCATACAAGTTATGCCATAAGAGATGCGATTAAAGCCATTCCTACTAAAGTGATTGAAGTACATCTTTCTGATATTAAAAAACGTGAAGAAACCTTTAGACATGTAAGTGTGATTGAAGATGTATGTGATAAAACTTTTTCTGGTAAAGGGATTGAGAGTTATATTGAAGCCATGCATTATTTAGTAAAGAGGTGATGCGATGATTATTGTAGTAAAAAATACGACTAATAATGAAGATATCCCCCTTATAAAAGAAGAACTCTCCGCTTTAAACTTATCTTATAAAGTTACCATAGATGATCCTTATACCCTGATTCATATCTTAGGTGATACTTCCTCAGAAGATGCGACAAGATGGTATGCCTATGAAAGTGTTCAAAAGGTTATAAGAATCCATGAACCTTACATCAAAGTTTTAAAAACGCCTGAACATAAAACAAACATCATCCTTGATGGCGTTTCTTTATTTGAACCAGAAAAACTTATTATTGCTGGACCATGTAGTGTTGAATCAAAAACACAAATTAATCAAATCGCAGCCTTTATTAAAGCGGCTGGCGCAAAAGTATTACGCGGGGGTGCGTATAAACCACGCACGAGTCCTTATGCGTTTCAAGGCTTAAAAGAAGAAGGGTTAAAACTTTTACATGAAGCGGGTAAAAATCATGGTTTATTTACCATTAGCGAAATCATAGATAAAGAAGATCTTCCCTTGTTTTTAAACTACGTAGACATCATTCAAGTTGGGGCTCGTAATATGCAAAATTTCTCTTTGTTAAAGGCTTTAGGCAAAACAAATAAGCCCATCCTTTTAAAAAGAGGCTTTGGAAATACGATTGAAGAATGGTTAATGAGCGCTGAATATATACTAAATGAAGGCAATAAAAATGTCATCCTTTGTGAACGTGGTATTAGAACCTTTGAATCTTTTTCTAGAAGCACTCTAGATATTGCGGCAATTTTGGCGGTAAAAAAATTAAGTCATTTGCCTGTCATAACAGATCCTTCTCATGCAGCTGGTAGTTATGATTTAGTAGAAGGCTTAACCTTAGCAAGCATTGCAGCTGGCGCTGATGGGGTGATGATTGAGGTTCATCCTGATCCCCTTCGTGCTTTAAGTGATGGTGCACAATCTTTAAAACTAGAAAAATTTAAAGCCCTTATTTTAAAGGTGCGTCAATTAGAAAATCTATAAAAAATACTTCTCAAGCATTGAGAAGTATTTTTATTAGAATAAGTCATTTACAATAATGGTTTGTGCTCGGTCTGGTCCAACAGAGACCATGCTGATTTTAACATCAACCAATTCTTCAATTTTTTTAAGGTAATGGCGTGCTTCTTTTGGAAGTCCTCTTAATGTTTTGATTTTTGAAATATCTTTTGTAAAACCTTCCATTTCAATATAAACAGGTTCGCAGCGTTCAAAATCTTCAATAGCCGCAGGAATTTCATCGATTATTTCACCATCTAATTTATAGGCAACGCAGATTTTAAGTGGACTTACATCTTTTAATACATCAAGTAACATAATGGATAAATCCGTTAACCCATTGACGCGTTTAGCATGTCTTAAGACAACGGTATCTAACCACCCTATGCGTCTAGGTCTTCCTGTGGTTGTCCCAAATTCATTGCCTTGTTGGCGTATTTTTTTGGCTAAATCATCATCGAATTCTGTCGCAAAAAAGCCCCCACCTACACGGGTTGTATAGGCTTTGGTTATCCCTAAAACGGTTTGAATGTTTTGTGGGGCAATCCCTGTATTTAAAGCAACGCTTGCAGCGGTTGGGGAACTGCTTGTGACGTAAGGATAGGTTCCATGATCTAAACAAAGCATTGTACCTTGAGCCCCTTCAAACAACACTTTTTTATCTTCTTTGATCAGTTTATCTAACATTTTTGATGTGTTAGTCACAAAGGGTTTGATTGTTTTTAATATCCCGTTATAGCGTTTAAATACTTTATTTATATCGAAGGGTTCTTGATTAAAAGCGGTCATGATGGTGTTGACATAAGGAATATACTCTTCTAAATAACGATGGAATCGCTCTTCATGAACAAAATCAATCATTCTTAAGCCTTTACGACTTGCTTTATCCATATAAGCTGGTCCAATACCTTTTGAGGTTGTCCCTACTTCTTTACCTTCGGTTTTTAACCGTTCAAATAAGACATCAATTGCTTTATGAAACGGCATAATTACATGCGCTCTATCTGATACGAAAAGATTTTTTGTGGAAATATGACTGTTTTCTAAAAAATTAATCTCTTCTAAAAGTGCTAGCGGGTCAATGACCATCCCATTAGCTAAAATATTGATAACTTCTTTTTTAAATATGCCTGATGGGATTAAGTGTAGTGCATATTTATATCCTTCAAACTTGATGGTGTGTCCCGCGTTATTTCCGCCTTGATAGCGCACCACAACATCGGCTTCTTGAGCTAAATAATCTGTGACTTTACCTTTTCCTTCATCACCCCACTGGGTGCCAACTACTGTTACAGTTTCCATATAATCACCTTTTCTAAAACTATATACCTTTACTATAGCCCTTATAGTTAAAAACCGCAAGTCTATAAAGTATTACCTATTTAAAACTACCAAAGCTTAAGCTTTAAGTCAACGGTTTATTGCATTTACTCGTAATCTTTTAAAACCTCATTAAGTAAGGTAACTTTATCGGTCATTATTCCATCAACACCAAGTTCAATCAACATTCTCATGGTGGCTTCATCATTCACTGTCCAATAATGCACGGCAATATGATGGCTTTGTGCAGTCTGAATAAAACTTTTTGTGGCCAAATCAAAATCCCCATGACTAAGAGGCACTTGTAAAACCGCAATAGCATCTGTAAAAAATACACTTAATTTAAGACGCTGTAATATGTAATACTTTTGAACCACTCGATTTTGTGGGGAAAATAGTAAATCTTCGTGGGTTGTTTTTTTATAGGTAACCATCGCATCATAAATCGATTCATGAAAGGTTGCTAAAACGATTCTTTCATAGGTATTATAGGTTTCATCTAAACGGTCCATTAACTCAATTAAAGCCTCTAATGCTTTTAAGCCAATCTCTCCTTGTTGTTTAATTTCTACGTTGATTTTATTATTTGGAAACGCCTTAATAAGTTCTTCTAGCGTTGTTGCTAAAAAGATTTCACTGTGTCTAGGGGTTACATCAGTAGGATACGTAACGTCTAAAGGTGAGACATGATTACCTAAATAATTCACATATAAATTGAACTCATTACTAACATTAAAGCCATTTGAAAGCGGCTCAACAAGGTTTTCATACCCAAAATTAACTTCATTATCAATTAGATCTTGATAGTTAATCTCACTGATTAAAGCTTGCGTTAAATTGGTTTTTCTATCTAAGGTAGTATCATGTGATAAGATCAGTACACCATCTTTCGTTAAAGAAACATCGGTTTCTAACATGACATTTGGGTTAATGCTATACGCATGATAATACGCTTCAAGCGTATTATCAGGGAACTCTAAATTTCCCCCACCGTGGGCAATAATTAATGGTAAGTCTTCGCGAATAAAGGGATTAACTTCCATTGCTTTAGGCTTTGGACTAAGCGCAAGCAATCCCCACAAGCTAAATATCGTTAACATAAATATAAGTAATCTTTTTTTCATGAGTCGCTCCTATAAACTTTCTAATATACTTACGAGGGCTTTTAAATAGTGATAGTTTAATTTAAATTTTTCGATTGTGATATGAATTTTTTCTTTTTTATACGCTAAATGAATAAACGGACTAAGTTCACTAATCACCATAAATAGCCGTTCTCCATTAATTCGTTTAGATTTTTTCTCAGAAAAAATCAGTTCAAATTTAGAACTTTTATCAAAGACTTTTTCAACCTCGTGATGAATCGCTAAGTTTTCATATAGTTTTTCTATCATATAAAGTTCTATCGCTTCATGCATTTTCCCAAAGCGGTCTGTCATTTCTTCTTTTAATAAAATCAGTTCATTGCTTGAAGTTAGTTTATTAATGCGTTTATGAAAATCAATTCTTAAATCATCATCATTAATATAATCACTTGGGATGGTTTTATTGACTGTAACTTTTAGTTTTTGTTTAATGGCTTCTTGATCAGTTTGACTTTCTTTTAACACACCTTTTGATCGATCAATTTCTTCTTTTAATATTTCTAAGAATAAATCGATCCCAACACTATCAATAAACCCTGATTGTTCTGTTCCAAGTAAATCACCTGCACCGCGGATGGATAAATCTCTTACCGCGATTTTATAGCCACTACCTAGTTCTGTAAATTCTTTGATGACTTGCAGGCGTTTTAGCGCTTCATCAGATAATTGTTTATTTTCTTTATACATTAAATAACTATAGGCAATTCGGTTACTTCTTCCTACACGTCCTCTTATTTGATAAAGCTGTGAAAGCCCTAATTGATCGGCGTCATGGATGATTAAAGTATTGGCATTTGGAATATCTATTCCTGTTTCTATAATGGTGGTGCTGACCAATACATCATACTTATAATCTAAGAAATCTTCAATGACTTCTTCTAATCGTAAACGACTCATTTTTCCGTGAGCATAAACAATTCTAGCATCAGGAATGAGCTTAGAAAGTTTATCTTGAATGCGCTCAATCGATTCTACGCGGTTATATAAGTAAAAGATTTGGCCGTTTCTTGCGAGTTCTCGTTCGATCGCATCTTTTATGACGTGGTCATTACGTTTTAATACATACGTTTGAATTGGAAATCTATTTTTCGGTGGGGTTTCTAAAAGACTCATCTGTTTTACCCCTGTTATAGCCATTTGTAGGGTTCTTGGGATTGGTGTTGCGCTTAGGGATAATACATCAATATTTGCGCGTAATTGTTTAATTTTTTCTTTATGTTCTACCCCAAAACGTTGTTCTTCATCAATAATAAGTAACCCTAAATCTTTAAATTTAACATCTTTAGATAATAAACGATGCGTACCTAGGACAATGTCAATATCACCTTTTTTAAGTTTTTCAAGGATTTTTGTTTGCGCAGCTTTTGTCACAAATCGGTTGAGTAACGCACATTTAATCCCATAGCTTTCTAATCGTTCTTTAAAGGTGTAGTAGTGTTGACGGGCTAAGACTGTCGTTGGGGCTAAATAAGCAACTTGTTTATTATCAAGGGCAGCTTTAAAAGAAGCCCTTAAAGCAACTTCAGTCTTCCCATACCCAACATCCCCACATATTAAACGGTCCATCGGACGTTCATCTTCCATATCTTTTTTGACATCCATAATGGCTGATAATTGATCAGGGGTTTCTTCGTATGGGAAATCCGCTTCAAACTGGGTCATAAACTCATTATCTTCGCTGTATTTAAAGCCTTTAACTTGTTCGCGTAAGGCGTAAAGTTTAATCAGTTCATCGGCAATATCTTTAGCTTTTTTTCGAACGCGTTGTTTGGTTTTGGCCCATTCAGCACTGCCTAATTTATTTAGTTTTGGATGTAAGCCTTCATGCGCTGCGTATTTTTGAATAAGGTGAATATTTTCTACAGGAATATATAGCGTGTCATCCCCTTTATATTGAATAACGATATAATCGTTGGTCTGATCTGAGATTGTCATTGTTTTAATCTCAAGGAATCTACCAATCCCGTGTTCATAATGCACTAAATAATCGCCTTTTCTTAATTCTTTAATATGATTAATTTTTTTAGTTTCTTTAAAAACACTTTTATATTTAGCTTGTTTTTTCTCACTTTGTTTATAAATACTATCTTCATTTAAAACGATTAGATTGGTATCAAACCATTCGAAAGATAAGGGATTACTTGATAATGTCACATTAATTCTATTTGGAAATATTTGGTCGTGTGGTCCAATTCTTTTAATCTCAACAAATTCGTCCATAGCGTTGATAAAATCATTCAAACGTTTCTCTTTTTGAATTGTAATTAAAACGGTTGTATGTCGATCATATTTTTTTAATTCTTTGACTAACATATGAAAGTTATTATCATAAAGTGGGGTCTCTTTAGCTCTTAAAGGCATGGTTAAATGGGCTTTGTTGACATAATCAAGGGGATTTAAATAAATCGCTTTTTCTTGATAAATGCGATCAAAATCTTTGATAAATTCAAACCCTAATTTAGGATAATCATTTAAAGTTAACACCCAGTCTCTTAAATCATCAACAATTGTATGAACAGATTTTTTCACATAAGGATAGTTCATGTAAATAACTAGTGGCTGATCTAAATAATCGATTAAGCTTTCTAAGGGTTCATTGATAAAACTCATGTATCGCGATAACTGGTCAATCGCTTCATGGTTTTCTAAATCAGATAATTCTTGAAAAATGCGGTTGGTTGTTTCTTGATCAAAATCGTGGTTGTTTAATGTCTTTAATACATTTTCTTTAATGGTTTTAAAGGTTTCATCATCATAAAAAAATTCTACTCGTGGAAAAACGTGAAAGGCATTTAATTTATGAAGTGAGCGTTGCGTTTGCGCACTAAAAGTTCTTATTGAGTCAATTTCTGTATCAAATAAATCAATGCGAATAGGCTCGTTATAATCGGTTAAAAAGATATCGATGATAGAGCCTCTTAAAGAAAACTCCCCAACTTGTTCAACAACATTTGCGCGTTTATAACCGTAAGCGATTAGGGTTTGAACAAATGTATTGATATCAATATCATCGCCTACTTTATAGTTTAATTCAGCATTTTTATAATACTTTAATGGTAGTAGACTTTTAATAAATCCAGTAGGATGGGTAATGACTTTATGACGTTTACCGTTAAGGATGGTTTTGACGGTTTCTAAACGTTCAAACTTTAAACTTTCACTCATCGCTAACATTTCAGTTGTAATAAACTCATCTTGGGGATAAAACAATACTTGATCATCAATTTGGCTAAACTGATCGTAAATTTTTTGAGCATGATATAAGTTATGGTGCACAATTAATATATTTTTATCTGTCATTGATTCAATTAAACGAATCAATTGGATGTTTAAATCATTGAACGTATCATTTAACTCTATTTTATTTTCCTTTAATAAACTTTCTTGAAGTTTTTTATAAAAAGGGGTTGTTTTGATATAATTTAAAAGTTGATCCATGATTCACCTCACGCGTTTAGGCGAACAGCCCGTTGATAGGGGGGTTCGCCAAATTATTTATAGTATACCTTATTTTAAGCAAATAAAAAACCCTTTTGATAAGGGTTAATTATACGTAGTCATGATATCGATAAAATCTCTGTCGTTGATAAAATCATCGATGATTGATTTAACCGTTTTAATTACTTGAGTAATGTGTGTCATTTCTTCTTCATTAAATTTAGATAAGACATAATCTTTAGCATCCATAAAGGGATGTTTATCAATCCCAAATTTAATGCGTTTTAAATCCTTTGTCCCTAAATGTTGTTGCATACTTCTAATCCCTTTATGGCCACCATCACTACCTTTATAACGTAGTCTAAGCTTTGCCATAGGTAAATCTAAGTCATCATAGATAACTAAAATGTCTAAAGGATCTATCTGATAAAAGCTTGCAACCTTAGCGACACTTTCTCCGCTTAAATTCATGTAAGTATGTGGTTTAAGTAATATAAAATTAGAGCCTTTAACGATTTCTCCAGAAAACTTTTTCTGAAGTTGAAAGGTTAAATTTGCCTGATTTGCATAGTAGTCAAGACACATAAATCCAATGTTGTGTTTAGTTAAGGCATACGTTTTACCTGGATTTCCTAATCCAACAATGAGTTTCATTTCTTTTTAGGTTTAATCACTAAATAGCGGTTTGGATGGTCGCCTTCACTTTTAGTCACAACATCGCGCCACTCAGCTAGTTTAGTGTGGATAATACGACGTTCATAAGCATTCATTGGAGTCAATTTTACAGGAACTTTTGAACGGGCAACTTCTTTAGCGGTTTTTGTTGCTAAAATTTCAAGTTGTTTTTTACGGTTTTCTTTATACCCACCAATATCGACTAAAACCATCAAATGTTCATCGGTAAAAATATTTAATAAGTTTCTAATATAAAATTGAATGCCTTCTAAGGTTTTTCCGTTTTTTCCAATTAAAACAGGATTTTCATCCGTTTCAACCTCATAAGTGATTTCATTATTTTCTAAAGACGATGCTTTAATGGTCGCCTTAACACCCATGTTTTCAAATAAATTTTCCAACGTTTCAAGGCCAAGTTTGACATAATCAACCTCTACACGTGCTTTTACGATATAAGATTTTTTTAAACCAAGCAAAGTTTTTTTCTCTTCAATTTCGGTTTTAATATAACGTTTATTGACTCTAAAGGTCTCAACAGCCTCAGTTAGTGCATCATCTAATGATTTAACTTCATAAGTTATTTCTTTCAAAATAATCACCCTTTTAAATTCGTTGTTTTTTGGCTTCTAAACGTGCTAAAGTTTGTTTTCTGTTTATATAAGTTTGTAAGAATTGGAATAAATTCCCAATAATCCAATAAAATGCAATACCTAAACTTGTAAATGCGATGGTTACAAGCATGAATGTCATAAAATACATCATATATTTCATGGTTTTTTCAGATTGTTCTTGTTGAGGTGTACGGTATTTTTTATTTTGTAATGCCTCAGGTTTGGTCATAGCGTATTTTTGATAACCAAACATGGTTACCCCAACAATGAGCGCTAAGACTAAGAACGTTGCGTTTTGCAAACTGTACCAAGGCGTAACGGGTTCATCTGTAAAGCTAAACCATAAGAAGTTAAAGTTTAAGTCTTCCGTAAAACGATCAGTTAATGGAATCCTTCTAACGGTTTGATACATCGCAATAAAGATTGGCATTTGTAAAAATGGTAAGACACACCCTAATGGGTTAATCCCATATTCTTTATAGATTTGCATCATTTCTTGTTGCATCGCGCGTTGTGATGCTGGATCGTTTTTACCTTGATATTTTTGTTTGAGTTTTTCAAGTTCTGGTTGTGCAATTTGCATGTTTGTACTTAATGCTGTACTTTTAGAATAAATTGGCCATCCTAAAATACGAATGAGTAAGGTTATCGCGATTAATCCTACAACATAATAACCACCTGCTAAATCACTAACAATATAAATTAAGTCAGCGACGCGTTCAACAATCCATTGAACCCAACCAAATCCGCCACCTTCACCAATAGGCATTTGGTAGTGATCGGTATTACACCCAGATAATGTTGTAACCACTAAAAGTAACATAATAACTAAAATGATTTTCTTATTTGTTTTCATTTTCCACCTCGAGAAGATTTTTTTTCATCAATAATGGGACAATCGATGTTTTTATTTCTGCAAAAGAGAGTGTTTTTGCATATGGACTAACAATAATGAAAAAATCGTGTTGATGTTTAAGCGGTAAGCTTGAAATAATCATACGTAATCTTCTTTTCATTAAATTACGCTCATGGGCTTTACCATACTTTTTAGGAACACTCAAAGCAAAACGAAAATACTTAGCATCATGGTTTTTTCTACAGTATAATTTAAAATACTTATTGCTAGTTACGTTTTTAGTCTTTATGAGTGCTTCAATTTCATCTGATTTTTTTATCCTAAAGATTTTTTTCAGATTAATCAGCCCCTTTTTAAACGATAAAAAACACCTAAAAAAATATATCTTTTCAGGTGTTTACAAGTTTTTTTAAGATATGCATTTGTTATGCGGTTAATTTTTTACGTCCTTTTAATCTACGTCTAGCGATTACTTTGCGTCCACCAACAGTAGACATACGTTCACGGAATCCATGGACTTTAGATCTCTTACGAGCGTTTGGTTGATATGTTCTTTTCATGATCAACACCTCCTAATTCATTTGTGAAAAACCATGCTACAACATTATATATAATTAAACTCTTTGTGTCAATAGGTATAAGTTTAAATTTTGATTTGCAAAAATTATAAAGTAGTTTTCCACACTTAAAAACGGCTATTTTTAGAACTTTGAACATTTTCATATGTTGAAAAGTGGAAAAGTTAATTTCGCTCTTTTGTGGAATTGTGGAAAGAGATAAATACGCCTAAATTACGCAAATAAGAATGAATGTTTTCCCCATAGCAAGGCTGTTGATAAAAAAAGTTTTCCACATTTTATGTTGATAAAAAATTGTTTTTTTTACGCTTTACATGTGCTAAACTAGTGATAAGTTTTAGGGGTGATTTAGGTGCAAGAACATATCAGTGTATGGAATGAAATAAAAGGGCAACTTGCTGACTCATTTGAAGAAATATCTTATCAAGAGACAATCGCATCGATTGACTCTATTTTTAAAGTTAAAAACAATTATGTCTATTTACTAGTTGAAAACGAGTTTATTAAAAAGCGCATTGAGATGCTTTATTTAAAGAAAATGAATCGCTTATTAGAAGATCATATGACTGATACTTATCGATATAAGCTCATTACTAAGGAACAAGCTGAAAAAGAACTAACGGCGCAAAAATCTTATGAAATTAATACACCTGAATCCAATTTTGGAGCAAATGATATTAATTCTAATTTAAATCCTGGTTATACCTTTGATAACTTTGTTGTAGGAAACTCAAACCGTTTAGCGTATACCTCTGCAATCAAAGTTGCTGATCAACCTGGTGTTGTAGCAAATCCTTTATACATTTTTGGCGATGTTGGGCTTGGTAAAACCCATTTAATGCAATGTGTTGGGAATTATATCTTAGAAAGTGATATCAATAAACGCGTTGTCTATGTTAAGGCAGATCAATTCGTTGAAGAATTTGTTAGATTAGCAAGTAAAAAGAAATTTGAAGAATTTACTGAGATGTATCGTGATGTCGATGTTTTACTTATTGATGATATTCAATTTTTAGCAAAAAAAGAAAAGTCTCAAATTGAATTTTTTAAACTGTTTGAAGTTTTACATCAACAACAAAAACAAATAGTCATTACCTCTGACCGCAGTGCTAACGAATTAAAAGATATCATGGCTCGTTTAACCTCACGGTTTTTATGGGGCGTTAGCGTTGACATTAACCGACCGGATTTAGATCATCGCATCAAAATTTTAGAGAAAAAAATGATGGCAGAAACCAGTGAAAAAAATCTTATTCCTCATAAGGTTATTGAATATATCGCGAGTGTTTTTGATAATAATGTGCGAGAACTTGAAGGGGCTTTAAAACGTGTTTTATTTTATTGCACAGCTTTTAATTTCGAGTTTAACATTAAAAACGCAGAAATTGCTTTAGAAAGTTTAGTTAAACCTAAACGTATGCAAAAAGATTTTGTAAAATCTAAAATTCAAAACTTATTAAGTCTTGTTAGTGACTATTATAACATTACAACAACCGATTTAGTTTCTAAAAAACGTACTAGAAACTTTATGTATCCTAGACAAATAGCAATGTATTTAATTAAGACTATTTATGATTTACCTTATAAAAAAATAGGCACTTATTTTAGCAATCGCGACCACTCAACAGTGATGCATTCCGTTGAAAAAATATTAAACGATATGCAGATCGATCACAATGTTAAAATCGATGTTGAAAAATTAACAGTAAAATGTGGAGAAAACTAAAAAAAATCAGCGTTTTTTCCCTAAACTATGGTATAATTATGTATGTAAGATTATGTTTTAAACATTTCCACGTAACACCAATAACAATAACTTAAAAACATAATAATTATTAAGAGGTGATTTCATGCGTTTCGAAATAAACAAAGATAAATTACTTTACCATTTAATTGTTTCACAAAAAGCTTTATCAAATAAAACCCCTAATCCAGCCTTACAAGGAATTAAACTTGATGTTTTAAAAGATCATCTTGTGCTTACTACAAGTAATTCTGATATTTCAATTAAAATAACGTTAGAAGATTCAAGTCTTAATATCGAAGAAACTGGATCGATTCTTATTCCAGGGAAATATTTTATTGAAATCATTAGAAAACTTGATGGCCAAATGGTTCAAATGTCTTATGTGGATGATAATTTATTACGAATTGAAGCTGATCATTCAGATATTACGTTAAACATGTTAGAACTTGAAGATTATCCTAACTTAGTTTTTAATGAGAAATCCGAGTTTATCAAAATTAATGTCAGAACACTAAAAACCATCATCAGACAAACAGCGTTTGCAACATCAACCATTGAAAACCGTCCAATCTTAACGGGTGTTAATTTAAAAATTGATGGGAATGTGCTAACTGCCGTTGCAACAGATTCTTATAGACTTAGCCAAAAATCAATTACCTTAGAAGATTCATATGATAAAATGAATGTTATTATTCCTGGTAAAAGTTTAGAAGAATTAATGAAAATTTTAGAAAACAACCAAGATTATGTCGAAATTCATTTTGATCAATCTCGCGTTTTATTCAAATACAATAACATTTTATTCTTATCAAGATTGCTTGAAGGCAATTATCCAGAAACAAGTAAACTCATCCCACAAGAATTTCCTGTTCAAATTAAATTTAATAAAGAAAACTTATTAACAGCGATTGAACGTGCAAGTTTACTTTCAAGCCGTGATGGCCATAATGCCATTGTAAAACTAAACCTAAGACAAGACGACACCGTTGAGATTTCTTCTAATTCACCTGAAATTGGCCGTGTCCTTGAAGAAATTTATCCAGTCGATGAAGTTGTTGGGTCACCAATAAAAATCGCGTTCAGCTCAAAATATGTACTAGAAGCGTTAAAGGTTTTTGCATCTAGTGAAGTTACGATAAGTTTTACAGGAGAAATACGTCCGTTCATCATGAAAGGTGAATATGATGAGGACATGTTACAACTCGTTTTACCAGTAAAAACTGATTAATCGATAAAAGGCTCAAAATTGAGCCTTTTTTTATGATTTACCTTGTTTGTATATGATATATATTATATAATATATATAGTTATATATATATGAAAGAGTGGGTTTATGGAAACGGTAAAAATTAACACAGAATATATCACTTTAGGTCAATTGTTAAAGTATCTTAATATTGCCTCATCAGGTGGTGACATTAAAATGATTTTAGCAACGACTAAAGTTTTGGTTGATGGAAAATTAGAAAACCGTCGTGGAAGAAAAATATATCCAGGTATGATTGTTGATCTTGATGAGATTGGGATCTATAAAATTTTATGATAGTAAAAGAACTTACCCTAAACCATTTTCGTTTGATTGATCACTCAACTTTTCGTTTTCATCCCCAAATGAATATTATTATCGGCGATAACGCTCAAGGCAAGACAACCGTTTTAGAAGCCATCCATCTTCTTGGGCTCACAAAATCTCATCGATTAGCTAAAGATGAAGATATGATTCAAACTGATGCAGAGTTCGCTAAAATCCATGCGCTCTGCCATTTTAATCAAACCGACAACAATTTATCCATGGTAATCTCAAAAAGCGGTAAAAAGGCAAAAATAAACGATTTAGAGATGACCAAGTTAAGTGATTATATTGGTAGACTTCATGTCGTGATGTTTTCTCCAGAAGATATTGATTTAATTAAAGGTTCACCATTAGAGCGTAGAAGATTTTTAGATTTAGCAATTAGCCAACTATCAAACCAATACGTTCAGTATTTACTTAAGTACAGAAAACTGCTTAAAGAGCGTAATGATATTTTAAAAGGATTAGATCAAAACAAGTTTGATTTAGTCATGCTTGATGTGATTACAGATCAAATGATTCATTACGCTGAAAAAATTGTTATCAAGCGTAAGAAGTTCTTAGATGATTTAAACCCAATTTTAGAAAAATATATACGTGTTATTAGCGAAGATGACCCAATCACAACGCTGTTATATGATCCCTCTGTTGAACAACACTTTAAGCAGATGTATGAAAAGAAAAAGTCGATCGACATGATGCTTAAGTCGACATCTTTAGGGCCTCATCGTGACGACTGTCTTTTTTATGCTCAAGCAAAACAAGTAAAAACCATCGCTTCTCAAGGTCAATTACGCACGATTGTGCTTGCGTTAAAATTAAGTTTATCAGAAATGATTAACGCTAAATATGGCCATTATCCAGTTGTTTTACTTGATGATATGTTTAGTGAGTTAGACCATAAACGCCAACAAAGTATTTTAAGTAAATTAAATCAAAAGGCACAACTATTTATAACTACAACGGATTTATCAACGATTGATGAAACGGTATTAAGTCAAGCAACATTATTTACTATCGAAGAAGGAAAAATAAAAGGAGTGAAACACTATGGATGAAAAAAGAACCTATACTTCTGATAACATTCAAATACTTGAAGGATTAGAAGCTGTAAAGAAAAGACCAGGGATGTATATTGGTTCAACTGGACCAAGAGGCTTGCATCATCTTGTATGGGAAATTGTTGATAATGCCGTAGATGAGGCGTTAGCGGGTTATGCAACCACCATCACTATTGACATTTTAGAAGATGATATAGTTTGCGTCCAAGATGATGGTCGCGGGATTCCAGTAGATATTCATCCTAAAACCAAATTACCTGCAGTAGAAACGATTTTAACCACGCTTCATGCTGGGGGAAAATTTGATAACCAGTCTTATAAAGTATCAGGAGGACTTCACGGGGTTGGCGCAAGTGTTGTAAATGCCTTAAGTAGTTATTTAGAAGTTGAAATTAACCGTGACGGTAGAAAATATAAACAACGTTATGAAAAAGGTATTACGGTTACGCCACTTGAAGATTTAGGACCAACCACTGAAAACGGCACGATTATTACTTTTAAAGCAGATCCAGATATTTTTAAAGAGACTACCGTTTATGATTTTGAAACCCTGCGTTTAAGAATCCAACAAATGGCCTTTTTAAACAAGGGCATAACCTTTCATTTAACAGATCACCGATATAACCTATTAAACCGTAAAACCTACCTTTATGAAGGTGGGATTAAAGAATATGTTTCTTACTTAAACAAAAACAAAGAACTCTTACACGAAAAAGTTATTTACACCGAAGGCGAACAAGAAGATATTATTGTTGAAATCGCAATGCAATATAATGATTCTTATGCGCAAAATATTTTTCCGTTTACCAATAATATTCATAACCTTGAAGGTGGGACCCACGAAGAAGGGTTTAAAATGACACTCACACGTGTTTTAAATACATACGCAAAAACCAATAACATTTTTAAAAAAGATGAATCGTTATTAGGCGAAGATACAAGAGAAGGTTTAACCGCAATCATAAGCGTTAAACATCCTGACCCACAATTTGAAGGCCAAACAAAATCTAAATTAGGTAGTACAGAAGTCAGACGTATTGTGGCTCAAATCATGAGTGAAGGGTTAGAACGTTTCTTATTAGAAAATCCCATCGATGCAAAAATGATTATTGAAAAAGCCTTACTTGCATCTAGAGCACGCTTAGCTGCGAAAAAAGCCCGTGAGGCAACACGACGCAAAAGTCCTCTTGATGGTTTAGGATTTGCCTCAAAACTTGCAGATTGTAGAACCAAAGACCCAAGAAGAAGCGAACTTTATATTGTAGAGGGTGACAGTGCTGGTGGGAGCGCTAAACAAGGTAGAGATTCTGAATTTCAAGCAATTTTACCGTTACGTGGTAAAGTATTAAATGTTGAAAAAGC
Organism: Candidatus Izemoplasmataceae bacterium; assembly: GCA_046541015.1. Classification (GTDB taxonomy): domain Bacteria; phylum Bacillota_I; class Bacilli_A; order Izemoplasmatales; family Izemoplasmataceae; genus Liberiplasma. The sequence goes on from JBKHEA010000001.1 coordinate 186,867, forward strand.
TCGTTTAGATAAAATCTTAGGCAATAAAGAAATTTTATCCCTTATTCAAGCATTTGGTACAGGGATTGGCGATGAGTTTAACGTTGAACAAAGCCGTTATCATAAAGTGGTAATCATGACGGATGCCGATGTTGATGGGGCTCATATCAGAACCTTGTTACTAACATTCTTGTTTAGACACATGAAACCATTAATTGAAAAAGGCTATGTCTATATTGCACAACCCCCACTTTATAAAATTGCCCAAGGCAAGCGAATAGATTATGCCTTTACAGAAAAAGAGTTAGCGATTAAGTTAGAAGAATTTGGCCAAAGAGCGCAAATTCAGCGCTATAAAGGGTTAGGTGAAATGAATCCTGAACAGTTATGGGAAACAACGATGGATCCTAGCACAAGAACGTTATTAAAAGTATCTTTAGAAGATGCTATGGAAGCTGACCGAGTATTTAGTATGTTAATGGGGGATGATGTTGCACCACGCAAAGAATTCATCCAAGAAAACGCATTAATGGTCCAAAATTTAGACGTATAGGAGCGATACTATGGATAATAACATCATAAAACCAATTGATTATGACAAAATAACCGAAATTAATATCACTAAAGAAATGAAAACATCATTTCTTAGCTATGCAATGAGTGTTATCGTCTCCCGTGCGTTACCCGATGTTAGAGATGGGTTAAAACCCGTTCACAGGAGAATTCTTTATGGCATGGATGAATTAGGCGTTCAACCAGATAAAGCCTTTAAAAAGTCTGCCCGTATTGTTGGGGATGTTATGGGGAAATACCATCCTCATGGCGATAGTGCAATTTATGATGCGATGGTTCGTATGGCACAAACGTTTAGTTACCGTTATCCATTAGTTAATGGCCATGGGAATTTTGGCTCAATTGATGGTGATGGGGCTGCAGCGATGCGTTATACTGAAGCGAAAATGCATAAAATTACAGCTGAAATGTTAGCAGACATTAAAAAAGATACGATTGATTTTGTTGATAACTACGACGGTTCTGAAAAAGAACCAAGTGTCTTACCTAGTAAGTTTCCTAATTTACTTGTTAACGGATCTACAGGGATTGCCGTTGGGATGGCTACGAATATCCCACCGCATAATTTAACTGAAGTGATTGACGGAGTTTTAGCTTATATCGATGATGAAACGATTGAAACCGATGACTTGCTTGATATCATCAAAGGACCAGACTTCCCAACGGGCGGAACGATTATGGGACTTAGTGGTTTAAGACAAGCTTATGAAACGGGAAATGGCTCTATTAAGGTCAGAGCTAAAGCTGATATTAAAGAAGAAAAGTCAGGTAAAAAGGTTATTACAATTACAGAAATCCCTTATCAAGTGAATAAATCTAGACTCATTGAAAAGATTGCAGAACTTGCTAAAGAAAAGCGTATTGAAGGCATAACTGATTTACGTGATGAGTCAAACCGTAATGGCATAAAAATTGTCATTGAATTAAGAAAAGATGTCAATGCTGAAGTAACGCTTAATAACTTATATAAATTTACACCCCTTCAAACCAGTTTTGGGATTAACATGTTAGCCCTTGTTAATAACCAACCACGTGTACTAAGTTTAAAAGAAATGATTAAGTATTATGTAGAACATCAAATTGAAGTTCTAACCAGACGTTCTATTTTTGATTTAGATAAAGCGAAAGCACGTGCTCATATTTTAGAAGGCTTACTCATTGCCCTTGATAATATTGATGCCGTTATTGAGATTATTCGTGAATCTTACGACGATACCGAAACTAAATTAATGGAACATTTTACATTAACCCTAGAACAAGCCAAAGCGATTTTAGAGATGCGTTTAAGACGTTTAAGTGGGTTAGAGCGTGAAAAAATCGATCAAGAACTTACTGGATTATACGATACGATTAAAGAGTTAGAGTTTATTTTATCAAGCGAAGAAAGAAAATACGAGATTATTAAAGAAGATTTATCGACGTTAAAAAACACTTATGGTGATCAACGCCGAACTGAAGTTTCTTTAGCGCTTGATTTAGATATTGAAGATGAAGATTTAATTCCTGAAGAAAGTGTTATTATAACCATTACTCAAAGTGGGTATTGTAAGCGTATGACTACAGAAACATACAAAACCCAAAACCGCGGAGGAAAGGGCTTAACAGGTATTAAAACTCACGATGATGATGCCGTTGAGCACATCATTCATACCTCTACGCATGACTTTTTACTCTTCTTTACGAATTTAGGAAGAGTTTACAAGATTAAAGGGTATAAAATCCCTTCATACGGACGTCAATCTAGAGGCTTACCACTTGTAAACTTGCTAAACTTAGAAGATGGTGAAACCTTAAAAGCGATTGCAAATATTAAAGATTTTGATCAAGATGAATACTTGTTCTTCGTCACGAAAAAAGGGATTGTTAAGCGTACTAAGACAAGAGACTTTCAAAATATTAGAACCTCAGGTATTCGCGCTATTACCTTAAAAGAAGGCGATGAACTCTTAGATGTAAGATTAACTACTGGAGAACAAGACGTTGTTTTAGGAGCGTCTAACGGAAAAGCCATTCGTTTTAATGAAACGAGTGTGCGTGCTATGGGACGTGTTGCTAGTGGTGTAAAAGGGATAAATATTAAAGATACCGATGATGTTGTTGGCATTAGTTTAGTTGATGGTGAAAAAAATCAAGTGCTTATAGTAACGGAAAATGGCTATGGTAAGCGCACAAGTATTGATGAATATCGCCAACAAAACCGTGGAGGTAAAGGGGTTAAAACCTTAAATGTTACAGAAAAAAATGGCCAATTAGTTACTTTAAAAAGTGTCTGTGGCGATGAAGATTTAATCATCATCACAAACAAAGGCATGATGATTCGTATTGCTATTGAACAAATCGCTGAAACAAGTAGATCAACTCAAGGGGTTAGACTCATGCGTTTAAATGAAGGTCAAAAAGTTGTAACTATTGCAGTTGTCCCTAAAGAAGAAGAAGTAGAGACAATTGAATCAACTGAACAAATCTTACAAGAGAACGCACCTGATGAACCTTTAAATGACACAAATCAAACAGAAGTATTAAACCATTCAGAAACTCTTGATGAAACCACAGTTGATGAAACCCCTATAGAAGAAGCATCTAACGATGATGAAAAAACCCCTAGACTAAATCTTTTTGATGATGAAGAATAATTGACAAATAATAAAAGCTTTGATAGACTGCATATATAAAGCGTAAAGAGACTAAGTAATGATGCATTTAATAAAAGAGAGCTAGTGTTAGGTGAAAACTAGTTTAAATGATCATGAAATCTACCTCTTTAGTGGAACTAATCCTTCCCGGTTAAATACCGTTATCATGTTCGAGTGAATGGATTTTCCATTAACTAGGGTGGCAACACGGGTAATACTCGTCCCTTTCATAGGGACGAGTTTTTTTATTTTAAAAAAAGGAGGTTTTAATATGTTAGATATTAAAATGATTAGAGATAACGTAGAGGATGTTATCAAGCGATTATCAACTAGAGGTGGCGATTTTAGTTATTTAAAAGAAGTTGTTGTCTGGGATAAAGAAAAAAGAGAACTACTGTTACAAAACGAACAATTGAAGAAATCACGCAACGAAGTTAGTAAAGAAGTTGGGAAATTAAAACGTGAAGGAAAAGATATTTCTTCTATAGTAACCCAGCTTGATGTTGATAAGGAAACCATCCAAGCAACAGAAAATCTAATCACATCACTTGAAGAAAGAATTTATGAAGCTCTACTTATGACACCTAATATTCCAGATGATCAAACGCCAGTAGGAAAAGATGAGTCTGAGAATGCCATAATTAAAGTAGTAGGAAAGATTCCAACCTTTGATTTTGAAGTAAAACCACACTATGAAATAGCGACAGCCCTTGATATTTTAGATTTTGAACGTGCTGCAAAAATTACCTCAAGCCGTTTTGTCGTTTATAAAGGAGATGGCGCAAGATTAGAGCGTGCACTCATAAACTTTATGATGGATTTACACCGTGATGAACACGGTTATAAAGAAGTTATGTTGCCTTATATTGTAAATGGGGAATCAATGTTAGCAACGGGTCAATTTCCTAAATTTAAAGAAGATGCTTTTAAACTTGTAGATGACCGAGATTTATATTTAAACCCTACAGCAGAAGTTCCAACGATTAATCTCCACCGTAATGAAATATTAGATATTAACCAATTACCAATTAAATATACAGCTTTTACTACAGCCTTTAGACAAGAAGCAGGCAGTGCAGGAAGAGATACTCGAGGTATTATTCGTCAACACCAGTTTAACAAAGTTGAACTGATTAAATTTACGACACCTGAAGATTCTTTTAGCGCATTAGATGCGATGTTAGAAAACAGCGAAAAGGTTTTAAAATTATTAAACTTACCATACCGAGTCGTATCACTATGTACAGGCGATTTAGGATTCTCTATGGCTAAAACTTATGATATTGAAGTGTATTTACCATCTTATGAAACGTATAGAGAAATTGGTAGCATTTCTAATGCATGCGATTATCAAGCCCGACGTGGAAATATTCGTTTTAAACGCAGTAAAGACGCTAAAGCTGAGTATGTACATACATTAAACGGTAGTGGCCTTGCAGTCGGAAGAACGGTTGTAGCAATCATGGAGAATTACCAACAAAAAGATGGTACAATAAAAGTACCAGAGGTATTGGTTCCTTACATGAAAATTGATACCATCAAATAAAAGGAGGATTCTATGTTTAACAAACAAGACACATTCGTTTTAGAAGAAGAACAAAAGACCATCGTTTTATCTAGTAATACCGAAAATGATTTGGTTAAAAAGGTTTTAAAAACCTTAGACTTTGATTTAGAAAATCACCAAAGTGAGCCGTTTACCACACTTTTCACCTTAGGAAAACTTAAATCTAAGAAGGTCATTTTCATTAACCATCAGCTTGAGGATTGGACTAAAGCTTTAAAAACCATTTCTACTTTAAAAGAAGATGTATTATTGCTTTTAGATACTTTTGATGAAGAAAAAATCACAGGATTATTTGAAGGGTTATTAACAAGTGGATACACCTTTAATAAGTTTAAAACAAAAGATCCACAAGATAAATACTTAAGAAGTTATACCTCAACAAACGATTATAGCGAGGTCATCCATAAAGGGATTGTTTTAGGAGAAGCGATTAATCATACCAAAGACTTAGTTAATACACCTTATAATTATATGAATGCAAGTGATTTAGCGGACTACGCAAGTTCTTTAGATGTTATTGATCGCGTGAAAGTACGCGTTTTAAATAAAAAAGATATTGAAGCTTTAAACATGGGCGCATTTTTAGGAGTCAATAAAGGAAGTCTACATGAACCAAAATTAATTCACCTAGAGTATACAGGCGACTCAAGTAACACAGAGTTAACCGCTTTAATTGGTAAAGGTGTCATGTATGATACTGGTGGGTATTCATTAAAAACTCCACAATCTATGCCTTCAATGAAATGTGATATGGCAGGCGCCGCAACCGTTCTTGGCGCTTTTGAAGCGATTTCAAGACTTAAGTTGAAACAAAATGTTAGTGTCGTAATTGCCGCAACAGATAATCGTATTGGGGATGAAGCGATCGTTCCAGATGATATTGTTACTGCTGCAAACGGCTTAACGATTGAAATTATCTCAACCGATGCAGAAGGAAGATTAACCCTCGCTGATGCCCTATGGTATGCACAAAAAAAAGGTGCGACAAAAATGATAGATTTAGCAACCTTAACTGGCGCAGTTGTTGCCGCTCTTGGTAAAGAATTTACTGGGGCCTTTACTAACAACAAAACGTTCTTAAATGAATTAGTTGAAGTATCAAAAGAAACGAAAGAATCCCTTTGGGAACTTCCAATTTCAAAAGGATACAAAGATGAATTAAAAAGTTATGTTGCAGATTTAAAAAATAAAGGCGGACGCTTAGCAGGTGCAAGCGTTGCAGCGGCATTCTTAGAATACTTTGTAGAAAATGATACACCATGGATTCATTTAGATATTGCAGGGACAAGTTTTGATTCTACCAATGGTGCAACTGGCATCATGGTTAAAACGCTCGTTAAGTATTTTGAACAATAAAAAAAGCCGGAAACGGCTTTTTTTAGTCTTTTAATGCGGTTTTAATTTTATCTAAAACCTCAACATAATCCTTTTGTTCATAAGCATCAAAGTTGTTTACCATCTCTAATCGAATTGAGTCATCTTCATATCTAGGAATTAAATGAAGATGAAAGTGGTGTACTGTTTGATGGGGTTGTTCATTATTGCTTATAATATTTAACCCGATTGGGTTAAAAGCTTTTTTAAGTGCTTTTGATAACGTTGGAATAACTGAAAAAACTGTTTTTGCAGTAGATTCTGATAAATCATAGACCGTTGCAACGTGTTTTTTAGGGATTACAAGAGTATGACCTTTTGTCCCTTGTGAGATATCTAAGAACGCATAAACATCATCATTCTCAAAAACTTTGTAAGATGGAATTTCTCCTTTTACTATTTTGCAAAAAATACAATCCATTTTTAATCCTCCTCATTAATAGTGTTTAATAGTTTAATAATATCATCCATCGTATCAAACATGTAATCGGGATTAACCAAGTTTAAATGGGCTTTACCTTTTATACTCCAAGCAACGCCAGCACTTAAAATACCAGCATTTTTCCCACTCAGAATATCTCCTTGATTATCTCCAATCATGATTGCACCACGAATTGATTTAAACTTAGATAAAGCTTTTAATACAGGTTCTTTATCAGGTTTTGGATTTTTTACATCATCTAATGCAATAAATACATCAATAAATTCATTCAGTTTATAATGAGTAAAACTAGGCCATGCAGCCACTTTGAATTTACTTGTTACAATGCCTAACTGATAGCCTTTTGATTTTAAAGTTTTAAGTGTTTCATAAACCTTAGGATAAAGTTTATGATACTTTCCTTCATTTTCTACATAGTAAGCACGATACGTGTCAATAAGCGCTTTAACAGTAAAAGGACTATCTGTATATAACGAAAAGATATCGTTTAATGTTGGACCAATTTGATCAATAATTGTTTGTCTAGATAAAGCTAGATTTGGTAGATGGGTTTTATAAGCATGTTGATAACTTTTTATAATAATTTCATTGGTATCAATAAGGGTTCCATCTAAATCAAATAATATTGTGTCAATCTTTCTCATAGTAATCACCTTATGAATATTTTAACATGCAAAGTGTGTTTATTTACTTAAAACAATTGAAAAAACACTCAAATTGTCTATAATAAGTAAAGTAGGAGTGATGGTATGAGTAAAATTATTGAAGAATTAAAAAGTAAGATAAAAGGGAAAAATATTAAAATTGTATTTCCCGAATCTGAAGATCCACGTATTGTAGAAGGTGCCATTCAATTAAAAGAAGAAGGCATTCTTGAACCAATTTTTATCGGTAATGAAGAAAAACTCACAAAGGATTTAAAAGGCATCAAAGTAATAAATCCACTAACCTATCCTAGATATAGTGAGTTTGTAGAAGCTTTTGTTGAAAGACGTGAAGGAAAAGTCTCTTATGAACAAGCAAAAGAGTTATTAAAAAAACCTAATTATTTTGGGACCATGCTTGTTTATATGAATGAAGCAGATGGCTTAGTAAGTGGCGCTGCGCATTCTACTGCAGATACTGTAAGACCAGCATTACAAATCATCAAAACAAAAGAAGGTGTAAGCCGAACTTTTGGATATTTCCTTATGTTAAAAGGGGAAGAAAAGTATATTATGGGGGATTGTGCGATTAATCCAAACCCAGATTCAGCTGCGCTTGCAGAATTTGCGATTGAATCCGCAAAAGCTGCCGAAATGTTTGGCATTGACCCAAAAGTTGCCTTATTAAGTTTTTCAACTAATGGGAGTGCAGATACCGATGAAACGCAGAAAATTAAAAAAGCGCTTGAAATTGCTCAATCTAAAAATTCAGGATACTTAATTGATGGTGAAATGCAATTTGATGCAGCATTTGTTGAAAGTGTTGGAAAAAGTAAATATAAAGGAAGTCTCGTTGCAGGACAAGCAAACACATTCATTTTCCCTGATTTAAATAGTGGGAATATTGGCTATAAGATTGCTCAAAGAATGGGTGGTTATGAGGCTGTTGGACCAATTTTAGCTGGTCTTAACAAACCTGTAAACGATTTATCAAGAGGTTGTAGTGTATTAGATGTTTATAACACTGCAATCATCACTGCATCACAATCATTATAATTCATAAAAGATTACCAAAAAATGGTAATCTTTTTTAATTGATAGGCTATATAGAGTTTTTTAATTGTGCTATAATGACTTAAAGCGTGGTGATGATATGAAACGATGTTGGGTTATTTATAATCCTATGAGCGGAAAAAAGAAATTTGCCGATCACATTGATTTGGTAAAAGAAACTATAGAAGTATTAGGCTATAAAGTTTATATCAAGGAAACTAAAAGACCAAGACATGCTACAGAAATTGTAAAAGAAGCTTGTTATGATAAAGTTGAAATGATTCTCATTTCAGGTGGCGATGGGACAGTGAATGAATGCGTAAACGGGTTAGCAGAAAGTCAACACCAACCGCTAATCGCATACATTCCATCAGGAACGGCTTGTGATATTGCAAAAACATTAGGCATCCCCAAAAATGTGCCTAAAGCCTTAAACATTATAAAACAAATGCATGAAGTTAAAATGGATATTGTTAAAGGCGCTCATGAATACTTTGTCTATGTTACAGCACTTGGAAACTATGTTGATATTAGTTATTTAACACACTCTAAACTAAAAAGAAAACTTGGTTACTTAGCTTATTTTATCACAGGTGTAAAAGAATTCTTTACCATCCCAATGATTAAAACAGAAATCAATTACGATCAAGGTGTATTAAAAGGATATTACTCTTTAATTATGGTTGTCAATTCCAAACGCGTTGCTGGATTTAACATTATTCAAAAACCTGTTTTAGATGATGGATTAGTAGACATTGTTTTATATAGATATATCCCCCTACTAAATAACATTATCTATTTCTTCTCTTTCTTCTTCAATCCAAAGATATTGCCCTTTGTAAAGAAGATAAGAACCAAAGAAGCAACCATCTATACCGAGCACCATCACCGCTGGAATATTGATGGTGAAGCCTCAGATTCTGGGAATCAGTCAATCAAAGTTTTTAAGCAAAAACTCCGTATCTTAATCAATCCAGATCAATCCGATAAATATTTTAAAAACCAAAAGGATTCGCATGTTTAAAGAAGTTGTTGTAGTAGAGGGAAACCACGACAAATCGCGGTTAAAACAAATTTTTGAAGAGATAGATGTCGTTATTACTAATGGTGCAGAAATTAGTCAAGAAACGCTAGATTTGCTCAAACATCTAAATCAAAAACGTGGATTAATCTTACTGCTAGACCCAGATTATCCAGGAGAGCGCATTAGAAGAATTATTAATGAATATGTCGGAGAAACAAAGCATGCGTTTATTGAAAAAAAATATTGTATAGATGAAAAGAAGAACAAAGTAGGTATTGAGCATGCCCCTTTACATATTATTAAAGAGGTCTTGCTTACAAAGGTTCAAACACAAAAAGATGTTGAGCACTCTTTAACCATTAACGACTTAGTTGAACTAGGGTTAACAGGAAGAAAAGATTCAAAAGAAAAGCGAGAAAAAATCGCTAGCTATTATCACTTTGCCACTAGCAATGCAAAAACATTTTTAAAGTATTTAAATATGTTTGGTATCAGTAAAAATGAATTAGAAAAGGTGCTATCATGAAACAATCTAACCCAAAAACTATTCAAGAGCTATTAAAATCTAATCAAATCCAAATAAAAAAACGTTTTGGGCAAAACTTTCTCATTGATGATAATGTTTTAAATAAGATTGTTGATTTAGCGGTGGTATCTAGTGATGATTTAGTGATTGAAATCGGACCAGGATTAGGTAGTCTAACACAATATTTAGTTAAAAAAGCAAAACATGTATTAGCCTATGAAATCGATCGTGATCTAATAACTATCTTGACCGATACATTTAAAGCTTCACCCTTTACACTCATTCATGATGACATTTTAAAAAGAGATATTGATAAAGATATTAAAGCATTAAAGCAAACATTTAATCGCATTATTATTGTAGCGAATTTGCCTTATTATATTACAACCCCAATTCTAATGAAATGTCTAGAAGAATCAAAGCTGATAGATTCAATGGTTGTTATGATGCAATTAGAAGTAGCCAAACGCATTACAGCGTTAAGTAATTCTAAAGATTACAATGCTTTAAGTATTATGGTTCAATACCGAGCTCACGCTCATTATGGGTTTAAAGTTCCGAAAAATGTTTTTATTCCTGCCCCGAATGTTGATAGTGCTGTTATTCGTTTAGAATTTACAGATTACTATGTCAAATTAGTGAAGAATGAATCCTTTTTTATCGAATTTGTTAAAGCATGTTTCAAACAAAGAAGAAAAACTTTACTCAATAATCTTAGTAGCTTTTTTGCATTAGATAAAACAGTCATTATTGACCACTTAGAGCAATGTGGTATTAATCCACAAATACGAGCTGAAATGTTACCCCTTATGACGTTTATAGAACTTGCGAATTATTTTAGCAAGATATGAAAAGAGGTTTAGCATTATGAAAGAAAAAGCTTATGCAAAAATCAATCTATTTTTAGATGTCTTAGGCAAAAGACTTGATCATTACCATGACTTAGAAATGGTAATGGCACCTTTAGCACTGCATGATGTATTAACCTTCGAACTGCTTGAAGAAGATAAAATTGAGCTAACTGAATCGATTAAAATTTGCGATGATCCTAAAGAGAATCTTGTTTATAAGGTCGCAAAATTTTTAAAAGAACAGTTTTCAATTCCTTTAGGTGTAAAAATTCATATTGAAAAAAATATTCCAATCGCGGCAGGATTAGCCGGGGGAAGTGCAGATGCTGCAGCAACCTTACGAGGATTGAATAAATTATTTAAGCTTAAACAGTCTTTAGAGGATTTGGCTAAAATTGGCGAAATTTTTGGTGCTGACATTCCATATTGCATCTATAATAAGCTCTGTATCGCAAGGGGTAAAGGCGAAGATTTATTTTTCTTAAATAAACACTTAAATCTTCCTGTTTTAATTATTACACCCTATATCAAAGTAAGTACCAAAGAAATCTTTAGCATCATTAAAGAAGAAGACATCAAACCCATTAAAATCACGAACATGACCAATGCGATTTATAATAAAAACAAAACCCTTATTTACAAAGAACTTTATAACGCACTTATGCCCTTTACATTTAAACTCTTTCCTGAAGTTGAAAAACTTAGTGAGATGATTAGTGCACATAATCCTGAAGGATTTTTGATGAGTGGATCAGGACCAAGTTTTTTCATTTTTACAAAAAATAAAACAAACTTAAAAGAAATTGAATCTCATTTCAAAGAATCTAACTTTACGCTAATTACGAAAATAAAGTGATGGTGCGGTTTAAAGGATAAAAAAAGTTTGAAAAGCCTATACTCTTGTGATATAATTCACTCATACAAGTGTTATAGACATAAAATGCGGGGTGGAATAATGAATATAACAGACGTTAGAGTCAAAAAATTTAATGGTGAAAATCGTTTAAAAGCGATTGCAGCTATTACTATTGACGACTGTTTTGTGGTTCATGAATTGCGTGTCATTGATGGGAAAGATGGTCTCTTTGTTGCGATGCCAAGTCGTAAAATGCCAAATGGTGAGTTTAAGGATGTAGCACATCCAATTAACCAAGAGACTCGAAATCATATTGAGAGCGTAGTTATTGAAGCATATCATAAATTAGAAGAAGAAGAGTAATTAAATAATGTGCAACTTTTTTACTAGTTGCATTTTATTTTGGCAAATTTTTGCTATAATGAGTATGTGAGTATTCTATTATTGGAGGGTTTTGATGGCGACATTTAATGGTCATAAAATTAAACTATTTTCATTGAGTGCTAATCGTAAATTAGCAGAAGAAATATCAGAATATACAGGGATTCCGCTAAGTAAGTGCGAAGTTAGACGATTTGCAGATGGTGAAATCGGATTAAATATTGAGGAGACTGTAAGGGGTCATCACGTATTTGTTATTCAACCTACTCATGCACCAGTGAACGAAAATCTAATGGAATTACTCATTATGATTGATGCATTAAAACGCGCAAGCGCTAAGCACATTAATATTATTATGCCTTATTATGGTTATTCAAGACAAGATAGAAAAGCCGCATCCCGCCAACCAATTAGTGCTAAGCTTGTTGCAAACTTATTGCAGGTTGCTGGCGCGACTAGAGTTATATCTATGGACCTTCACGCTGGACAGATTCAAGGATTTTTTGATATACCTATTGATAATTTTGTTGCGATGCCAATATTGGTCGATTATTTTAATAAAAAATTTAAAGATGAGAAGATTGTTGTTGTATCACCAGATCATGGTGGGGCGGTTAGAGCAAGAGAGATGGGAAATTTACTCCATGCACCTATTGCCATTATTGATAAACGAAGACCTAGAGCTAATGAAGTTGAAATTATGGGGATAGTTGGGGATGTATCAGGAAGAGTTGCTATATTAATTGATGACATGATTGATACTGCAGGCACCATCTCAAGTGCTGCAGATGCTTTAAAAGAAGCTGGCGCAAAAGAAGTTTATGCAGCATGTACCCATCCTGTTTTTTCACCACCAGCTATTGATCGCATCAATAATAGTGTGATTAAAGAGTTGGTATGTACAAACACAATTGAACTAAAAGAAGATAAACAATCACCAAGAATCATTCAACTAAGTGTGGCACCATTATTAGCCCAAGGAATACTAAATATCGTTCAAGATCAGCCACTTAGTAGTTTATTTGAATATAAAGAACAATAACACCTTTCATAGGTGTTTTCTTTTTCGTTTGACAAAGCCAGTTATTTTGATATGATTATAGTATAAATCGACGAATGGACAAGTAGTTAATCTTTCTTGCATAAAGCGAATCTAGGATGGTGGAAGCTAGGTAGTAAGTGATTAATGAATAACACCAGGAGAGATGGAAGAATTAAGTAGACCCATCCGCAGCTCAGCGTTATGAGAAAGTGCATTGAATTAAGGTGGTACCGCGGAAATTATTTCGTCCTTTTATAAGGGCGATTTTTTAATTTTAGGAGGAAGTTTATGAAATATAACAACAGTGAGTTATTTAAAAACTATGAAGCACTCGATCAAAAAGAAGTGCTTGTTTCAGCCTGGGTTAGAAATCACAGAACTCAAAAATCTTTTGGATTTATGGATTTAAACGATGGAACATTTTTTGAATCTATTCAAGTAGTTTACGAAGAAGATAAAATTAAAAATTATAAAGATATTCAAAAAATTGGGATTGGTGCAAGTGTTTTAGTTAGAGGAACCTTGATTGCAACCCCATCGATGAAACAACCATTTGAAATCAATGCTAATGAGATTACGCTTGTTGGGGATTCATTAGAAGACTACCCGATTCAACCTAAAAGACACAGTAGAGAATTTTTAAGGGAAAACGCACACTTACGCCCTAGAACGAATTTATTCACTGCAGTATTTAGAGTGCGTAGTCTTTTAACCCACGCGATTCACACGTTCTTTCAAGAGAAGAATTTTGTACATGTCGCAAGTCCGATCATTACAGGCAGTGATGCTGAGGGTGCTGGTGAAATGTTTAAAGTTACAACCCTTAATTTAAATCATGTGCCTAAAGATAATCAACAGGTTGATTTTAAACAAGACTTTTTTCAAAAAGCTACTAACTTAACGGTATCTGGACAACTTCAAGCAGAAGTGTTTGCCCAAGCATTTAAACAAGTATATACTTTTGGTCCAACCTTTAGAGCTGAAAAATCAAATACTACAACGCATGCTTCAGAGTTTTGGATGATAGAACCAGAGATTGCTTTTGCTGACTTAAGCGATGACATGGATTTAGCTGAAGAAATGGTTAAATACTTAATTCAATACGTCCTAACGCACGCAAAAGAAGAGATGGCTTTTTTTAATAAGTTTGTTCAAAAAGGATTGTTCGATAAATTGAATAATGTTTTAAATACACCATTTAAACGTATAACGCATAAAGAAGCGATTACAATCTTAAAAGATAGCAACAAACCCTTCGAAAACACCCCTGAATTTGGGCAAGATTTAGCAACAGAACATGAAAAATTCTTAGTAAGTCATTTTAACGGTCCAGTGTTTGTTACAGATTGGCCAAAAGATATAAAAGCGTTTTATATGCGCTTAAACGATGACAATGAAACCGTTGCGGCAATGGATTTACTTGTCCCAGGTAGTGGAGAACTGATTGGTGGATCTCAAAGAGAAGAACGTTTAGAGTACTTAATTAAACGTATGAATGAGATGCATATCGATGAAAAAGAACTCTGGTGGTATTTAGATTTAAGAAAATACGGAACAACACCACATGCTGGTTATGGTCTTGGATTTGACCGCATGCTAATGTATTTAACAGGAGTAGAAAATATTCGCGATGTGATTCCTTTCCCAAGAACGCCAAGAAACTGTGAGTTTTAATAAAAATAAGACCCCTAAAATTTAGGGGTCTTATTCATTAAGGAAGAAACTATTTTGCTTTTTTGATAGTATCTGATAATTTAATATTTAAAGTTTGACTATAATAGTTTTCTAATGTGTTTAGTAAAGCTTTAATATTTCGTTTGTATATGTTTCTCATCGTGTATCATCTCCTTTAATAGTTCTTATATCCATGGTAAGAAAAATGGCTATTCTTACTAGATATAGGGTTAATTGATCGCATTTCTCTCACCTCCAACCTATCAAAAAAGACTTGTGTATCTAATGATATGAAGAAACTGATCAATTTAATGTAAAAATTTACATTGTTTGCATATTATAAATGAAAATGGTTTTCATGTCAAATGGGATGCATAAAAAAAAGCCGAATTAATCGGCTTTTTTGAGGTTATTCTTTTGTATCGTCTGGTTTGATGGCTTCTGCGATAGATGAGGCAATACCAATCATACCTTGCATGTTTGAAGGGATAATAAGTTTTGTTGCTTTTCCATCCGCAACTTTTTCCATCGCTTTATACGCTTCTAAGCGTAAGAAGGCTTCATCAGCACCTGCTTTACGGATTAATTCAATCCCTTTAGCTGTTGCAGATTGAACAGTTAAAATCGCTTCTGCTTGACCTTCAGCTTCTAAGATACGAGTTTGTTTTTCCCCGTCAGCTTGTAAGATTCTAGATTCACGTTCACCCTCAGCATTTAAGATAGCTGCACGTTTATTACCTTCTGCAATAAGAATCGATTGACGTTTTTCACGTTCTGCACGCATTTGTTTTTCCATCGCTTCACGAATATCTTTTGGTGGAATGATGTTTTTAACTTCAACACGGTTAATTTTAATACCCCATGGATCGGTCGCTTCATCTAAAATGCTACGCATTTTTTCGTTGATAAGGTCTCTTGAAGTTAAAGATTCATCGAGTTCTAAATCCCCAATAATGTTACGTAAGGTAGTTGCGGTTAAGTTTTCAATCGCTTTTAGTGGAAAATCTACCCCGTAAGTGTAGAGTTTAGGGTCAGTGATTTGAAAGAATACAACTGTATCAATTTGCATGGTTACGTTATCTTTAGTAATAACTGGTTGTGGAGCAAAGTCAACAACTTGTTCTTTAATTGACACTTTCATTTTAATTCTGTCGACGAAAGGTATTAAGAAATGAATTCCTACATCCCATGTTGCAATATAGCGTCCGAGTCTTTCTATGACAAAACGATTTGCTTGTGTAACGACGCTAAATCTTGTTCCTAAATAAACTAAAATAATTAATAATAATACAAGAAAAATAATAAATCCCATTTAATGTTTCCTCCTTATTTTTTATTAAAATGGATAGACAATATCGTCTAGTATAACCCTAGTGCCTGTTAAACGGTCGCGAAAGGTTTTTTTATCATGACTAAGAATAATTAAGTAAATATCAATAAACAAGCCAATTCCGATCGTTAAAATATAATATATATACTTCCAAAATAATTCTCTTAAGACAATCGATAAAATGGTAATATTTCCAGAAAGTTTAATTTTTACAAGTTTTCTTCCAACAGAATGGCCTTTAGTTATGATCATGTATAGTGTATGAGAGAGTAAATAAAATAGAAAGTTGAAGATATAAATGTAGTTTAAGTAATCATCTCTAAGTGGCCAAACTTCAGGATAATTTTCATAGTATGTATCATCTAATGCTTCACGTTGGGCATTATATTCTTCTTCTGATATGTCCCCATCATAATAAGCATCTTCTATAGCAATCAAATCTTCTCTGTATAGCCCTGTGACCGTTTCGATTTGATTAAAAACGGCTTCATCTGTACGTGCAATAAAGATTGGTTCCCCAATTAACTGAAAACTAAAAACGGTAATCATGAAAATGAGTAATGCATCGGCGATAAAGGCTAGACTTCGTCTTAAGAAGCCTGCATTCATAGTTTCACCACGATTAGTTTAACCCCTTCAATCGCTAATATCTCTACTTTTTCATTAACCAATACCGTGTCATCACCAGCGGTTATAGCAGTCCAAAATTGACCTTCAACTTTCACTTCACCGCGTTCGCCAGCTTTGATTTCTTTTGTACAGATTGCTTGTTTGCCAATTAGCCTATCAGCATTTGTATTTACGACATTCGTTCTAAAATAATTTTTCGCAAGAGGTCTTACAGAAAGTAACAACAAGACACTTACTAATAAGAATATCATGATTTGCCAAACAATTCCGAATCCGATAATTGCAAATATAAAAGCAATTAGAGCACCTATGCTAAACCAAACACTGCTTAAATCCATTGTGTTAATTTCAATAAAAGCGGTTATGATAATAATGACAAACCACATTAAAATAATCATCGTTTCAATTCCTAGTGGCATATTATAAACCCTCCTCTGGTTGGTTTAAATCAATAATTAATGCATGATCTTTGTTGCTCCAAGTTGCTTTAAACTTATAGGCATTATTATCAACTAAATCCAACTGTGCTAATTCAGCAACTTCCTTCATAAATTTTTTGTTACAAACTCTAGCATAACTTGGGCGTACTGTTATTTTATGTCTTTTTTCTTCAGGAATAGCACCACGTTCATATTCTTGTTTGGATATAGGCTTTACAGCAACTCTTTTATTGTCATAGTCAATACCCAATAAAACATTATATGCATGATCAAAATGGACACTAGCACTTTTGTTTAATGTGATATTAGACTCATAAAGCGTCGCAATTCCTTCGTTTGGCTTTTTAGAAGCCCATGTAAACGACATAAGTTCACCTCCATATTAGTTTGAATTACCTAAATTATACCTTTAAATTAGATTAATATCAAGAAAATTATTTTATATTATTTTTTTTGCCCTTGCAAGTATCTTTAAATCAAGTATACTAGTTAATGTTTATGGAGTGATGACATGGAAAAAACAATAAGTCCCGCAAGAAAATTAGAAAAAGATATTATAAAAAAATATCGTAAAGATATTTGGAGTAAATTTATTAAAGGCATTAAAACTTTTGATTTATTACAAGATGGCGATAAGGTCATGGTTGCGATGAGTGGAGGAAAAGACTCATTTTTATTAGCTAAGTTATTTCAAGAGTTAAAAAAACATCCCTTAGTTAAATTTGATGTTGTTTTTGTGAGTATGGATCCTGGTTATTCTGAAAGTAATTTGGCACAAATCAAACATACGGCTGAACTTTTAGATATTGACTTAATTATCGAACCCTATAATATATTTAAAGTTGTCAACAACATCTCAAAAGAATATCCTTGTTATATGTGCGCAAGAATGCGACGAGGATTCTTATATAGTATGGCTGAAAAATATGGATGTAATAAAATGGCACTTGGACACCACTTTGATGATGTCATCGAAACCACTTTACTAAATCTATTTTATTCTGGGACATTTAAGACTATGTTGCCAAAAGTAAAATCGCAAAATTTTGACGGCATTGATTTAATCAGACCGATGTATTTTATTAAAGAACACAATGTTTTAAAGATTATGGAAAACAATGATATTTATGCAATGGATTGTGGTTGTAGTGTCGCTGCAGGTCAAATAGCTTCTAAGCGTAAAGAGATAAAAGAGCTTATAAAAACGTTAAAAACACTTCATAAAGATATAGATAAAAGTATTTTTAGAGCAGCTGCAAATGTTAATTTAGATAATATCTTAGCTTGGGAAAAAGATGGAAAAATGTATCATTTTACTGATGATTACGAATAAAACTAAAGAATGTTTCACGTGAAACATTCTTTTTTTGTGTTTAGTTATATTAAGGACTTAAGGATTTAACCTTTCAAGTCTTTGATATTTTATGTATAATAGTAAAGAAACCTTAGAGGTGATACCCTTGAGAATATTAAGTTGTGTTCTTATTTTTCTAACTGTTATTAGTCTAAGTGCCTGTACACTAGATCCTAAAGATGAATCTAACTCGTTAGCTTTAATTGAATCTGTAAAAGAAGATATTGAAGCTTTTTTACCGTTATATGTTAATCAAAGTTTTTATTTACCAAGTTTTGAAGGAGTTATGATTGAATGGGCTATTGATGGTAAAAATATTGAGCATAAGTTTATTTATGAAGAACCTTTTTTAAAAAAACCAGTAACATTAGAAGCCACCATAAAAAATAACAATTACGTTAAGGTCTTTACATTTGATTTGATAATACTTCCACAAGATTCACCACTCAATAATAATGTAATAAATATTAAATCGGATACAGATTATTTTGAACTATCTAAAGAGACCTATGCCCAGGCAAGTATTCGTATTTCATCAACGGTTAATGATGAACATTTAGAAGTCTTTTCAAGCAATTTTTTAGAAATAAAAGGACGAGGAAATTCCACCTGGACTATGCCTAAAAAACCATTACGTCTAAAATTTAATGAAGCGGTTTCTTTACTAAATCTCCCAGCTACACAAGATTATGTATTACTCGCTGAATATGCCGATAAATCGCTCATGAGAAATATGATTGCTTATAAGTTTTCTAGTCTTTTACAAGCCATTGAATACTCACCACAAGGGCGTTTTGTTGAACTTTATATGAACGATGAATACTTAGGCGTTTATGTGCTTACAAATCAAATTGAACCCAGTGAAGAAATCATTAATATACCTACTGATTTATCAAGTGAAGATGCAGGGTTTTTCTTAGAATTAGATCAACGATTTCTTGAAGAAGGAAGAGTTGAAGGTGTAGATGGATTTTATGCTTCAGGTATTCCTTATGTGATTGATCAACCTTCACCAGGTGAGGATTTACAAACTTATCATATAGAATATATAAAAAACTATATATTAGCTATGCAAACAGCCCTTATGAACCGACATGGCTATGACGATTATTTGGATATAGATAATTTTATCGATTATTTTATAGCCCAAGAACTCTTTAAAAACGTCGATGTGGGCTGGGGCAGTGTCTATAGTTATAAAAAGCCTAACGAACGGTTAAAACTTGGGCCATTATGGGATTTTGATTTGGCCATGGGGAATGCAGACTATATAGATTATGGACCTGAAAACTGGTATGGGATGCGAAACTATAAAAACTATTGGTTTAAGCTTATGATGGATGTTAGTTTAGTGCGTGATGAGTATCAAGTGCGTTATCAAGAAATTTATGAAGAAATCATGCCGCTTTTACTAAAGGCAGTTCAAGAAATTGGGGAATCACTCAGTCCTTATGCAGAAAGAAACTTTGATCGGTGGGAAATTTTAGATATTTATGTGTGGCCTAATCCTGTTGAAATGCAAGCGGCTACTACCCATCAAGAACAAGTTGAGTATTTATATGAATTTTTACAGTTAAGAAGTAATTGGATGTATCACGCTATGCAAACTGAGGCGTATCAAAATGGTCATTTTGATGACTAAATATAGAGGTGTATGATGATTGAATATTTATTTGATGTATTATTGATTACAGACCAAACCCTTGTTTCATTTATACTAAGTATGCTGTTAGCGATCTTACTTGGATTAAGTATTGCCCTAGTATATCGCTATACACATAAAGGGTTAAATTATGAAAGTTCGTTTTTATCAACTTTAGTTATTTTAGGACCCATCGTTACCCTGGTGATGTTTTTAATTCAAGGCGATTTAGTGTTATCACTTGGTTTAGTGGGTTCTTTATCAATTATTAGGTTTAGAACGCCGATAAAAGATACCCGTGATATGGTCTTTTTATTCTGGTCGATTGCGGTTGGATTAGGGGTTGGAACCTTAAACTGGACGTTATCTATTTTTGCAACAATGATTTTAGGATTGTTAATTTCAGCGTTTTATTTAGTTAAGTACGGACGCCAAACACACAATGAATATATCTTGATTGTTTCTGGACACGATACATTTAATGATGATGTTATCTATTCACTTAGACAAACTAATTTAGTTTCGATTCAATTAAGAAGTACTGAAAGTAAAGGAAATAGTTTTGAAAATATTTACGAACTCCGTTTTGAAGAAACACATTTATCTAGTGTTAAAACGATGGTTGATACCCTTAAAAAAGAAACCAATATTGAAAAAGTATCCTTATTATCTCCACAACTAACACTGCCAATGTAAGGAGGAACTTTTGATGCGGCTAAGTTCAAGATTTGAATATAAGTATCTTTTAACGCTAAGCGAATATTATGCCCTTAAGCATAGTCTAACGCCTTTTATAACCCCTGATGAATACACACAAAAGTCGGATAAAAAGCGTTATTTAGTTCGTAGTTTATATTATGATACCCATCATTTAAAAGCTTTTCATGAAAGAGATGAAGGCATTTTTGGTCGTATTAAACTAAGACTTAGAGTCTATACCAATAAGTATCTTGAACAAGAAACGTTATCGATAGAGTTAAAAACAAAAAAAGGGTTAAATATGGTTAAATATAGTGCATTAATGCCTTTAAATAATTACCCTGAATTTTTAGAAAAAAATACCTTTAATGATGACGTAAAGAACCAGGTTGTTGAAGAATTTTTAAGACTGATGCACGTCCGCCAATTAACCCCACAGCTCTTAGTTGAATATGAACGCGAAGGCTATATTTCTAAATTTAAAGAACCCTTAAGACTCACCTTTGATCATAATGTAAGCAGTGCACGTGCTAAAACCCTTTTTGAAGATGATTTAAACCTTAAAATCCATCAACCAAGTCACGTTATATTTGAAATTAAGTGCGAGCAAGAAAGACCTAAGTGGTTAAATCAAATTATTAAAAAACACCGATTAAAAATGACATCAAATAGTAAGTATGTTCAAGGGATTGAAATCATAAAACCTTTAATGATCACCAAACAAGATGCTTATTTCTTTAACACAAGCAAAAGTAAAAACCATGGACTAAGGAGGGCATTATATGAAAAATAAACTTGCCTTAATTACGATGCTTTTTACTTTATTAGTCATTGGTTTTACAGGGTTTTATGTGGCAGTAAGAATGGAATATGAGACTATTGAATTTGAAGATCCTGCCTTTGAACAAGCTGTCTTAGAATTGTTAAATCAAGAAGAAGGTCCGTTATATCGCCATCAAGTCAGTGATATTTCAACGCTAAATCTATCAAACAAACAAATAACTAATCTAAGTGGGATTGAAGCATTCCCTAACTTAAGAATTTTAAATTTAGAAAACAATCATGTTAATGATTTAACGCCTTTAAAGGAACTTAATAAGTTAGAAATTTTAAACTTAAGAAATAATCAAATTGTTGATTTAAATCAAGTAAATATTCAAGCATTAAAGGATATCGAAACTTTAAAAGAACTAAATTTAAGACATAATGTTTTAGTAGATGAAACCTTTGATAACGAAGCCATAAGACTTTATCACTTAGATCCTATCAAAGATTTCATCCATTTAGAGCGTTTAATCTTAAGAGATAATGATATCGCTTCTTTAACAGCTTTAGAAAACATGACCCATTTAACGTATTTAGATGTTAGTCAAAATCCTATTGATCAAGAAAGCTTTGAAACTTTAAGTACATTGTTTCAACTGAGTTATTTAAACTTAAGAGAAACAAATATTCGTGATTTAAGTGTCCTAACGTCTTTACAATCTTTAAGTTATTTAAATCTTCACTCAAATATAAATATCGAATCGATTGAACCCATCAAACATATGATTTATTTAGAAACTTTGATATTAGAAAATGTTCCCATTAAAGAAGATATTATTCATTTAAGCAGTCTTAGTAAGTTATCGCGTTTAAATTTAAGAAACACTCAAATAGAGTCTTTAAAAACCCTAGAAGATTTAATGAATCAAGGGGCGTTACAAGATCAAATAGCCCTAGGGATTTATGCAGAAGTTGATTTGCGTGATAATCCAATTCCGATTGTAGATGAAGAGGCATCAAATGGTTATAACGGTTTAAAAGATTATTGGGAAAATATTACTTACCGAAGTCCTTATCTTTTACCGTTAAATCCAACGCATGAAATCTTTATTAATGAGTTTTCTACATCAAACGGCGATACGCTTGCTGATTATGACGGGGATTATAGTGATTGGATTGAACTATATAATCCTAATGATGAACCAGTTGATCTAACAGGGTATTTTCTATCAGATGATAGTGACTTCCCTTTAAAATGGCAGTTTCCTGAAGGGTCAATCATTCAAGCTAATGGTTATTTACTGGTGTTTGCATCAGCCAAAGATAAAGTGATGGCTAATCATGAAATCCACACTAGTTTTGCATTAGCACGCAGTGGTGAACCAATTGTTTTAACAAAAAATGACCGCACGAGTTTAGTCGATCAAATCTATGCGCAAATCGTCCCAAGGAATAGTTCTTTTGGAAGAAGTGTTGATGGAGGTCATGAGTGGGTCTTCTTTGACCGCTTTAATATGACTCCAGGGTCTTCTAATGATGATTCAGAGTCATATGATTTGCCTGAGTGGTATGAATAACTTAGTATAGGTATATAGTGATAAAGGGAGTGAGTTTATGAAAGCAATGTTTGTATTAGATAACCAAGTAAAAATACCAAGTATTGGATTTGGGACAGCACCATTAAAAGGTGAAGAAGCCTATAATGCAGTCATGCTAGCTTTAAGCGCTAAATATCTTCATATCGATACTGCACAAAATTATCAAAATGAAGACATGGTAGGAAAAGCGATAAAAGACAGTAATATTGACCGAGAAAAGCTTTTTATTACATCCAAATTAGATGCAAGCATTAAAGACTATGACCAAGCCTTAAATGCTTTCCATGAAACACTAAAAAAACTTGACTTAGACTACCTTGATTTATACTTAATCCATGCGCCATGGCCATGGGATGATAAGTTTAGCAACCACGATGAAGGCAATATTGAAGCGTATAAAGCTTTAATGCATTTGTATCAAGAAGGTAAAGTAAAAGCCATAGGCGTATCAAATTTTGATGTGCGTGATCTAACAAACTTAAAAGAACATGGGTTTACACCGCATGTCAATCAAATTAAGTTTCATATTGGTCATAGACAAAAAGAAATTGTTGAATATTGTAAAAAAGAATCAATTCAAGTTGAAGCCTATTCGCCGCTTGGACGTTCTAAAGTTTTAAACCACCCCATCCTCATCGACATGGCAAAACGCTATCAAGTGTCTGTTGCTCAATTATGTATCCGATATGTTTTACAACATGAGATATTACCATTACCAAGATCATCAACGAAACAACACATTGAAAACAACCTTTTAGTTGATTTTGTAATCAAAAAAGAAGATATGGAAGTATTAGACGATTTAACGATTGATTCTATAGAGTTTGGCCGAAAAAAAGAATAAATTAAAAGCCCTTTTCAAATCGAAAAGGGCTTTATTATTTGGTTAATCGATGTAGGTTTCACGTGAAACATTGGTTTATTTACCAAGACAAAACTTAGAGAAGAGTTCATCGAGTAAAGCGGTTGATTTTGTTTCACCAATAATCTCACCTAAGGTTTCCCAAGCTAGTTTTAAATCTATTTCTACCATATCAACAGGCATTAAATTTAAAGCACTTTCTAAGGCGTCTTCAAGAGCCTTTTTAGTCTGTTGAACTTTGGCAATATGACGGGTGTTTGATAAATAAGTTTGATCTTCTAAGTTTAAAGAACCACTTAAAAACATCGATTTAATGGTTTCTTCTAATAAGTCTATATTGGTTTTATTTAGGGCACTAATCGAAACGCTATTTGCGAATGTTTTATTAATTTTACTTTCTAAATCAATTTTATTAATAATAACAATACGTTTCATATGTTCTGTTAACTCTAAGAGTTTTAAATCATCATCGGTAAGGGATTCGTTATTGTTTAATACAAATAAGATAAGTTCTGCTTCTTGGATGACTGCTTTAGCTTTTTCAATACCGATTTTTTCAACAATGTCATCACTTTCTCTAATGCCTGCTGTATCAATTAAGTGAAGCATTAATCCACCGATATTAACAGTGCCTTCGATGGTATCACGCGTTGTGCCTTGAATTTCAGTCACAATAGCACGTTCTTCGCCTAATAAAACGTTTAATAAACTTGATTTTCCAACATTAGGACGGCCAATAATTGCAGTTTTGACCCCTTCTTTAATGACTTGACCATCGTGAGCTTTTTCTAAAATCTTTTGAATACGTTCAATCAGTTTTTTTGTCTTTGGAACAACTTGTTCCAAAGTTAATTCTTCAACATCATCGTATTCTGGATAGTCAATATTGACTTCAATTTGGGCAATGATATCTAATAGTTCATCACGCAAAGAAATAATCAGTTCATAAATTTTCCCATCAAGACCCTTATTCGCTAACGTTAAACTTAGATGGGATCTTGCTTCTATAATATCCATGACACTTTCAGCTTGAGTTAAATCGATGCGGCCATTTAAATAAGCACGTTCGGTAAACTCACCCTTTTCTGCTAAACGCGCACCGTGGTTTAATAAGCTTTCTAAGATGCGCTGTGCAACATAAGCACCACCATGACAGTTTATTTCAATCATATCTTCTTTGGTGAATGTTTTGGGGGCTTTAAAAACACTGACTAAAACTTCATCTAAAGTGATGCCTTGATCGACGATTTTCCCATAATTAATCGTATGGGATTTTACTTTAGTTAAATCTTTTCCTTTAAAGAGTTTTGAAATGATTTTTAAAGCATCATTTCCACTCATTCTAACAATATTAATGGCACTATGGCCTAAGGCTGTTGATATAGCCGCGATTGTATCATAATTCATATTTATCACCTGAAATTAGTATACCATAAAGTAGGGTTTTAGTGTATAATAGAAAACGGGTGATATCATGATAAACAACCGTAAAAATAAAGATTCTCTTGCCTATTATGCCCTAATCTTTTTAGGCATTAGTATTGGCTTATTAATCTTTGGATTTTTATTTCCATCAAGAAGAGATGGATTAAGTTATAACGAATGGATTGCAGCATTTTGGTTTTATCCTTTTTTAGTTGTCTTTGTCATCTTTTTTTATCGAAAAGTTACAAAGAAAATGTTTAAAAGATTAGATAAACAAAATGAAGAACGTCAATTTGTTTTACATATGTCTAAAGTCGTTAAAGATGAACTTGGTTATGAAATTGAAGATTTTAGACGTTTAAGAGAAAATGAAAAGTTTCAAAAAGCATTATTAGATGCTTATACTATTTATCAAGATGGCGAAACACAGTTGATTAACTATGATACTTTAAGCAGAAAATTCGATCCAAAATCAAAAGAATTTGATGCCGTTACATTGATCATAAGAGAACTAAAAATATTACGAGAAAAAAAATAACTTAAGGGGAAGATGCGTATGGCATATCAAGCGTTATACCGAACGTATAGACCTAAAGACTTTGATGAAGTTGCAGGGCAAGAACATATTACAAAAACCTTTAAAAACGCATTGCTAAATAATAAAATAGCACATGCGTATTTATTTAGTGGTCCAAGAGGAACGGGAAAAACAAGTATTGCTAAAATTATCGCAAAAGCAGTAAACTGCGAGCATGCACCTGTAGCGAATCCTTGTAATGCTTGTGACACGTGTAAAGGGATTGATCAAAATACCATTCATGATGTTATTGAAATTGATGCAGCTAGCAATAATGGCGTTGATGAAATAAGAGAAATTCGTGATAAAGTTAAATATTTACCAAGCACAGGAAAATATAAAGTCTATATCATCGATGAGGTTCACATGTTATCAACCGGAGCTTTTAATGCTTTATTAAAAACCTTAGAAGAACCGCCTAAACATGTAATTTTTATCTTAGCAACCACAGAACCACATAAAATTCCAGCAACGATTCACTCTAGATGTCAACGTTTTGACTTTAGAGGGATTGGAATGGAAGAAATGATTCAAAAATTACATGAGATTATTGATAAAGAATCGATTTCGATTGATGAACATGCAGTCCACTTAATCGCAGAGAGTGCTGAAGGTGGAATGCGTGATGCAATTGGTTTACTCGATCAAGTGACTGCATATAATAGCGAAACCATCACCACTCATGACGTGCATGCGATTAGAGGATCAATTTCTCATGAAGATATTATCAACATTGCCGCATCGATTGAAGAGGATAATGTTGTAAAAGCGATGGATGTATTAGATGAACTAATTTCTAAAGGAAAAGAAAGCCAGAAGTTATTAGATGATTTTATTAAATTTTATCGTGATGTTTTGTTAATTAAAAACACCAACCAAATTGACTCATTTAAAGTCTTACATCAACATGAAGCATTTAGAACTTTGGTTGAACATTTAAGCAACGAGAAAGTGTTTTATTACATTGATATTTTACATGATACCCAACAAAAAATGCGTTTTGCAGGGAATGCAAAATTATATTTAGAACTAGCATTTGTTAAAATGGTTGACCAAGAGATGAAAAAAGAAACCATTGCATTAGAGAAACTATCAAATCTTGAACACGATTATCATACTTTAAAAACCCAATTAGATTTTTTAGAAGAAACCATAAAACAAAACCGTTTAGAACCAACAAAAGATGCCCTAGAAGAAGCGCGTATAAAATCAATATTTAGTGAAGAAGAAACTAAAGAAGAAACCCCATCTAATGATGAACAAAGCGAAGAAGACCTTAGTGATAGTGATCAAACTAAAGAAACTGACCAAGAAGAAAGTGTTGAGACTAAAAAAGAAGAAACCCCACTTGAAACGCTTGATGAAAAAGATCGCTTCAGTATTATCTATAATCGTTATGCAAAAAAACGTTATAAAACGTTTGATATCCATTTTGTTGAAGATGTACTGCATACAGGCGACCGTGAAATTAAAATCGATATGGTCAAAAAATGGTTTGATATTGAACGCTACGTTGATGCTGATACTATGAAATATGCTAAAATGATTACAGAAGGGACTTTAGTTGCCACCAATGGTGTGATGCTTATCGTTACTTATGATAGTTTTGCGATGTGTAACCGCTTAATGGCTTTAGAAATCAAAGAAAAATTAGAAAATATATTGGCAGAATATTTTAATCGACGTATTATGTTTATGGCCTTACCAAATACGGTTTGGGAAACCATACAAATTGAATTTGTTAAAAAATTCAGATTAAAAAAAGATGCTGATGAGTTTATTCATTTAACCCCAATCAATCATCCTAAATTAGTTGAAATACCTAGTGAAGAAGAAAACTTTGAAGATATAGAATCGGATAGTTTAAAAGAAGCCAAGGATTTATTTGGCGATATAGTTAAAGTGAAGAAAGGAGAATAATCATGAATCCAGGAATGATTAAAAAATTGCAGCAAATGCAAAAAGAAATGATTAAAGCACAAAAAGAATTAGAGGCATCAATTTTCTATGGATCTGCAGGTGGCAAAGCCGTAGAAGTAGAGTTTAATGGTGCAAAAGAAATGCAAAAGATCAAAATTCAAGATGGGGCATTTGAATTACCTGAAGATCTAGATATGTTACAAGATACCATCACCGCAGCGGTCAATGATTGCATGAAGAAGATTGATGAAGAAACACAAGCAACAATGGGACAATTCTCTCAAGGTCTTGGCGGTATGCCAGGCATGTTTTAAAGGTGAAATATCCCGACTCGCTTCATCAATTAATCGAAGCTTTCATGCGTTATCCAGGCATTGGAAAGAAAACTGCAGAACGGTATGCATTTTATACCATTCATCATTTAAGTGAAGAACGTATCTTATCGTTCATGGATGCCTTACATAGAGTAAAAGAAGAAATCAAGCCTTGTGAGATTTGTGGGACACTTACCGATCAAGGCGTATGTGACATTTGTAAAGACAAACAAAGAAATCAAGCCATTATCTTAGTTGTCGAAGAAAGTAAAGATGTCATGGTTATTGAAAACACTAATACATATACTGGTTTATATCATGTATTAAACGGGGTAATTTCACCTAGTAATGGTATAGGACCAGATGATATTAATATTAAATCGTTACTCAATCGATTAAAAAACGAACAACACAAAGAAGTCATTTTGGCAACAAATCTTAGCGATGAAGGGGAAACAACGGCTATGTACATCCATAGACTGTTAAAAGATACTGATTTAGATATAACTAGAATTGCCTATGGACTCCCTGCGGGGGGTAATATCAGTTATGCTGATGAACTAACACTCTTTAAAGCCATTGAAGGTAGAAAGAAATATTAAACTTTCACGCTTTATTCATAATATTTTCACAAGTTTATTGGTATAATTGTCGTATAGTCGTTAGAAAGGGGTGAATATTATGACTGATATTCCTTTTATTGGAACCATTCTTGATATGCTACAAGGACTCATTCCTATGCAAGATTGGATTGATCAAGCATATGCTTATATTTCAGCAAGAAGTTTCCTTGAACAACTTGTTGGTGGATTACTATTTGGAATCATTACGCTTTTAGGGGTATTTTCTTTAGCTAAGAAGTTGTCAAAATTAATCATTGTAGTCGGAATTCTAGTAGGACTTTGGCTGCTTTATTCAAACGGTGTGTTCGGATAATAAAAGGTTGGGTGGATACTCAACTTTTTTTCGTTTTTTGGCTTAAATTAGGCCTTAACAAACCTTAACCAAAAAGTTACAATTAAAGGTAGAAAACGCTTTACTTTTGTTGTATAATGTAGTGTTACTGTAAATAAAAATAGATTTAGGAGAGAAAAAAATGGAAACTATTGAAATTAGACTGCAAAATCTAACCAAAGTCTTCCAGGCAAAAAATAAAGAAGAAACAATTGCCGTTAACGACTTAGATGTTACTATTCCTGCAGGAAAACTCATTGGTTTGTTAGGACCATCAGGGTGCGGGAAATCTACAACACTATACATGATATCAGGATTATTAAAACCAACCTCAGGAAAGATTTTCTTTGGGGAAAATGATGTTACAAGTATACCGCCAGAAGATAGAGGTATTGGACTTGTATTCCAAAACTATGCATTATATCCTCATATGACTGTTAGACAAAACATTATGTTCCCGTTAGAAAACTTAAAAGTACCAAAAGACGTCATGGCACAAAAAGTTCAATATTATGCTGATTTAGTCGGGATAGGAAATTTACTTGATCGTAAACCAGTTCAACTCTCAGGTGGTCAACAACAACGTGTAGCGATTGCGCGTGCCCTTGTAAAAGAGCCTCGTGTGTTACTCCTTGATGAACCACTATCTAACTTAGATGCACGTTTAAGACTTCAAACCCGTGAAGAAATTAAGCGTATTCAAAGAGAAACTGGAATTACTACCATATTTGTTACCCATGACCAAGAAGAAGCGATGAGTATCAGTGATGAAATCATCCTTATGAAAGTGGGCGTCATGCAACAAATGGGAGAACCTCAAGCTGTTTATGATGAACCACATAATATGTTTGTCGCTAAATTCTTAGGAAGCCCTCCAATTAACATGTTTGATGGCGTTATCGAAAAAGGAAATATTAAAATTGGTGATGCAAAAGTTGGTCGTATCGACAATGTAAACGATCAAGCATGCAGTGTTGGAATTCGCCCAGAAGGATTTAAAATTGTTGAAAAATCTGCGTTTAAAGTTAAAGTTGATCTTGTAGAAACTATCGGTAGAGATACCACCCTAATTATTAAAAACCCATTGAATAAAAAAGAAACATTTAGAGCTATTGTAGATGCGGATCACCGCATTATTCCAGGTGATGAAATCTGCTTACAAGTAAAACCACATAAGATGTTTGTTTTTGATCCTAAAACTGGAGAACTCCTTTAGTTATGTTAGAAGAAAAAAGTAACCTGAAGGGCTGGATATACCTACTTCCAGCGCTCGTATTACTGATTATTTTTACATTTTATCCAATATTCAATGCGTTTTATTTAGCTTTCTTAAGAGATTTTAATTATCTATTAAGAACAGCTGATGGGTTAACATTTATAGATAACTTTAGGGAAGTTTTACAAGATGACCTATTTTTTAGAGCTTTAATTAATACCATAATTATTGTTATTGTCTCTGTACCTGTATCCGTTATTATTTCATTATTGATTTCTGTATGGTTAAACTCTATTAAGAAATTACAAGGCTTTTTCCAAACCATCTTCTTCTTACCATATGTAACCAATGCGATTGCAGTTGGGATGGCATTTGCGGTTATATTCCACAGAGATTATGGATTAATCAACTATGTTTTAACAGAAGTTTTTGGACGTTCTGATACCATTAACTTTGTTGGAACCGGAGCTAGTCCTACTATGGCAATGTTTAGTTTACTTGTCTTTATAACGTGGGGAGGATTAGCCTTTAAGATCATGGTATTCTTAAGTGGTTTACAAAGTATTGATAAACAATACTATGATGCTGCAAGAATCGATTCTGCAACCCGTTCAAGAATCTTTAGACGTATTACCGTTCCGTTATTATCTCCTATGATTTTATATATCACCATTACAAGTTTTATCGGAGCATTTAAAGAATATACCGCAATTGTTGGTATGTTTGGTGTTGATTTAGGACCTAGAGGGGATGCCAATCGCTTAATTACCCTTGTTGGGCTGGTTTATAAATCACTTAGTGAGCTTGATAGTACTGGCGCTCTTTCTCAAGCAGCTGCAGCAGCAATAATCTTATTC
Organism: Candidatus Izemoplasmataceae bacterium; assembly: GCA_046541015.1. Classification (GTDB taxonomy): domain Bacteria; phylum Bacillota_I; class Bacilli_A; order Izemoplasmatales; family Izemoplasmataceae; genus Liberiplasma. The sequence goes on from JBKHEA010000001.1 coordinate 218,069, forward strand.
TTCTTGACACTCGTTTTAACGCTATTTAACATGTTTGTTAGCCGTAAACGAGTGCACTATTAGGCGGTGAGACAATGAGTGAATTAAAAAAGAAAAAAACACAAGAAGTTATGTATGAAAATGAAGCCCAAATTAAGAGAAAACAAGCCATTCGACGTGGCATCGTCTATGCGCTTTTAACAATCTTTGCAATCTTTATTGTTATTCCGTTTTATTGGATGATTTTGACGAGTTTAAAAGTCGATGATCCAAGTGCCGGGATTGCCAATGTCTTTAGAATCCCACCAAGTTTATGGCTACCACCTAGTGAATGGGAAATCAATAACTATTGGTTAGTTATGACAGGTGAAGTTCCTTATGGCCGCTATATGATTAACACAGTTATTGTCGCAATCATTTCAACATTAGGAACAGTCGTTACAACGATTTTCGCATCCTTTGCGTTTGCAAGATTAAACTTTACTGGTAGAGACACATTCTTCTTAGTTTTAATCGCAACGATGATGATCCCAGGTGAAATGTTTGTTATTACAAACTTCTTGACTGTATCAAGCTTTGGCTGGGTTGCTAATCAAACCTTTGCTCAAGCGATCGCGGCAATGACGTTACCATTTATGACGAGTATATTTTATATATTCTTCTTAAGACAAACATTTAAAACGGTTCCTAATGAACTTTATTACGCAGCAAAAGTTGATGGAACTAACGACTTTAAATATTTATGGAAAATCATGGTTCCAATTGCAAAACCAACGATTATAACCATTACCATCTTAAATGCAATGGGAACATGGAATGCTTTCATTTGGCCAAATTTAGTTACTCAGTTCAATGATACGCACCGTTTAGTATCAAATGGGTTACGTGGAGCAACGTATGTTAATGACGCAGGAAGAACCTTGTTTAACCAACAAATGGCAGCAGCATTCTTTGTAACATTACCACTATTAATCACCTTCCTTTCACTTAAAAAATACATCATGCGCGGTGTTTCACGTAGTGGGATTAAAGGTTAGGCTTAAATTAACGCAACTTAACTTTACTTAACAAAATTACTTAAGATTCATAGTATAATATTTATAGAAAATATTAAGGAGGAAAATTTTACATGAAAAGAATTTTTATGCTTATTGTTTCATTTGCATTAGTTTTATCTTTATCTGCATGTTTAACAGGAGGAACAGGGCGCGAAGAAGTAGATGTTGAAATCCCTGATGAAATCCCTGCGGATATGGAAATTGAGCTTGTCCTATGGACAGCATTTGGTCAAGACAACACAGAGTTAATCGATGAAATGTTTGAAAGCTTCCAAGAAGAATATCCAAACATTACATTAACTCAAACTGGTCAAGGAAATTATGACAACTTAAGAGAGTCTATGATCCATGCAATCGCTGCTGGGGCTACCCCAACCATGATGTTTGGATATCCAGACCACTTTGCTGGATACATTAACGGAAATGCGATTGTGCCACTAAATGATTATATCGACCACGATACACACGGGGTTGACTTAGATGATTATGTAGAAGGGTTCATCGCAGAAAACTCACAATTTGGTGGAACTTTATACTCAATGCCTTTTGCGAAATCTACTGAAATGTTAGTCTACAATAAAGAAGTATTTGATCACCATGGTATTGATTTATCAAATCGTACAACTGCCGTTACTTGGGACGAAATTGACACTTGGGCAGAAGATGTTGTTGGAACTGGTGAGATGCAATGTGAATTTATGTTCAATGCAGATTCAAGTTCAAACTTCTTCATCAATAGTTCTCGTCAATGGGGTGCAGGCTATACGAATACTGACGGTGAAATCTTAATTGATAATGATACAACTAGAGAGATGTTAGAGTTTTTCGAAACACGTTTTGCAGATAATACTATCGCATTCCCAATTGAATGGGATCAAGATTATGGTTCAACAAACTTCATCGAAGGTGATGTTTGTATGACTCAAGGGTCAACTGCAGGTACACGTTATAACATCCCTACAGAAGCAAACACCACTGAAGGTAAATTTGGAGCATTTGAAATTGGTATTTTACCAGTTGTTCAAAAAGAAACTTGTTCATTAGATCCAGATGCAGATCCTTCAACCATTAACCCTAACTGTTCAGCAATGCAACAAGGGCCTAATATCGCTATTTCAAGTGATGCAAACGATTATGAACGTTTAGCTGCATGGTTATTTATTAAACACATGACTAGTGTTGAAAATACAACATTCTTTGCACAAAATACCGGGTATGTTCCAGTACGTGTTAGTGCCTTTGAAGGTACAGAATATCAAGCATTCTTAAATTCAACAGACCCAGAAGA
>JBKHEA010000002.1:0-179090 GCA_046541015.1 Candidatus Izemoplasmataceae bacterium
AACATTATCTGCGGCGGGTTCAGAATCTAATGGGAATACTGTGATTACCAATGAAGATACCAAAGAAAAACGCGCTGTCAGTTATCCGTTTATTTATCCTGTATTTTCTATTATTGATCCAAGTTATACCATGCATGTCGATAAACACTTTGTAGTTGCAGGTGGAATTGATGTCATCATGCATGTCTTTGAACAATATTTTTCAAACACTTTACGTACAGAAACTAGTGACTATATGAGCTTTGGGATTATCAAAAGTGTCATTGAAAATGTTAACCGCTATTTAGAAGGTGAAGATTCTTATGACACACGTGCTAACCTTAGCTGGGCTGCGACGATTGGTTTAAACTGGATTTTAGGCCAAGGGAAAGTGGGAGACTGGGCAACGCACCGTTTAAGTTATCCAATCACTCAGTTTTACCGTATTACGCATGGTTATGCCTTAACAACCATTTATCCCGCTTGGTTACGCCTTGCCTTAAAAGAAAATCCTGAAACTATGGAAAGAAGATTAACCTTTTTAGGCAAAGAAGTCTTCAATAAAAAAACAGCTGAAGATACCATCTTAGCGATTAAAGATTTATTTGATTCATGGGATGCCCCAACAAGCTTCAAAGATGGCCAAGTCTATTTAGATGGCGACGCCGTTAGAGAACTTGCCAAAAACGCAACCGCTTTAGGTAGTGTTGGAACGATTGTTGAAATTGATTATAAAAAAGCGATTGAACTCTTTGAAGATGCAAAGGAATAGCAGATGCTATTCCTTTTTTTTCCAAAATTCATTTAAAAAATCACTTAAAAAGTCTTCTTCATATAAATAGTTTGGATGAACCCAGTGACTTGGAAACAACGCTTGATATTTAAGGCTCTTATAACGATTATCAAGTAAAACGGCAACCCCATAATCAGTATCTGTCCTAATCACCCTACCAACAGCCTGAATGACTTTATTCATACCAGGAAACGTATACGCATAATCAAACCCATTAAAGCCTAATCCATTAAAATATTCTTTTAGGAGTTCATTATATTTATTGTATTGCGGTAAAGCCACCCCAACAACTAAAACCCCATGTAACATATCACCAACATAATCGATGCCTTCACTAAAAGAACCGCCTAAAACACTAAATAAGATCTTAGGGACATCGCTTTTTTCTTTAAAGGTTTTTAAAAATTCTGTACGCTCAAAAAGCGTCATGTCTTTACTTTGAATCATCACTTCATAGTGGCTTGTGTCAAACTGATCTAAGATCATCTGCATATAAGCGTAACTTGGGAAAAAGGCAATATAGTTCCCATTTTTACTTTCAAGCATGGCATAAATGGTATCAATAATTCTTGGGACACTAAGCGTACGGTCTTTAAACTTTGTGCTTGTAGAAATATCGATAAATAACCCAAGATGTTTTGGGTCAAAAGGACTTGGGACTTCAAACTTAAGCCCTTCACCTTTTGAAAGTAAATACGCATAATAATCTACAGGATTTAACGTGGCACTAAAGAAGATGGTGCCATGGGTACTTTCATCTAAAATCGTTTTTAGTTCACTTGATGCATCAAAACAATCAATCGTAAATAATGTTACCTCATCACTAGCTTTAATCGTAAAGCGATAACTTTTAGAAAAATATTCGCTAATACGCGCAAACTGCATTAAATCAAAATACATCGTGCGAATCGCTTTTCTTAAAGGATGTTTTTTATGTTCTGTTAAAAATTCATCACAACTCATTAACGCTTTTTGAATCGCTTCAAGTAAATTAACTGGTAAATGTTCACTCACATAAAGTTTGATCTTTAAGGCATCACTTTCTTTTAAAAGGGATTCCATTACTAAAATTAACTGGTTAATTCTTAAAGTTAAAGGGTTTTTAAAGTCTTTGATGAGAGATGCAAATTCAATTAACGCTTGATAACTTAGTTCACTAGAATACATACTTCTAGAGCGATCAACTAAATTATGGGCTTCATCAATTAAGAGTTTTGGTTTATAGTAATGATCTTCAAAAAAACGAATGAGCTTAATTCTTGGATCAAATACATAGTTATAATCACATATGATTAAATCGCTATAATTAGAAATTTCAAGCGCAAATTCATGGGGGCATATTTTATGATATTCTCCATAGCTTTTAATTAACGTAGCATCATAAACATCATCATGGACGAAGATATCTTTTAAAGCATCATTTAATCGGTTATAAAAGCCTTTTGCGTAAGGACAAATTTCTGGGTCACAATCAACTTCATCCATTAAACACATGTTTTCTTTAGAGTTTAAGGTAATGGCTTTTATCTTTAAACCATGACTTTTTAAACGTTCAGTGGTTTCAACTGCGATCGTTTTCCCTTGATTTTTAGCGGTTAAGTAAAAAAGTTTCTCACTTTCTTGACTTAAAGTTTTTAGTCCTGAAAAAATCGCCGCAATCGTTTTTCCTATGCCAGTTGGCGCGGTTGCATATAAGATATCTTTTTTAATTAAGGTTTGATAGACTGCGCCCATAAACGGGTACTGGCCTTCTCGGTAATCTATAAATGGAAACGTTAAGCCTTCAATACTCTTGCGTTTTTCAAACTGGTGGTTTTCATAAATTTTATGCCAGTCTAAATAAGCTTTTAAAGTATCTAAAAACGCTTTTTTTAAGTGGTCTAAGCGGTAACGCTTCGTAAAGCGTTTGAGTTCATTTGATTCTGTATGAATATAAGTTAAATACACTGTGATACTTTTTAAATCATGGGTAATCAGATAAATATAAGCATAAAGTTTTGCTTGCATTAAATGGGCAGGAAACGTATCTTCTTTAATCAAATCAAGGCTCGTTGAAATAGACTTTATTTCTTCTAAAATTAAAGTCTCACGGTTTAAGATACCATCGATTCGCCCACTTAAATTAAAGGTATAATCAAAGTGTGTACCAACATAATTGACACTCACTTCTTTTAAATCTTGAGCGAGATAGGTTGCTTGATGGGCTTGGTGAATTTTTGTGCCAAGCAAGGCACGTTTTTTCGTGCTTGCTTCACTTGATAAATCACCACTAGCATAGATGAAACTTACAAGATCTTTAACACTTTTATTAATCGTTTCCATAATTAGCCTCCGGATTTATTTTATCACAATCGACACCACTTTGATAGATTGTTTAATGCAATCAGTTATGGTAAACTATCTTTAAGTGAACGTTTATAAGGAGGGACTATGGATTACCAATTAAAATACTTAGAACTCTTAAGCAAAGAGTTCCCAACCGTACAAAGTGCTGCAAGTGAATACATTAATTTAAATGCTATCTTAAATTTACCCAAAGGGACAGAACATTTTATCACCGATATTCACGGTGAATATGATGCCTTTAATCACTTTTTAAAAAATGCAAGTGGCGTGATTAAAGAAAAAATTGATTTACTCTTTAAAGATTTATCAAGCGAAGAGAGAAACCGCTTAGCTTTTTTTATTTACTACCCAACCGATATGTTAAATAAATATCAAATGAAATTATCTAAAGTTAAATTTAAAGCGTTAATAGAAGAAGTTTTATATTACATGGTTGAATTATCTAAACATTTAGCAACGAAATATACGAAAAGTAAAGTAAGAAAAAGTCTACCAGAAGAATTTTCTTATATTATTCAAGAACTCATCTATGAATCCAGTAACCATGAAGATAAAGAACGCTACTATAAAGCCATTATAGAAGCAATTTTTGATACAAAAAGAGAAAGTAAATTTGTGCTTCAAATCTCTAAATTTATTCGCTCACTAGCGATTGATCGTTTACATATTGTTGGCGATATTTTTGACCGCGGACCAAAGCCTCATTTAGTCATGGAAAAACTTTTAAAACGTAAACATGTCGATATTCAGTGGGGCAACCATGATATTATTTGGATGGGGGCTGCAAGTGGGTCAAAGGTATGTGTTGCAAATGTTATTAGAATTGCGGCACGCTATAACAATTTAGACTGTTTAGAAGACGGGTATGGCATCAATTTATTACCCCTTGCCCGCTTTGCCTCTAAAGTCTATAAAGATGACCCATGTACTGCGTTTATTCCTAAAGGGGCGCTTGTTAAAACCCATGATGAAGATGACCGTTTATTTGTCGCAAAAATGCATAAAGCCATCACCATCATTCAGTTTAAACTTGAACGTGATATCATCTTAAGAAACCCTAGTTTTAACTTACAAGACCGCTTAATTTTAGATAAAATAAATCCAGGTGAAAAAACCGTTACGATTAACGGAAAAACGTATGCGTTAAAAGATGCCTTTTTCCCAACCGTTAATTTTAATGATGACCCGTATAAATTAACGCATGAAGAAAAAGAAATCATTAATCATTTAACCCATTTATTTAAACATAATGAAATGTTACAAGAACATATTAAATATTTATTCCAACACGGTTCGATGATGCTTAAATATAATAATAATCTTCTCTTTCATGCAGCAATTCCCTTAAATCCGGATGGAACTTTTATGAGTCAAAAAATTGATCATGAACAAGTGAGCGGTAAAGCATTATTTGATGCCTATGAACGTAAAATTCGTCACGCTTTTTTAAACCGTTATCAAAAAGATTTTGATGACCGAGATTATTTTATGATGCTTTGGCAAGGCGCAAGTAGTCCTTTATTCGCAAAAAGCGCGATGAAGACTTTTGAACGCTATTTTATAGAAGATAAGGCTGCGCATAAAGAAACGATGAATCCATACTTTAACTTAAGAGAAAATGAAGCCGTCATTCAAGCCATTTATAAAGAATTTGATTTACATAAAAAATACTCAAAAATTATCAATGGGCATTTACCCCTTGATATTACCAAAGGGCATCACGTTGTATTAGCTAAAAATCGTATTTATAATATCGATGGTGGCATGAGTAAACAGTATGTAAATAGTACCGATATTGGCGGGTATACCTTAATTAGTGACTCCCATGCTTATTTCTTAGTCAGTCACGAACGTTTTGCCTCATATAATGCTTTAATTCAAGAAGAAAAAGATATCGTTAGTGTCACAAGACATGAAGACTTAAATACAAGAAGAACTTATATTTATGATACCGATACTGGAAAGAAATTAAAAGCCCGCATGAACGACTTAAAATTACTCATTGAATCATACCGTGCCGGTACCATCAAAGAAAAAGCATAAACCGCATGATTTTGCGGTTTTTTTCTTTGATTTAAGACTTATTTACAAAAAGTATAAAAAAGTGCATCTTAAGTGAAAAAAACTCCTCTTTACGGTACACTAATAGTGTCAGAATGATGACTTATTTTTTTCATTAAAATTATTTATAAAAAATCTAATTAAGGAGGAACACCCGTGATATTAGACAAATTTGATCCACTAAAAAAAGAGATGTTCCAAGTCTTAGACAAAGACGGAAAAGTTGTTAATAAGGATTACGAACCTAAAATCGACAACGATACACTCTTAAATATGTACCGCGTCATGAGCCTTACGCGTATTGCCGATGTTAAAGCATTACAATACCAACGCCAAGGACGCATGTTAACTTTTGCGCCTGTACAAGGTCAAGAAGCTGCACAAATTGGCCCAATGGCCGCATGTAAAAAAGAGGACTTTTTAGTCCCAGCGTTCCGCGAAATGGCAGGGATGCTTTATAAAGGTGTGAGTCTTTACCAAGCGTATTTATATTGGTATGGAAATGAAGAAGGATCACGCTTTGATGATGGGGTCAATGTGATGCCAGTTAACGTACCAATTGGTTCACAAATTAACCACGCAGCAGGCGTTGCTTATGCTGCAAAACTTCAAAAGAAAGACCAAATCTCTGTAACTTATATTGGTGATGGTGGGACTAGCCATGGTGAGTTCCATGAAGGCATGAACTTTGCCTCAGTATATAACGCACCAATGATTGCGATTATTCAAAATAATCAATACGCAATTTCAACCCCACGCGCAAAACAAACAAAATCAGAAACTTTAGCGCAAAAAGCCGTTGCTTATGGTATTCCAGGTATCCAAGTTGATGGAAACGATGTTTTAGCGATGTATGCTGTTGTTAAAGAAGCACGCGAGCGCGCTGTTAAAGGTGAAGGACCAACATTAATTGAAGCCTTTACTTACCGTTTAGGGCCACATACAACCAGTGATGACCCTACGATTTATAGAAAAGATAGTGAAGTTGAAGAATGGAAATTAAAAGATCCACTCATCCGCTTTAGAAAATATTTAAGCAATAAAAAATTATGGAATCAAGAAAAAGAAGATGCACTCGTTAAAGAGTTAACTGAATTTGTAGGAGAAACCTTCAAAAAAGTTGAACAAAGTGGTCTTGCAAGTCTTGATGAAGTCTTTGATTATACTTATGGTGAATTAACCAAAGAATTAAAAGAACAAAAAGCTGATTACTTAGCATACTTAAAAGAAAGTGAGGGAAAATAACATGGCACAATTAACGGTTTTACAAGCCATCAACAAAACCCTTGAACAACAAATGGAAAAAGACGATAAAATCGTCGTATTCGGTGAAGATGCCGGATTTGAAGGTGGCGTTTTCCGTGTTACAGCTGGCCTTCAAAAGAAATTTGGAGAAGAAAGAGTCTTTGATACTCCAATCGCAGAAGCTGCGATTTTAGGAAGTGCCGTTGGGATGGCAGCTAATGGTTTAAAACCAGTTGCTGAAATTCAGTTTTCTGGATTTATGTTCCCAGGCTATAACCAAATTGTTACGCACATGGCACGTATGCGTAACCGCTCACGTGGCAAGTTTAACTTACCAATTGTTGTAAGAATGCCATATGGTGGTGGCGTTAGAGCGCTAGAACATCATAGTGAATCCCTTGAAACATTATTTGCCCATATTCCAGGATTAAAACTCGTTATTCCTTCAACACCGTATGATGCAAAAGGGTTACTCACTGCAGCGCTTAAAGACCCAGATCCAGTCATTTATATGGAACCTAAAAAAATCTATCGTGCTTTTAAACAAGAAGTGCCTGAAGAAGAATATACTGTAGAAATTGGTAAAGCTAAGGTCGTTAAAAAAGGTGAAGCCTTAACGGTTGTTGCTTGGGGCGCTTTAGTTAGAGAAGTCCAACAAGCTTTAAAACTTCTTGAAGAAGAAGGTAATCCTGTGGATGTTGAACTCATCGACTTAAGAACGATTGCACCAATGGATACCGATACCATTATTGAATCGGTTAAAAAAACCGGTCGTATCTTAGTGGTTCATGAAGCAGTTAAAACATTAGGTATTGGTGCTGAGATTATTTCTCGTGTAAACGAAAAAGCATTCTTCTATTTAGAAGCCCAACCAACCCGTCTAACAGGATTTGACATTACCGTTCCACTTCCAAAAGGGGAACATCACTTCATGTTAGATCCAAAACGTATTGCTTTTGAAATTAAAAAACTCGCATCATTCAAATAAGGAGGTCATCATGTACGATTTTAAATTCGCAGATATTGGTGAAGGCATTCATGAGGGACAAATCCTTAAATGGATGTTTTCAGTCGGTGATAAAGTAGAAGAAGGGGATACCCTTTGTGTCATCGAAACCGATAAAGTTAACGCAGAAATTCCCGCTCCAGTATCAGGAGTGTTAAAAAAACTTGGTGCTGAAGTAGGCGAAACCATTCACGTAGGTGAAACCCTTGTCTTAATTGACGATGGTAGTGGTGGTGAAGCACCTGAAGAAGCGGAAAAAGAAGAGAAAAAAGAAGAACCTAAAAAAGAAGACACTAAAAAAGCTGAAGGGTCATCTAAGACTGAAGAATCATCTAAAACTGAAGCGGTTAGTGAAGGCGACGATAACGCAAGTGTCGTTGGTGCCCTTGTTGTAAGTGACGATGTCTTAGAAGCAAGTGATGAACACGTTAGTAAAGAAACTAGCACCACCTCAACTAAACGTGCACTGGCAACACCAGTTGCTAGAAAACTAGCTAAAGACCTTGGTATTGATATTAATACGATTGAAGGAACTGGCCCACAAGGACGCGTCATGAAAGAAGATATTCAAAAAGCGGCTAGCGCTAAAGAAGATGCACCGGCTAAACCATCAACCGATGCAAGCCAAAGTGCGCAAGCTGCGCGTGTTTATCCAATGCCTAAACTTCCAACTGAAGGCACAAGAAGAGAAAAAATCTCTAAACTTAGAAAAGCTGTTGTTAATGCAATGGATACATCAAATGCGCTTATTCCAGCTACAACGGTTATGGATGAATTTGATGTTACTGAACTTGTTAATTTTAGAAATAAAGAAAAAAACAATGCATCACTTGCTGGGATAAAACTTACTTACTTACCACTTATTATTAAAGCGGTTGTCTTAACCCTTAAAAAATACCCTATCTTTAACGCAAGTTTTGACCATGAAACAGAAGAAATCGTTTACAAAGATTTTTATAACATTGGTATTGCGGTTGATACAGAAGATGGACTCATCGTCCCTAATATTAAACACGCAAACCATAAAAGTATCTTAGAACTCGCCAAAGAAATTGATACCCTTGCAACTGAAGCGCGTGATAGAAAACTACAACTTTCACAACTTCAAAACACAACCTTCTCAATCACCAATTACGGGGCTTTTGGTTCAAAACTAGGAACCCCTGTCATTAAACACCCTGAAGTTGCTATTTTAGGTATGGGTGCGATTACGAAAAAACCAGTCGTTATCGATGATGAAATCGTGATTAGAAGTATGTTCCCTGTTTCATTAACCATTGATCACCGTGTGATTGATGGTGGCGATGCTGGTCGTTTCTTAGTCCACTTACGTGACTTATTAAGCGATCCGATTAAGTTACTTTTAAGCTAGGAGGAGATTATGAAAAAACATGATATCACCATTATTGGCGGAGGACCCGGAGGCTATGTGGCTGCCATCCGTGCAGCACAACTTGGCCATAATGTTGCACTCATAGAAAAAGAAGCCATCGGTGGGGTCTGTTTAAACTGGGGTTGTATTCCCACAAAAGCACTCTTAAAAAGTGCGAAAGTTTATGATCTCATCAAACATGCAAAAGATTATGGAATCACAATTGACATGAAAGATGTCAGTTATGATTTCCCTAAAATGATTCATAGAAAAGATAAAATCGTTAAACGCTTAACTGGTGGTGTGAGTTATTTACTTAAGAAAAATGGCGTCACCGTTTATGATGGTGAAGCAAAAGCCATCGATAACCACACATTAGAAGTTAATGGCGATAAAATTGAAACCAAAAAAATGATTATCGCGACTGGCGCAAGTCCTTTTTTCCCACCGATTGATGGGGTAAAAGAAGCCTTTGAAAAAGGCGTTTTAGTTACCAGTAAAGAAATCCTTGATTTAAAAACCCAACCTAAAGAACTTGTCGTGATTGGTGGTGGGGTTATCGGGCTTGAATTTGCGACTGTCTTTAATACCATTGGAACGAACGTTACTGTCATTGAACGTGAAGATGAAATCTTATTAAACGTTGATAAAGAAGTTCGTGACATCTTTAAAAAGAAAGTGAAAAAAGATGGCATTAAAATTTTAACAAGCGCAAGTGTAACGAAAGTTGATAATCAAACCGTAACTTATACCCATGATGGAGAAACTAAAACGATTCATGGCGATAACATTTTACTAAGCGTTGGCATGCGTGCTAACTTAAAAGGCTTTGAATCATTAAACTTACAACTTGATCGCGGGGGTATCTTAACCAATGAATACCTTCAAACCAATGTTGAAGATGTGTATGCGATTGGGGATGTAAACGGTAAATTTATGCTTGCGCATGTCGCAAGTAAAGAAGGCACTACAGCCGTTGAACATATCTCAGGTAAGAATCACCCATTAAATTACCGTATCGCACCTTCTGGTATTTATACCTTCCCTGAAATTGCTCAAGTGGGTATTACCGAAGAACAAGCGAAAGAATTATCGGTCGATTATTTAGTTCAAACCTTCCCACTTTCTGCAAATGGTAAAGCCTTAGCTGAAGGGGAACAAGAAGGCTTAATGAAAATCATTGCCTCAAAAGAATATAACGAAATCTTAGGGGTTCACATTTTAGCCCCAACCGCAACTGAAATGATTTCTGAAGCAGTATTAGGTATGACACTAGAAACAACAGCCGATGATATTGTCGCAGGAATCCATCCGCATCCTACCTTATCAGAAATGATGCACGAAGTTGCGCATGGTATTGTCGATAAACCTATTCATATTTAAATAAATAACGAACTTAAACTGCATCTATAATGGAAATATTCCAACAATAGATGCAGTTTTTTTATAGAATCGATGGGATGAATTTAATAAACCATTCGATAAATTTTTCCAAATTAAAAGGAATGATTAGGATTTGCCTAATCATTCCTTATTAGTTAGTTTTTAATAAAAAAAATCGTTAGTTAAATAAACACGTCATTATATTTTCAAGTGTAATATTAAAGAAATATTCATCAAGGGGTTCATCTTTTAAGGCAAGATAAACATTTTCTTCTTCAAATAAGACGCCTTTAAGTTTCTTTTCTAAGCCATCAATATCTTTACTCCCTAAAAAATCCCCATAGATTTTGACATTTTCAATGACACCATCTTTAATATTTAAGAAAAATTCTACTTTACCCCCCGCATAACGCCCTGATTTTTCAATACTAAAGGCAGGACTTTCTCCATAATTCCATTCCCATGTATTATAGCGCGTCTCCATGAGTTCATGAATTTTTTCTAAATCTTTTTGTGTGAGTTCATAGACATGATCCATGATGTTATTTGTATTAAGTAAATATTTTAACAAGCGCGTTTTAAATTCTGTCATGTCAATAGGTTCTTTTAAATAAGGTAAGATATTCGTAACGCGGGCACGGTTTGATTTAATCCCTTTTGATGCAATTTTATCAGGCTTAACATTTAAGGCATCGGCAATAATACTTAAATCAGCGTTAAATAAAATCGTACCATGATGTAACATTTTATTTTTATAGTAACTTTGAGCATTCCCACTAATCTTTTTATCTTCAACGACAATATCATTACGTCCAGAAAACGTTGCAGGCACCCCATAACTATTAAGCGCTTTGATTACTGGGTCAGTAAATTTAAGATAATTATTTAAATTATCTTTTAAGCTTGTGGTCACAAATGAAAAGTTTAGATTGCCTAAGTCATGATAAACTGCGCCACCCCCTGTAATTCTTCTTACAACACTAACATTATGGGCTTTAACATAACTTGTATTAATTTCTTCAATGGTATTTTGATTACGACCTATAATGATACTATTTTCATTTTGCCAAAGTAACACAAAATCTTCATCACTATCTAAATATTTAAGCACATACTCTTCAAGTGCTAAATTATAGCGAGGATTTTTTGAATCATTGATTATCGTTTTCATAAAACATCACCTCAAAAAAGATTTTACGCTAAAAAAAAGGTCATGTCAACGAAACTACATGTTTAACCTAAAGCACTTTCATGATTGTATGGTAAAATAAAGGGTAGATAAAACAATCTTAAAAACTTATGCGTTAATTTAAACCGATATGTTTTTAAAACTATGCTATACTATTTACGCATAATTTTTAGGATTAAAAATGCGTAACGTTTATCCTACTATAGAAATGAGGCTAATCATGGAAAAAATTAATGAAACCATGCTTATAGATTTTTATGAGTTTACCATGGCGCATGGGTATTTTGAAAAAGGTTTTAAAGATCAAATCGTTTACTTTGATTTATTTTTCCGTTCAATTCCTAATCAAGCCGGTTATGCCGTGATGGCTGGCCTTGAAAGTATTATTGGGTACGTTAAAAATTTATGTTTTTCTAAACATGATATTGAGTACTTAAGAAAACGTGAACTTTTTAGTGAAGCGTTTTTAGAATTTTTAAGTAACTTTAAATTTAAAGGCGATATCTATTCGGTCAAAGAAGGAACCGTGATTTTTCCTAATGAACCGATTATTACCGTTCGTGCTACAGCCCTTGAAGCACAACTGATTGAAACTTATTTACTCTTAGCCGTTAATCACCAATCGCTCATTGCAACTAAAGCTAGTCGTTTAAAATTCGCAGCGAAAGATAAACTTTTAATTGAAATGGGTGCACGCCGTGCACACGGGGTTTCTAGTGCGAATTTAGGCGCACGTGCAGCCTATATTGGCGGCGCTGATTTAACGAGCAATACGTATGCTGACCGCCACTTAGATATTCCTGCAAGTGGTACAATGGCACATAGCTGGGTTCAGTTATTTGATTCAGAATATGAAGCGTTTAAGGCTTACGCAAGTGTCTATCCAAACCATACAACCTTTTTAGTCGATACTTATGATACGTTAAAAAGTGGGGTTCCTAATGCCATTAAAGTGATTAAAGAATGTTTACACCCAAAAGGGGTTAAAAACTATGCCATTCGTATTGATTCAGGCGATTTAACATACTTAGCGAAAAAAACCCGTGCCATGCTTGATGAAGCTGGATTAAAAGACTGTAAAATTGTCGCAAGTAACGCGCTAGATGAATACTTAATTAAAGCGTTATTAGACCAAGGGGCACCGATTGATGTTTTTGGGGTTGGTGAGCGTTTAATCACCTCAAAAAGTGACCCGGTATTTGGGGGCGTTTATAAACTAGTCGCGCTAGAAGATCAACACGGGAAAGTCTTACCTAAAATCAAAATCAGTGATAATCCCGCAAAAATCACAGTCCCACATTTTAAAAAACTTTACCGTATCTACGATAAAACAACCCATAAAGCCCGCGCAGACTTACTCACAGTTCATGATGAAACCATCGATGAAAGTCAAGATCTTATCTTATTTGACCCTGACTTTACTTGGAAAAAAACCGTCTTTAAAAATTACTATGTGAAAAACATGTTAGAACCGATTTTTAAAGAAGGAAAACTTGTCTATAAAAGTCCTACTGTTAAAGAAGTAAAAGCTTACTGCCAATCACAACTTAATACACTATGGGATGAACTTAGACGATTTGAATATCCCCATAAATATTATGTTGACTTAAGTGAAAAACTTTGGAAAACAAAAATGCAACTCATCCAAAAACATACAAAAAAATCAGCGGTCTAGATTCGCTGATTTTTTAATGGTATAATAAAAGAAAAGGGAGATGAGAGTATGATTGTAACTTTTTCTAATGAACCCATTGAACTCAGTGGTAAAAGTGTTGCATTAGGGGATTATGCACCAGATTTTAAAGCGGTTGATCCTACCTTTAAAACCGTAAGCTTATCCGATTTTGACAGTGATTATATTGTCTTAAGTAGTGTGCCTTCCTTAGAAACAAGAGTTTGTGATTATCAAACGAAAACGTTCAATGAAAACTTAAGTAAGTTTAAAAAAGTCAGTGTGATTACCTTATCAAATGATTTACCATTTACACAACGTAAATGGTGTGGCGCAAGCGGATTAAATCATGTAATCACCCTTAGTGATTATATCGATTTAGAGTTCGCAAACCAATACGGGGTTTTACTAAAACCCTATCGCTTACTTGCACGTGCAGTATTTGTCTTAAATAAAGAACGTAAAATCATTTATAAAGAAATTGTTGAAAACGTCAGTAACCATCCAAGCTATGAAGAAGTTACTAATTTATTAAGCGATTTAACCAAATAAGAGACTGAGTCTCTTATTTTTTTATAAAAGAAATAGGCTACCGTAGTAGCCTATTTCAAGGGGATAGGATAGAGGGGTTTATGCATGTAAAGTGTATCAACACTATCAAATAAACTTATTCAGTGGTTGAATCGTCTTCTGATTCATCATTTTCTTGCATGCGTTCTTTTATCGCTTCGCGTCTTTGTTGCATGCGACTCTGATAATCTGTAACTTCACCAGTAAAATCTCCATTGCGTCTTTCCTCAATACGTGCTCTAATTTCATCTGGGGTCATGTTCGCTTTTTCACTGATGTGATCAATAATACGGTCTTTCACTTCTTCACGCATTTCATTTGCAATACCAGCTTTTTCTTCTAAGCGCTCATTTCTAAACGTTCTTACGCGTTCACGGTGTTCAGTGCGTACGATGGCCATAAGATCTCTTACAGGTAATTCTAGTGCTTCTTCAAGCGTTAAAGAATCATCCGCAGCAACTGCAGCCATGGCGATGCGAAGTTTCCCTGGACTTACGCCGTATTCTTCACTGAGTTCAATAAATTCATCCATCGTTAAGCCACTGTCAGATACAATACCGCCTAAACGATTTTTAAACATAAAGTCTTCTGCACGTTTTAAGGCATCTTCTTTACGAGATGTTTCAGTATCTTCATCTTCACCAACAACAGTGACTAAAATCACATTGTCAGTTGCATTGACATCGATATAACCTAGTTCTAAGGCATAATCTAAGAATATTTCAAGCGCCTCATTGGCATCCATACCGATAAAATCAATCTCATCAGCAATAATATCTGCCATAACTATTTCTGCATCTTCATTTAATAAATTAAAACTTTCTACTTCATTATCTTCATCGACAATAAATTCAATACTAGGATTTACATCAACGACCATGTAACTCATGCCGTTTACACTTTCTAAGTTACATGCACTTAGGATTCCTACAAAAATAAATAGTGATAAAAAAAGAAATATTTTTTTCATTTTTAGTGCCTCCTTTTTATTTTTCACTCTTTAAACAAGTAAGGGGTTCTTTTTATTGGAAATAATTTTATTTTTTTTAAAAAAGATATGATACGCTAAAAACTTGACAATTTTTTTTAGACTAGATACAATCATTATGGAATGGAGGAATAAGTATGGCAAAGACAAAACAATTTAAAACAGAATCTAAGAAATTACTTAATTTAATGATCAACTCTATTTATACGCACAAAGAGATTTTCTTAAGAGAATTAATCTCAAACGCAAGTGATGCGATTGATAAACGTCACTATTTATCACTAACCGATGAAAAAGTAGAAAGCGCAGACTATGAAATCTTTATTGAACTAGATAAAGACGCGCGCACGATTACGATTCATGATAATGGGATTGGGTTAACAGAAGAAGAGCTCATCAATAACTTAGGAACGATTGCTGAGAGTGGTTCAAAACGCTTCTTAGAACAACTCGAACAAAAAGACGCAGAAATTATTGGTCAATTTGGCGTAGGCTTTTATAGTGCCTTTATGGTAGCTAAAAAAGTAGTGGTTAAAACGCGTTCACCATTTAGTAGTGAAGCCTACATTTGGCAATCAAGTGGTGAAGATAAATATACCATTGATACCACTTCTAAAGATACCATTGGGACAAGCATTACACTATATTTAAGAGAAGATGATACGATAAACGAAGAAGATTATAGTGAGTATTTAAGACCTTATACCATTAAAAATCTTGTGAAAAAGTATAGTGATTATGTTCGTTATCCAATTAAAATGGAAGAAACCGTTAAAGAAGATGACAAAGAAGTAAAAGAAATTAAAACCCTAAATTCCATGATTCCTATATGGAAAAAATCAAAAAGCGACTTAACAGATGATGCATTAAATGATTTTTATAAACATCAGTTTAATGATTATGAAAATCCCTTAAAAATCATTCACACAAAAGTTGAAGGACTACTCACCTATACCGCACTACTTTTTATCCCATCAAAAGCGCCATATGACTTATACACTGAAAAATATGAAAAAGGGTTACAACTTTATTCTAAAGGCGTCTTCATCATGGATAAAAATAAAGATTTAATCCCAGATCACTTCCGCTTTGTAAGAGGTCTCGTTGATTCTGCGGATTTAAGTTTAAACATTTCTCGTGAAATGTTACAACATGACCGTCAACTTAAAAAAATCGCTTCACATTTAGAAAAGAAAATTAAAAGTGAATTAGAAAAAATGCTTAAAAATGATCGTGAAAATTATATTAAATTTTACCAAGCCTATGGGATTAATTTAAAATACGGTATTTATGATCAATTTGGCATCAATAAAGAACTTTTACAAGACTTAATCATGTTTAAAACCAGTAAAAGTGATGACTTTATTACCCTTAGTGAATATGTAGAAAGAAAAACTGAGGAACAAAAAAATATTTACTATGCAACCGGTAAATCAAAAGCGCAAATCCTATCTTTACCTCAAATGGATGCTGTAAAAGAAAAAGATTATGAAGTCTTACTTTTAACCGATGATATCGATGAATTTATGATTCAAGTGATGCAATCATATCAAGATGTACCATTTAAATCCATCCAGCAAGGGGATAGTGATTTAGTCGATGAATCCAAAAAAGAAACCTTAAAGGAAAAAGAAAAAGACTATAAAAAACTTTTAAAAGCTCTTAAAAAAGCTTTAAAAGATGACGTTAAAGATGTCAAATTAACAGGACGTTTAAAAGATTCTCCTGTTTGTTTAGTAAGTGGTGAAGGCTTAAGTTTAGAGATGGAAAAAATCTTAAAACAAATGCCTAATCAAGAAACCATTAAAGCCGATAAAATCTTAGAAATTAACCCAGATCATGAACTTTTCATTGCCTTAAATCATCTTTATGAAGAGGATGCAAGTCAACTTGATGATTATGCAACGCTTTTATACCATCAAGCATTACTTATTGAAGGCTTACCAATTGAAGACCCTGTAAAATTTTCAAATCTCATGGTACGCCTCATGGTTAAAGCTAGTGAAAAATAATTTAGCGCTCACTTCAAAGTGAGCGCTTTTTAATGCTATAATAATAGTATTAATCTAAGAGGTGATAAAATGAAAACGGCATATATTCATGCAAAACTTCCATCCAGTAATCACGATGCCTTTATTGTTAGTAACGGGCGTTTTTTAAAGGTTGGAAAAACCATGGAAATTTTAAACGAAATGGTTGATGAAGTCATCGACTTAAACGACCATACGGTATTACCAGGCTTTAACGATTCACACCTTCATGTGTTAGGGATTGGTAAAAGTATGGCTATGGCAAGCTTAAGCCACTATGAAAGCATTGATGCCATGATTGATGATTTAAAACAAAATGATTCAAATCCTTTAATTGGTCGCGGCTTTCATGAAGATCAGTTTATTGAAAAACGCGCGCCAAATAGAAGCGATTTAGATAAAATTTCAAGCGATAAACCGATTATTTTATACCGCGTATGTGGGCATATGATCGTCTTAAATAGTTCTGCAATAAAAGCGGTTAAAGCATCTAAAGTCGCTTTGCCCGCCAAAGAAAACTATGATTTTGAAACAGGACACTTTAAAGAAGATGCGATTAAAAGTGTTTTTAAAGTCTTTGATGATGTTGATCAAGAAACTTTGATGGATCAAGTTTTAAAAGCGCAAGATTATTTACTTAGTCATGGGGTAACAGCGGTTGGAACCGATGACTTTTCGATGTATCAATTAGATTTTGAAGTGATTTTAGAGGCGATAAAAACCCTCGATTTAAAAGGCAAGCTAAAGGTGCGTATGTTTGAACAAGCAAACATCCCAAACTTAGATAACTTTAAACGCTTTATTGAAAAAGGATATGTTAGAAAAAAATATAACCGTTATGAAATGGGACCACTTAAACTTTTAGCCGATGGTTCTTTAGGTGCACGCAGTGCTTATATGAGTGCGCCTTATGCGGATCAAGATACTAAAGGCATTAGAGTGTTTGAACCTGAAACCTTAAACGCATTTATCGCTCTTGCAAGTGCGCATGAGATGGATTATGCGATCCATGCGATTGGTGATCAGATGACTGAAGAAATACTAGATGCAACTGAAAACCTTGATGAAGCAACTAGAAATAAACGAAGACACTCCATCATTCATGCACAGCTTTCACGCGCTGATCAGATCAGTCGCATGAAAGCGTTAAATGTTGGCGCACAAACACAGCCTATTTTTATTAATTCAGATTACCCGACCTTAAAAAAAGCCCTTGGTGACCGTATGGATAATGCGTACTTATTTTATTCAATGTATAAAAATATTAAAACCACCATTAGTACTGACTGCCCAGTTGAACCAATTAACCCCTTTGAAAACCTTTATGTTGCAATCACTAGAAAAAGTATCAAGTATCCTGAACTTGGTGTTTATAATGAAAACGAACGTTTTAGCTTTAATGAAGCGCTTGATGCCTATACTAGTGTACCAGCTTACTTTATGTATAAAGAAGATCAGTTAGGGAAAATTAAAGAAGGCTATCTTGCAGATTTTATCGTTGTAAATGGGTTAAACCCTAAAGATGCATCCACTTTATTAAAAACTAAAGTCTTAAGAACCTATATTGAAGGAGAACTTGTTTATAAAGCCTAAAAAAACAAACGAAAAACATTGTCGTTTGTTTTTCTTTTTAGTATAATATACCCGTTTGAAAGGTGATTACTATGCAGAAGACAAAAAGTATTTTTAGATTAACTTGGCCAATTTATATTGAACTCTTATTTTTTATGTTAATGGGTATCGCCGATAGCCTCATGCTTTCACAATATAGTGATTTAGGGGTCGCAGCGGTAGGGAATGCTAATCGTATTGTTGGCCTATTTATGGTCCTTTTAAACGTGGTAGCGATTGGTGTTGGGGTCATTGTTAGTCAGTATGTTGGAGCTGGTGAAGGCAAAGAAGCCAACAATGCGATTCGTTCAGGCTTACTTTCAAGTGGACTAATTGCCTTAGTGCTTACTTTAGTGATTCAACTTTTAGCCCCAAGTTTATTTACCTTAATCAATGTCCCAAGTAGTATTTATAGTGATTCAATGGCTTATTTACGCATTGTAAGTAGTGGGTTAATCTTTGTAGCCATCACGCAAGCCATTAGTGCATCACTTAAGTCACATGGGTATACAAAACGCATCATGGTTGTGGTAGGGTTTACCAATTTTGTGAATGTTACTTTAAACTTGTTTTTAATCTTTGGGCTATGGATTTTCCCAGAACTTGGAGTCCGTGGCGCAGCTATTGCAACACTTATTTCTAAAGGGTTAACCTTAACGATTGCCCTTGTTTTACTTAAGATGACGCTATCAATTCGTTTATATCGCGTCATGCATACCAATTTTAAACTTTATTTCTTTAAAATTATGCGCATTGGAATTCCTAGTGCGCTTGAACATTTTGTTTACCAAACCACTCAAGTGATTATCTTAAGTTTTCTTAATTCAATAGGCACCATTGCTTTAACGACACAAATATATGTCTTTAACCTTATGATGCCTGTCATTGTCTTTAGTTTAGCCGTAGCACAAGGCAATCAAGTTATGACAGGATGGTATATTGGGGCTACGCATTATGATGAGGCGTATAAAAGGACTTTATCAACCTTAAAGTTTGCGATTGTACTCGTAATCATAATATCTATTGTGATGTATTTATTCGCAAGGCCATTACTCTCAATTTTTACCGATAATCAAGCAATTATCGATATGGGGAAACGGACCATGTTTGTCGTTATTTTCCTTGAAATTGGGCGCTTGTCAAATTTAGTTGTAATTCAAGCTTTAAGAGCCGCTAATGATGTTATCTTCCCTGTCATTATTGCGATTATTAGTATGCTAGGCATTAGCGTAAGTGCAGCTTACTTTTTTGCGATTGTATTAAATTTAGGCGTCGTAGGGATTTTTATTGGCTTTGCGCTTGATGAACTCTTGCGCGGTTTACTCGTATTCTTACGCTGGTTAAAAAAAGACTGGCAATTAAAAGCACGTGCTACAAAAATCATCAAAACAACATAAAAAAAAGGCTAAAAGCCTTTTTTTAATGGGTTAAACTAAAATGTTTTTTTAATAAGCCATCATGAATAAGATTTATCATAATCTCAACAAGCTTTGGATCAAACTGTGTGCCTTGATATTTCTTTAGTTCAATTAATATCGCTTCTTTGGTTTGGTGCACTCTATAGGGTCTATTAGTCGCCATGGTTGATACCATATCCGCAATAGATATAATTCTTGAGGCTAAGGGAATATTGTCTTTACTTAAACCATCCGGATACCCTAACCCGTTATACCATTCATGATGATGCTTAACAATTTTAGAGATGGGTTTTAAACTAGCTGCTTGAAATAAAACATCCGCTCCATAATCTACATGACGTTTTACAGCTTCATACTCTTCTTTAGTTAGGCGTGCAGGTTTATTTAAGATATCTGCCTTAACTCCGACTTTCCCAATATCGTGTAAAATCGCCGCTAAATAGAGTTCGTTTAACGCCTTTTCTTCTAAATTTAAAGCCTTTCCTATTTCAAGTGAAAGCGCCGCAACATCTTCACTATGACCTTTAGTATAAGGGTCATATAATTCTAAGGTACGAATAATACTTAAAACGACTTCATCTTTTAAATTTGTGTTTCTTAAAATAAAGTAATTGCGTTTATATAACCCATCTAGTAATTTCGCAAAATAACTTAAACGTTCAACTTGTGTTTTACTAAGTCTTTCATCACTAAAACGATCTAAGACAATTATAAAAGATTCATTTTTTTGATAATGCAAGGCAATAATAATTCGTGTATTTAAAGGATAAAGCCCTTCATCAAGTAAATCAAACCCTTCGCCATAGATTTTTTTCAAATGATTTTTAAAGTGATCATAAACATGTAAATTATCTAAATCTTTTTCTACAAGTGCCTGAGTTTCATATAAATAAGGCAGTTGGCTTTTTTCATAAATTTCATGCGCAACCATTTCAAGTACCCCATCTTTTACCTTATAAGCAAACCCTGCTTGAATCGATTTAAAAAGTTGATAAGCAATAGAAAACGTACGGACTAAATAATCTTTTTCAAGCCGATCTCTTGAATCAATAATATCATTCGAAAGTCGCAATAACTTATAGACTTCATCAAGCAGTAAGTCTAACAAACGGTTTTTTTCTTTAATTTCTTGATACTGACTGATGCGAACATCATAAAAGCGTTTAATGGCTAGGGTAATCATTGAGGCAAAAGCGATAAACATAATCGTCGCAACATATAATCTAAGTTGTGTTTCAACCGCTAAATACTGAATATGAAGCTGATTGATAATCAATAAAAATAGGATGGATAAATAGTGTAACATGCGGTAATTAAATAAAAAGCCAATTGGAATATAAAACAGTAAAATTAAGTATTTATGGCGCTCATAATCAAAAACACTCACTTCAAACGCAAGAATTACTGTAAAAATAATAAATGCACTAAAAAATAAAAGTTTTTTAATAAATAAATGCGCATCATGAATCACAAAACGTTCAGGGTCATGATGATAAGCTAAAATCATACTCGGCACAAAGATGACTAACGCCATAAAATCACCGAATAAATAAACCAAGAAACAACGATAAAAATCACACGTAACAACACCAGATAATATTAAGGTAATATTGCCAAAATAAGCCCCAATAAGCGCAATCAATAAAGCGCTTAAAATAAAGGCTAATATCGTTTTAAATTTTAAGGTATTTTCTAAACGTTCTAAATGAACTAATGAAGCGATTTTTATTGCAAGCGTTACTTGTAAAAACGTTAATAAACTTAAAAATAACGCAATAAATAAACTTTCAGATAAGGAAAATCCATAGATAAAAAAACGCATCGAAAAATGACCTACAAATAAAGTCAGGACAATAGAAAGATAGGTTTTCCTTCCGAAAATCCACCCAACCGCAACACTTAAAGCAAGGGTTGGATTTAAAATCGCAGCCCCGCCACTTAAGATGCTAAACTCAAGTTGGATAATGAGGAGGATTGCTAAACTAACAATAATAAAAACTGGATGGGACTCATAACTTTTTCTCCACATCAGCATACACTCACCTCATGCTAATTATAGCACAAAGATAAATGCACTCTTAATGAATTTAAAAAGAAAATTTAACCATCTTATGATATAATATAGTCACTTATGAAATGGAGGGGTTATTATGAACCTTACCTTATATCGTGTTAGTGCCTTTCCGCAAGGGGCATTAGGAGGCAATGAAGCCGGTGTCGTCTTAGAAGCTGAAGGCTTAAGTGAAGAAGAAATGCTTGCGATTGCTAAACGTGTTAACTATTCAGAAACGGCATTTTTATTGCCAAGTGAGTTAGCGGATTTCAAACTGCGTTATTTTAGTCCAACCGTTGAAGTCCCTTTATGTGGCCATGCGACCATTGCCACCTTTAACCTTATGCGCAATTTAGATATGATAGAAGAAAAAACCTATACCATCGAAACCAAAGAAGGCATTTTAAATGTAAAAATTGAAGCCGATATGGTTTATTTACAACTTGCTAAACCGAAGTTTAAAGATACGGTTGATACGAAAGATTTAAAAGAGTTAGGCCTTGATTTAAACGAGTTAAACGACTATAAACCGTGTGTTGTATCGACTGGAATTAATGAAATCTTTGTTGGGGTTAAATCACTTGATTATTTAAATGCCTTAGCGTTAGATGAAGAAAAAATCTTAGCCTTATGTAAAAAACATGACAGTTTAGGTTTATATGTTTATACCTTAGAAACAAAATTTGATGCCGATGCCCACGGACGTAACTTTATCCCAACCATTGGCGTTTATGAAGAAAGTGCAACCGGGACCGCATCAGGAGCACTAGCTTGTTATTTAAACCGCTATGTCGACCAAAACAAACTAGCCTTTACCTTTGAACAAGGTTATGCCTTATATAAACCATCAACCATCATTGTAAAACTTACTAAAGACCATGAAAAAATTACTGACATCTATGTTGGAGGTCGCATGCGTTTTATAGATAAGATAGTAGGATTTAATCCAAACCAAGCGCTTTAAGCGCTTTTTTCAACTAAAGTATTTTTTTATTTATAAAATGGAACCTTTTTTAAAAAAATGGTACAATGTTAACAAGGGGGTAATCGTATGGATAAAGAGACATTAGGGCAAAAAGCACTGAATACGCGCTATAAAAAAGTGGTGGATGAACAATTAAAAAGTGATAAAACACTGCAACAAAAAAAGACACTCTATCAAAAAAATACCGAAGCGATCGATCAATCACTTAACCATAAAAAGACATTGTTTGACACCATCATTCATGAGATTGAGAGTACCTTTAAAAAAGAACAAAGTGTACTCCTTAAAACCTATAAACAACAAATATTAGCGCTAGATAAAGGACTAAAAGAAGAAAAGAAACGTTATTCTAATGACTTAAAAGCACTAGATGAAGCCTTAGAAAGTAAACGTTCTTTAAACACGCTTAAAGAAGAAAAAATTGAAAACGACTTCAAAATGGCTAAAGAAACGTTTTCAAAAGACAATAAAAAAGAAAACACGCAAATCGAAAAAACTTACGAAAAAGCGCGTGCTTCATTTGATACAAAAAAAACAACCCTACAAGAAGAAACCAAAACTAAATTAGACGCCATTAAAAAAACCCATCAAGATACGCGCAAACGTTATGATGATGCTTTAAGCCATATCAATCAAGAAACTAAAGAAAAGATAAAAACCAATGAAGAAGCGACGTCTTCTTTAGAAACGGACTTTAAAAAAGCCCTTAATAATGCTAAAAAAGCTTATAAAGAAGCTATTAAACCCATTGAAGATGCAATAACCGCTTTAAAAAAAGACTATGATAAAGATGTTGAAGAACTCAACACACACTATGAATCAGAAATCACAAAAAAACAAAAATACCAAAAAGAAAAAGAAAAAATCGCTGATCAACAAGCAGCTTCTGAACTAGCAAAAGAAATAAAAAAACTTCAAAAAATCCAAAAAGAACAACTCGCGCATAAACTAGAAAAATATAATGCCGATTTAGCCCCACTTAACGAAAAACTCGAACAAACCATCACGCAAAAAAAAGAAGAACTTTATAAAGTTAAAGAAAACCATATTGATGAATTGGTTAAACTTTTAAAAGAAAAAGAAACGATTAAACAACATGAACTCATTAAACTCAATGAGACCAACACCAAACTTCTAAAAGAAGAAGCCATCTATGCCCATAAAAAAGAAACCATCATCATAGATCAAAAAATTCAAACCATCAATTTTAATCAAACCTTAGAAGAAGCTAAATTGCTTTATGAACTTGAAAGTAATTTGTTAAATCCTAAAGAACTCTTAAAAATAGAACAAGCGAAAAAAAGTTACAACGAACAAATGAACGATTTAACCAAATTAAAAAACTACATCAAAGAAGTTCACAAAAAAGATACGAAGTTACTTGAACTAAAACTCGCATTAAAAACCGAACAAAATGCTTATGAGTTAAAACGCCGACACGAAGTCTATCAGTTTGATAAAGAAGCATTAAAACTAAGAAAAAACCAAGAACTTATGGAAAAAGATGCGCTTAAAGAGACCTTTTTAGTTAAGCACTACTATGTCCATGCTAAAAATTATGTAGCCTTAAAAAATGAAACCATGGATGCGTATAAGGATAGCACCATCCTTGAAATCAATAACCGTTTAGACTTAATGATAAAACACTATCAAGCACTGATTAAAAGTGCTGAAAAAGATCATGAAACGATGATTGCTAAAATAGATGCAACCTATAACGATGAAATTAAACTCTATCAAGATGCATTAAATACTTTAGAAGAAAGCCAAAAAAATGTATTAAGTGATTTAGAAACCAAACAAAATAAAGACTTAGAAAAAGATAAAGCTGAAATTGATCGCTTGCATCCTAAAAAAGATAAAATCTTACTTAAAAAATATCTCAAAAGCTATGAATTAAAAGCCGCACGTTATCAAGAAACCTTAGAAGCAAAATCAGAAGAAATTCAATCGAAAAAAGCCCTTTACACTCAAATGATTGAAAAGATTAAAAGCGCACGCATCCATTCACTTGAAGAAGCAGAAACGTTGCTCATTCACATTAAAGATCAACTCGAAAACGAAATCGCTACCCAAAAATCTTTAGCAAGTAAAGCGATTACGCGTTTTAACAACATGCAGTATGAAATGCGAAAAAGCGCGGAATTATTTGATACCTTCCAACGTGGTCGTGAAGAAGATACCTTAAAACTATCGGATTCATATAAACAACAACGCATTAAAAAAGAAGAAGATTCTTATAACGCATTAAAAGAAGAGTTAAATAAAAATCTATCAAGCTTAAAAGAAAAATTTAAAGCCTATGAAATTGATAACAACAATCAACAAGTTGAAACAACCCATACGTATCAACTTGCGCTTGAACATTTAGAAACAACCAAAGAAGAAAACTTAAAAAGCATTCAAGATTTATACCTTCAAGAGAAAAAAAGACTTGATCAAACCATTAAAACCATCACGAAAAACTATGAACAAGCCATTAAAACGTTAAATCAAAACACCGATAAAGAAAAAGCCTCATGTTTTGCTGATAAAGAAAAGGCAGATGAAACCTTAAAATCTACGATTAAAGAAAAAGATAAAGCCCATGAACACTATACTGCTGAACGCAAAAATCTTTTAAACAAAGACTTTGAACGTTTTGATGATGCGAGCCTACACTTACTAAAACTCATTAAAAATGATGCTTTAACCGTGCTTAACGAACAAGATATACCAGTTGTTAAAGCCATGATTACCGGAGAAAAAGCCATCGAATTATAAAGGATTTAGCCTATGGAAAAAAATATCCGTAAATTACTCAATATTTTATTTTTAGTATTACTTGCTTTATTTGTCCGTATTGCCTTAGAAATTGTTTATCAAACGCTAGAATTGATTTTAGAATTTTCACCAACTGCGGGGTTCTTTATTAGAACCCTATTTCTTGTTGTCGTATTAATTATTTGGATTAGTGTGACCTTACGCAGTGATTCAGTCCATCATAAACTATCTTGGTTACTAATTTTATTTTTTGAACCCGTCATTGGCTTAACCTTATTTTTAAGCTTTGGACGTAGTTTTAAAAATAGTAAACGCTATAAAAAGCGACCATTACTAGAAAATGAAACTTTTTTTAATCAGTCAAAGCCTTATAACGATGATGATATCTTTAAAGAAACCTGTTCCTTAACCAAACGTGCTGTTTTT
Organism: Candidatus Izemoplasmataceae bacterium; assembly: GCA_046541015.1. Classification (GTDB taxonomy): domain Bacteria; phylum Bacillota_I; class Bacilli_A; order Izemoplasmatales; family Izemoplasmataceae; genus Liberiplasma. The sequence continues at coordinate 25,891 of JBKHEA010000002.1, forward strand.
AAAAACACAAAGGTATTACGTTTTAAAAATGGTGAAGCCTATTATCCGCACCTCATTGAAACGTTAAAAAACGCTAAAGAATCGATATTATTTGAAGTCTATATTTTTAGAAGTGATACCCGAGGTAAAGAAATTTTAAATATTTTAATTGATCAAGCTGAAAAAGGATTAGATGTAAAAATCATTTTAGATGCTTTTGGAAGTTTATCACGATTAAGTCGATTTGATAAAAAACGCTTAAAGGCATCAAAAGTTGATCTTTTATACTTTGACCGTGTATATTTCCCGTTTTTTAATACAAGATTAAACTATAGAAACCATAGAAAAATCATTGTAGTTGATGGCGCAAAAGGCTATTTAGGTGGCATGAATATTGGTGATGAATATGATAACTCTATCTTATATGATTACCATTTTAGAGATACTCATTTATTTATTGAAGGGGATGGCATCCGTAGTTTGGTTGAAATCTTTTTAAAAGATTATTATTATTTAACCGGAATTGTTTTAGATGAAAACCCTTATATAAAAACCCATCCTATAAACCATCAAAGTGCCGTTCAAATCATTGAGTCCGGTCCAAATTCAAAAGTTCCTTATATAAGAGATACTTATTTGCATTTAATTCATCATGCAAAAAAAAGCATAAAAATAATGACCCCTTATATGGCAATTGATGCTGAAACCTTTACAGCGTTAAAAAGTGCCCGTGCAAGAGGGGTTAAGATTGACATTATTATTCCAGGGATACCCGATAAATATTTAGTCTATATTGTGACAAAATACTTTGCGCATGCATTTAGCGAGTTAGATATCCATGTTTATACTTATCAACCAGGGTTTACCCATGCTAAAATTTTTATGGTCGATGATAGCCTTGTAAGCGTAGGTTCTTATAATTTAGATAACCGCAGTGCGATGATTGATTTTGAAATTACGTTGCTTAGTAACGATCAAACCTTAATAAAAGACCTCACAGATGATTTTAATCAAGACCTTTTAGATTCTGTTGATATTAAAGAAGAAAAACGTAATTTATTCACCCGTTTATTTGAAGGGTTACTAAGTTTATTTAGTCCAATAATTTAGGAGGATTTCATGATAAAAGTACAGGGTTTACAAAAACATTACGGCGATGTATATGCCGTTAAAGGTATTAATTTTCATGTATTACCAAACAGCTTTTTTGCGCTTTTAGGTCAAAATGGCGCAGGTAAAAGTACAACCATTGAAATTTTATCAACCTTATTAAGTTATGATGAAGGTGAGGTTGAGATTAATGGCTTTAAACTTGGTAAAGATGACTGGGCAATAAGAGAATCTATTGGTGTGGTTTTTCAGTATTCAACCTTAGATAAAAAGCGTACGGGGTTAGAAAACTTAAAAACGAAGGCAGCTTTTTATAAAATGGATTCAAAAACTTTCGAAAAAAGGTATAACATTTTAAAAGAAGTTATTGGCTTTGAAAGTTATATCAATCAAAATGTCATGACGCTTAGTGGGGGGCAAGTTAGAAAACTAGATATTGCTAAGGCATTACTTCATGAACCTAAAATTTTAATCCTTGATGAACCAACAACAGGGTTAGACCCTAAAGCACGCAAAGACATTTGGGCACTCGTTAAAACCATTAAAGAAGCAAAGGATATGACAATTTTTTTAACAACGCATTATATGGAAGAAGTCTTAGATGCTGATCATGTTGTTATTTTACATCAAGGTAAAATTGTTGCGGAAGATTCTGCAGAAAACTTAAGAACGCGCTTTGCAAGTGATTATTTGAAGGTGCCTTTTAATCAAAAGTTAATTAAAAAATTAATCGATAAAAATTTATCTCATAAAATTGTTAATAACCGCATTCATATTAGTTTAAAAAATCCTTTTGAAGGCATCGATCTTATAAAAATATTTAAAGAGGATATTAGTACGTTTGAAATCATTAAAGCAAGTATGGATGATGTTTTTATCAATTTAACCGGTGAAACGATTGATGAGGTGAGAAAATGATGATTACACGCGCTTTAATTAAACGTCATTTAACCTTATATTTAAGAGATCGTTGGGCAATATTTTTCTCATTTTTAAGCGTCATTATCATTTTAGGCTTATTCATTTTATTTTTAAAAAATACCTTTGGTAGTGATTTTAATGCCTATCAGGATGCTGCCTACGTAAGCCATGCCTGGATTTTAGCTGGGGTGTTAGTCGTATCTACTGTGACAGTACCTTTAGGCTTTTTAGCGATTATGGTTCAAGATTTAGAATTAAAAACCATCAATGATTTTTACGTTGCCCCTATTAGTCGTACGCAAATAGTACTGAGCTATTTTTTCTCAGCCTTAGTGATTGGCAGTGTTTTTGGCTTATTTAATTTAGCGATTGGCATCACGTATTTATTGATACAGTTTGGTTATTTTATTGGACTTTTTAACTTAATGATTTTAACTAGCTTAACGATTTTATCAGCTAGTTTATTTTCAAGTTTATTCTTTTTGGTTATTACCTACATTAAAACGTTAAATGCCCATGGCACCTTAAGTATCTTGTTAGGAACCTTAATTGGCTTTTTAACTGGCTTATATGTCCCAATTGGTGCGCTTAGTAACACGTTAAGAACTGTTCTTAGCATCATGCCTTTTATGCAAATGGCTACGCTATTTAGAAAGGCATATATGGCGGATGCATTTGAGCGCGTTTTTGTTAATGCAGAGGGTATGAAAGCTAGTGTCATCGATTTATTAGGTGTGAATTTAAAAATTTTTAGCATAGAAATTTCAACGGCTTATACGCTTTTAATTATTTTAGGTTGGATGGGAATTTTCTTAGGATTAAGCATCCTAAGATTAAAAACATTTAAGCGTAAATAAATAAAACATTTTCTTAAAAAAGATGCTTTTACCGTGCTATAATAAGTGAAAAGGAGTGTGGGTTTATGCGTATTGATAAAATCAATCAAATTTCAACTAAAAAAGGCGATACTGGATTTAGTAAAAACTATTCAAACGAAGCCTTCCCAAAAGACGATATTTTATTTGAAACACTAGGGTCTATGGATGAATTATCAAGTTTACTTGGGTTAACGTATCATTATACTCAATATGAAAAAATTAAAACCATCCAAAATACCTTACAAGCATGCAACAGTTTAATTGCTACAAACATTAAAACCAATAAAGCAACCTATGATAAATTACGCCAAATTAATGAACTAGATATTAATTTCATTGAAGAGGAAGAAGAAACATTACTCACAAATAATCCACTAGAACCACGCTTTGTTTTACCTGGGAGTGAGGCTAGTTTAGAAGGGGCATATTTTGATTATGCTCGTGCGGTTTGTAGACGCTGTGAGCGTGCATTAGTCCGCTTTGTTAATACGTATGACCGTGAAGATTTAATTTATGTTAAAAAATATTTGAACCGTTTAAGTGATTTACTCTTTATACTAGCACGCAATTATTAACACGAGGAGGTAACCATGTTAAAGGTTATTAGAAAAAGCCACGTTGGAAAAGAAGATTATGATTTTGTGACCATTTATCACCATTTTACTTCAGGTCATTATTTTGATAAAGGTCGCATGGGTATTGGGCCTTTACGCGTTTTTAATGTGGAACGCGTCTTGCCAAACAAAGGGTATGATACCCACCATCATCGCGATATGGAAATTATTTCTTATGTTTATAAAGGCATCTTAAGTCATGACGATGATTTAGGGAATCATACAAAAATTTATGAAGGTGGCGCACACTATATTGGGGCAGGATCAGGCATTAATCATAGTGAAAAAAACCTTGAAGATGAATCTCTTCGCATGGTATCAATTTGGATTGAACCAAGTCAAAGAAATTTAGAACCATGTTATAGCCATGTCAATCTTGAAAAAACCCAACAACAAAATAAACTCGTTAAGCTTGCCTCTAATTATGATGATGGCATCTTTAAAATCAGACAAAACGTTCATATTTATGTTATGGATTTAGATGAAGAACACTATAAATCCTTTGAGTTAAGAGGCGCTACAGAAATGTATTTATATGAAATCAGTGGCGATGCTTACATAAACGGGAAGCATATTTATGCAGGGGATGCTATCCACGCTACAGAAACCTTACATATTCAACCAATATCTCATGCCCATTTTATTATTGTAGAAATATTTTAAAGGTGTAGCTTAGGCTACACTTTTTTTTGAATAGTCTTTGAAGCCCTATAAAAGCATGCTATAATAAATTTAGAAAATTTTAAGGAGTGACGTTGTGAAAATAGGAGTTATTACTGACACCAACGCGTGTTTAGATTATTTTGATTATGCTTATGAAATACCGATTTTACGCTCTATTATCCATCTAAATGATGAAGAGTATATCGATTATGAAGAACTTACTGCCGAAGCCTTTTATGCCAAAATTGAAAGTGATTCAAGTCTTATTCCTAAAACCTCTCAACCCCCTACCCTTAAAATGGTAGAAGCCTATCAAAGGATGAAAGATTTAGGGTATACCGATTTAATTGTGGTGACAATTAGTGAACATATGAGTGGTATTTATAGTGCCTTTAATGTCGCTAAAAAACAAGTTGAAGGATTAAATATTCATGTCATTAGTAGTAATAGTGTTGCCTTCCCTCAGGCAAAAATGGCTTTAACCGCCGCACGCATGGCTAGTGAAGGTAAAAAGGTAGATGAAATTATTAAAGCCATTACCTTTATCAAAGATAATAACCATATTTATTTTGCGGTGGATACCTTAACATATTTAGTTAAAAACGGTCGTTTATCCAATGCTCAAGGGCTAATTGGGAATGTCTTAAAAATTAAACCACTTTTACATATATCAAAAGAAGGTAAAGTTGAAAGTATTGAAAAAATCCGAACCTTTAAAAAGGCTGTTGATCGCGTAATTGAAATGTTTTTAGAAGAAACCAAATCATTAGAAATTGAACCGTTTATTTGTCATGCGAATAACCTTGAAACCGCAAAATATATCGAAGAAAAAATCAAAACATTAAAACCTGAAATAAAAGCCGTCTTCACCATGCCTTTAACCCCAGCTGTTGGCGCCCATGCTGGACCTAAAGCCATTGGACTTGGCTATTACGTTAAAGAAGCCTCACGTGGACTCTAAACAACTTTTTTATCATTTATCACGAGTCATGATGGCGTCGATTGTACATTTACTTGTTTCTTTTTACTTGTATCCCTTACATAACATTATGATTTATATAGGGTTTGTTTTAATCATTAGTAATATGGCGATTCTTATTATTTATTTTGTGAATGCCTTAAACTTAACCCTATTAAGAAAAACCCATGAAAAAGATGCTTATTTCGTTTCTAATATCTTATTAGGGGTTATTGTAAATCCGATTATTTTATTTGTCTTTTTTATCACCATCTTTTACTATATTGGCTTAATCGCATAAAAAAAACCCTTCAAATTTTGAAGGGTTATTTATAGAAGAATGTTTTAAAAAATTCTATATAGTGCGTGAGTTCTTGTTCTAAGATGTTTAAAGCGACATCATTTTCTTTGTCTTGATGACTTTTTTCCCATTCACTAGTGATGCGGTTAAAAGTCCATGTGACTGTTTTATAGACTTCATCTAAATAGTCTTTATTTCTAAACTGTGAATCATCAATTTGTTCAAAAATACGTTTATAATTTTTTATCGTAAAATGATTATAAATTTTATTGCGTTTCGCAACAAATTCTTCATCTTGGTTTAAATGGACGCGTTTAATAAAAGCCGCTATGACTTTATGTTTTTGTAAGGCACTTGTTTTGGCAATAATTAAGATTTTTAGGCGTTCGAAAAGATCCTTGTTTTCAAAAGGGAAATCAGCGAAAATATCACGATGGATAATTTGCCAAGCCATTTCATAAAGGGTAAAATAGAACGTTTCCTTATTGTCAAAATAATGAAAGAGTAACCCCTTTGAAACATTTGCGCTTTTGACAATTTCATTGGTCGAGACTTTCTTATAATCTTGACGGGCAAATGCCTTAAAACCTGATTTGATGAGTTCATTTTTTAATTGGTGTTCTTTCATTGTTTCACCACCTTATAGGTTTATTATACTATATATGCTATAATACAGTAACGATTTTACTTAATATCTTATATAGGAGTGAAGGTATGCGTCTAGAAGAAGCGATTAAACGCACGAAAAAATTGATTAAAAATGGGCGTTATCAAACTTACCATGTAAAACATTTTGATGCCTTTAAAACCGTTGATAGTGTTGATCACGCCATCATTGATGGGGTTGAATATATGCCTTTTTTTCATCATACGACCAATCAACTAGTCTATGGGTATCATGAACAAGTAAATGGCAATGTCTTTTTTCATTATATAGCTTTTAGTAAATTTGATTATTTTTACGGAGCGGATGATCACTTTTTGTGGGTTGATCATGACGAAGATTTTTTTGATGATTTATAGCGCTTAGGCGCTTTTTTTTATGCTTTTAAATGGATACTTAAAGGGGTTTTGTTGAAGCGATAAAAAATACTTAATGTGCTTATAAACGCTAAAATTAATACAATGATATAACTGATTAAAGCGACATAGTAAGCTTGTTTAAAAATAAATAAAAAGCCTAGACTATCATATAAATAAGCGGTCAAGAACTTAAGTAAATACCCTGTCATTATATAAGCAGCTATAAAACTTATCGTGATATAAAGATAACTTTTAAACATACCCATTATGTAGAGTTTAAACCCATCAACCCCAAGCGCTTTTAACATCGCATGTTCTTTTAAAGCATCATTAAATTCTTTATGCATTAAAAAGTAAAACATTACTAAAGCAATAATCACCGCAAAGATTAAGAAGGTTTCAATTAATCGATTACTAAAGTCAAATAGTGTTGTAATTTCACTCACAACACGGTCATAATCAATGATTCTTAAAATCGTGCGATCAGACTGAATAGGTGCTTGATTTGTAAAATAAGCATTATAACTATCACTTTCATAGCCTAACATGTCATTTAAGATAGCTTGATCTAAATATAGGGCACTTTCAATAAGTTCATCACTAATCGCAATCACTCTAAACGTACGTGCCACACCACCAACGCTTAAAGTGATTTCATCATAGGCGTTTAAATCATGGGTAATGCTGGCATGTTTACTAATGATAACCCCGTTATCAAAAACCCCGTAATTTATTGGCCGGCTTTGCGTGTATAAAGTTTTTAACGTACTATCTTGGCTTAACCCATAAACTTGTAGATGAAGGGGATTATATAAAAAGGTTTCATTAATAAAAGTAATTGACCCACTTGTAAGGGTGTAAGGTTCTTGATGACTTAAAGCATCATCATCAAACTGAGCCAAGACAATGTTATAAGCATAATCATTGCCTTGTGTGGTAGTTTCTTTAAACGTATCAATCATTTGACTTGTGTAAAGAGAAAAAAGGAGTAAAACTGAAATAACTAAGAAAAGTAACCCTTTAAACAAAGCATTTTTACTATGATTAAGCCTGATTTTTAATGGTGTATAGCGAATCGGTTTTTCAACGCGTTTAATTAAATAAAAACTAAATAATGCACTGAGTAAGACAATTGATACTATTGGCACGATTAATCCCGTAATTAGTGTTTGTAAATCAATTTCAAAAGACGCGCTAGGAAACTGATAACGCGCTTTATAAACTGGATAAAAAAGACTAGATAAAACTAACCCCATGCCATAACTGATTAAGCTAACGGTAATTAATAGTAGACTAAATGGCAATAAACTAACGCTAACACTCGTATTGGTGTACCCTAATATTTTCAGGATTTTAATACTTTCTTTTTGACGCTCAATATAATAGGCTAAAAAGAAAAATATTAAACATAACGTTAAGGCGATAAAAACGCCAATAAAGAAAGATGAGAAAGTTTCACTAATTTGTGTCTCTAAAGCAATGCCATCGATTCTAAAATTATAATCTCTTGGCATGACTGTTTGAATCATTTGGGTATTACGCCCTAAATAAGCAAACTGAGAAGTATAAATATCGGTTACATCAAAGTCATCTTCTAATAAACTTAAATCACCAACGCCTTGATATTTAACCGTAACTGGACGCATAAAAGAAAAGAGTGTCGCTTCATTCATTAAGATGAGCGACTGTGTTTTCGCATCAAAGTTAATGGCGTTTGCTTTTAAGGCAGGAAACGTATAATCAGGTGCATAAAAGTAGCCAACCACTTTTAAATCTTTTCCTAAGATCGTTAATGAATCATTAAGGGTAATTTGATTTTCTTTCGCAAACGCTTCATAAATCGCAATTTCATTTAGTCCTTCTGGTAATCGACCATCTGTTAACAGTGGTTTATTGATCTTTTCATTGATGGTAATTAAACGATAGACATAATCATCTTCTTCAATATTTAAACTAATGTTACGTTCTAACTCAATATCATAATTTTCAACTAAAGGCAACATGATTGGGTCATAAAGCGTTTCATATAGATGGGGTCTAAAACTTATGCGCTCAGCAATAAGGGTGTTGATATAATTCATTTGACTTTTATCATCTTCATCTAAACTGGTGCATTCGATAATATTTAACGTTTGACAAACTTCAAGTCGCTGCATGCCTGTTAGATGTTCAAAACGAATTTGACCAAAGGTGAGGTGAAAGTCTTCAACATTTTGGGTTTCATAAAAATCATTTATCGGTTGATTTAACCGTGTGGTTAATTGGTTAACCCCTACATAAGCAGTGATGGTTAGCATTAACACAAACCCTAATAAAATTGGATAAAGCGGGTTTTTTAATAACGTTTTAAACTGATTTTTAAATAAGTTACGCAAGCTATCACCACCTTTCTTTTATTATACACAAAAAGCCTCAATGCATAAATAGTTTGGTTGTCAAATTAAATTTTAGATTACACAATATTTTCACAACTCTTTTATATAATGAAAGTATAAAATCTTTGAAGGAGTGAATGAAATGAAGAAACTATTACTTACTTTCTTACTCTTAAGTTTTACACTAATCTTATCTGCCTGTGATTTAATAGGTGGTGATGATATTGATGATATTATCGATGACCCAGTACCACCCGTTATTTTAGGGGCAGACGATGTTACCATTGATTTAGGGGATGAATTTGATCCACTAGATGGGGTTAGTGCTACCGATATACAAGATGGTAACTTAACATCAAGTATTACCGTTACAGGGACAGTAGATGTTAATACAGCTGGGGTGTACACCTTAAGCTATGCGGTTACAAATTCAGAAGATTTAACAACAACCGTTGAACGAGATATTACCGTTGTTGATCCTGATGACGATGATGACGACGACGATGATGACGATGATGATGACAATCCAGATCCAAACGAAGTCTTCGTAGATTCAGTCATTGATTCATGGAATGGTGATTTATCTTATCTTACACCACTTATGAGTCAAATGGGCTTTGATGAAGGCTTAGAAATGGAAACCGTTATTACTGCAGACTATATTGACCCTTATGATGAAACCCCTATAAATGCAGTAATTACAATCACTGAACGTTACACAGATACCATTGATGCTGGCATTATGGAACGCATTATTCATATTGATCTAGATGGTGAAGAAGAAGCCATCACATTCCATATGATTTTTTTGATTAGTGATTCAAGCGTTACAACGTACTTAGATATTTCAAGACTCTATGATGAACTTGACTCAGAACAACTCTTTATTGTGAATGAACTCTTTGATATAAACTTTGACTGGGTAAAATTCACTTATGATGATTCTTTAGAAAATATGGTTGAAATTGAAGCCTTTAAAGCCTTTATAGAAGGCATCTTAGTTGAAGCATTCCCAGAACTAAGTGATGTTGACGCATTAGAAGATGATTTATTAGATTTAATTGGCGCAGATAAAACCACCGCAAACATGCAGCTAGAACTTATCTTTGATGCCCTTATGGATTGGGATGTTAATCAAGCGGTTGCTTATGCGTTTGATATGAATCATGATCATTTAATTGATTCAGTTGAAGAAAATGTTTTAAGAAGTGAACTCTTAGGAGCATTCTCTGAGAATGAAACGGCTTTACGTGATGCGGGCTTTGATTATGATACTTACTATGCTACTTTAAATGATGATGGCATCTTTATGCTTTTAGATACCTTAACACAAGCGCAAGCGACCATATTAGGCGATATTTTAGATGCGCCATTTGCTGTACTTGCTGAAGGGTATCAAAATGATACGTTAATAGAGGATTTACTTTTAACGATAGTTACAGAGGCTGAAACTGATTTAAGCACGATACCAGGTTTAGATTATGATGCACTTTATGCTTATATTGAAACCATTGATTTAGACGCTTTAAGAAATAGCGCTAGTACTTTTGATTATAATGAAATGCTTAGCCAGTTAATCATGGGAGATTATCATACTTATTTTGAAGGTTTAGAAGAAAGCGAATTTAAAACCTTACTCGCTATTTTCCAAGACATGATTTTTTACAACATGAGAGAATTTGGTGCTATTTTAGAATATCAAACCTTACTTAATGATTTAGATCGCTTTAATCCATACTTATCCATGCATTATTTTGGGTCTCATGAACTAATGGAAATGACACTTAATAAAACTGAAGAACTTGGATTAGAAGCGACCCTTGAAATGAGCGATGAAATGTTTGTGGCATTCACGCAAGAATTTTTAAATGATTTATGGCTCTTTGTTGATCAACTTGAAGCCATTGACTTACCACTCGTTGACCCAATCAATTGTGATGGGGAAATGGATTGTGAAAATTTCACAGAATTAGACATGCTTTATGATATGCTTGAAGGTATGGACCCTATGGAAATGACCTTACTCGTTGATACTCCTTGGGAACCAAGTGAAATCATGATGCATATGGATATGGTGCCGTTATTTGACCATTTAGCTAGTCAAAATGAAAGTCCAAATCCTTTCACAACCCTAACCATGGCTATGACAATTTCTGGTGATGCAACGGTTAGTGAAATCCCATTAATGACTGAAACTTCGGATTTAAACTTAGTCTTAGAAGAAGTAGCGCGTGGGGTCTTACTAAGTGAGTTAGGAAGACTCATGGAAACGATTAAAAATGAAATGGATTTAGGAGAGTATGATGATGGAACTTACACGTTAAATGACTTTACAGGCATTTATGAAAGTGTAGGCATCCTTAATAAAGAACTCACTACCTTTACCCTTGATGCAGGCGTCTTAACCGCAGAATTTTTCTGGATTGATGGCGCGATGGTTTTAGATGGACCAGTTACATTAGAAGCGTTAACTGAATTTAATGAAACCATGCCAGAAAATCGTACTGATGTGGTTGATTATATTAGTTTAGTCAATGAAGAAACCTTCACAATGACAAGATTACTACTCTTATTCTTCTCATACGGTGTCTATGACACTATGTATGGATATTCTGAGGAACCACCATTTTATAATGATGATCCTTACTATTATTTACCACCACTTTATGATTATAGTGATTTTGAAAACTATGGCATCTATCACCAAGAAACCTACTGGGCAGTCTTTGGTTATAGCGATTACTGTTTAGAATGTAATGACTTAGCTTATGATATTGAATATGCCTACTATATGCAAGATTCAGAACTATTAGGCAACCTATATGGCTTTAATTATGGATACGCTTATGAAAGTCCAACCATTTCCTTTACTGATGGTGAAGCTTTCTTAGTTGTCTTAGAAGGTGATACAATTATTGAGGTCTATACAGGTGATATTAGCATGATTAGTTCAGTGCTTTATGACCTTGCAGAAGGAACTTATTCACCAGAGAGTTAACACCCTTAAAAAGCGCCAAATATGGCGCTTTTTTTATTATCAAAAAAGCTATTGACAACGCTTACATTTTTTGTGTATAATAGATTCGGAAAGCATACAAAGGCGCGCAGTATGGAGACTTAGCTATGCCTTGGGTAGGACATCGCGTAACTAAGATGGGCGTGCTGCGCCTAATGTATCTTAATCCCATTGACTAAACGTAATCAGCGTTCTAATCGATGAATATTTTAGCTTATTTGATCAAAAAAATTACAATAGAAAAACACCTCGATAATATTTTTTAGAGGTGTTTTTTGATATCAATAGAGAAATTACTTTTAAGTTAGATAAAAAATTCTGACATTAATCACGCTGATAATAATCATCAATAGCCCCTTCAATAATTAAGTTGATGCTAACATCTGTAATGGCTTCATCATAAAGTTTACCACGCATTAAAGAAAGTTCATCAATGATTGCTTGTTTAGAAGCCTGTGGTTGATAAACTTGTGTGCGTGCTAAAGTTGTTACCATTTCACAAACTGCTAATATCTTACTAATAAAGGGAATTAAATCACGAGTTAATCCATCTGGATAACCAGAACCATCTAAGGCTTCATGATGGTGTTTAACCGCATTAGAAATTCTAAATAATTCTTTGGATTGTTTTAATATTTCATAGCCTAAAATCGGATGGCTTTTAACATGTTCGTATTCACTTATCGAAAGGGTTTTAGGCGCGGTTAAGATTGTGTTATCTAACCCTACTTTACCAATATCATGTAAAATTCCTGCCCAGTATAGATCGGTTAACTCATCTTGACTTAATCCAAGTTTCTTTCCAATAGAGGTCGCAAAGTTTGCAACATCAAAACTATGTTGCGTTGTTGATGGGTCAAAAAGTTCAATAGTTTTTATCAAACTTAAGACGATATCGTCTTTAATCGTATCATATTCAATCGCAAGTTCTTGAGAATCATAAAAACTTCCAATCAACTTTTGCATCGAACTAAAATACATAAGGTCCATATCATCAAAACTTTTTAAACTTCCCTTTGCAATATCAAAGCTTAAATCACACATGACTTCTTTAGTGATTCGAATAGATATAAACAAGGTTTCTTTGACTTCTGGAGCATTTTTATGATAAGCTTCATAGTTATCTTTTAATTCTTTTTTATAGGCATCTTCTGCGTTTTTTAATATAAAGGGTTCATCAACCGCAAACTTCCAATCACTACTATCAAAGTTTAAAGCATTTAATGCTTTTACATCAAACCCAATCGCATCTAAAAAGCGCACCCGTTTATCAACAATCGCTATAGAACCATAATCCGCTTTTTCAAAAAGAGTAAAGATTGTTCTAAAAATCTTTTTAACTTGATCATCGATGGTATTTTTACTGACTGTATTTAGCTCATGGCCTAAAGTGAATAAGGTTTGGGTTGCTTCTATAAGTTTTTCCAAACGGTCACTTTTTGATAAAATAAAGGCTTCGTTTTCTTTAATATCGATTAAAAAGTTTTTTAAGATTAAAACTACCAATAAATTAACCCCTAAAAAGAAGTTGACATCAAATAAATAGGCAATATTAGAAATATCACCTCTAAAGGGAGGGAAAATAACCATCATAAACAATGTGAAAAAGGCAACCGTGTAAAACATTCTATAACTATATCTAAAGGCAATAAAAACATAAAAGGCAATATACAAATACTTAAAATTGGAAAAATTTATAAAAGGAATATAATCGTTTAATATAAAAAGCGTAAATAAGAAGTAAGCGATAAAAAATAAGGCTCTTTCTTGACTATATTTAAAAGTAATCGGGGTTTCATCATAGGTAAGTGAAAAGTAAGTTGGTACTCCAAACACAATGAACCCAAAAAACCCACCAAGTCCCCAAATAAGGACACTTTCTAAAAATAAATCAAGCGGTAAATTTGAAAAAAGTAAGAGACCAATATTCGCAAGTAATGCTTGAAATAGTGCCATTATAAAAAACACGGTAATCGCTTTAAAACCATTTTGAGTGGATAATTTAGGCGTAATGTTTAACGCTTTAAAAAAATAAGCCCCAATGTAAATAATCAACATAGTATGTAAACTAAGGATAAAGGGCTGAATACTTAAGGTTAGCCAAGTCGGATTGATGAATGCATTCATGGCTAACTGACCGATAAAAGTCGCTAAGAATAAAGGAAAGATGACTTTTTCTTTATAGACTAAAACTAGCCCAAAACTAATGCCAATAGCTGGCCATACAATACTTCCTGAAAGTGGAGGCACCATGAACGTGCGTCCAATCATGACAGCTACTAAAACCGTTAAAAAGCTGAATATATTTACGCTATAGATAGATTGTTTCACAGTTTACACTCACCTCCACTTTACATTCATTATACAATACTTAAAGAGTTTTGTTTATGGAAAAAAGAAATCATGAAAAATCCTTTAAAAATAATTTATTTATGATATAATCAAATGTTATTTTAAAGGAGGATTTTATGGAAAATTTCGTTGAGTATTTAGGGTATGTTGCATCATTTATTATTTTAGTGTCTTTAGTGATGCGTTCCATCAAACGATTACGTTTTATTAATTTAGTAGGATCACTAATTTTTGCGATTTATGGTTATTTTATTGGGTCAATTCCTGTCGTTGTGATGAACTTAGGGATTGTTGGTATCAATATCTATTACCTCAATCAAATGTTAAGATCTAAAGAATATTTTGATATCATTTCTTTAAAGGGTAATGATGAATATGTTAAAGAATTCATTCAGTTTTATGAAGGGGCAATTAAAGAGTTTATGCCGTTTTCAAAAACGGATTTAAACGAAAAAACCTTTGGTTATTTCATTTTAAGAAATATGAACCATGCCGGGATTTTTCTTGTCGAACCACTTGATCAAAAAACATTAGAAATCAAACTAGATTATGCAACCCCAATGTATCAAGATTTTAAAACTAGTGCGCATATTTATGAAAATGAAGCGAAGCGTTTTAAAGACTTAGGGTATGAAACATTCATTGCTTCATCAAGCCATCCAAGACATGAAGCGTATTTAAAGAAAATGGGCTTTGAAAAGTCAAAAGAAGGCATCCAATACACCAAAACGATATAACACGCGAAAGCGTGTTTTTTCTTTATTCATGCTGCAATGATAGTCTATATGCTATAATATTTTTAGAATAGGGGTGGATTATGTTAAAACTAGAAAATGTTTCAAAATACTATCGCAGTAACGATTCTGTCACACAAGCATTAAGAAGGATCTCTTTAAGCATGCACATTGGTGAGTTTGTGGTCATCACAGGTGAAAGTGGTAGTGGTAAAAGTACATTACTAAACGTTATTAGTGGGTTAGATACTTATGAAGAAGGCGAACTTTATATAAATGGTGAAGAAACATCTTATTATTCTAAAGAAGACTGGGAGCACTATAGAAGTCAATATATTGGCTTTATCTTCCAAAGTTATAATATTATAGATTCTTATACGGTTTTTCAAAACGTCATGGCGGCATTAACCATCCAAGGCTATGAAAAAGAAAAACGCAAAACGCGAGCATTAGAACTAATTAAACGCGTTGGTTTACTAGATCAAGCCCATCAAAAATCCAGCACCTTATCAGGTGGACAAAAACAACGTGTCAGTATTGCCCGCGCATTAGCTAAGGATAGTCCAATTATCGTTGCGGATGAACCTACAGGCAATTTAGATAAAGAATCCGGTAAAAATATCATCGAACTTTTAAAAGAAATATCGCTTGATAAACTCGTAGTCATGGTTACGCATAGTTACGATGAAGTTAAAACGCATGCGACAAGACGCATTCGTTTGTTTGATGGTGAAATTGTTGAAGATAAAGCCATTAAAAAAACCGAAGAAAAAACCATTGAGGTGCCTCCTTTAAAAAGTGGCATGACCTATACTGAACGGCTCATGATGGCTTTTAGAAATCTTTTTAGTATGCCAAAGCGTTTAATTTTAAGCTTAAGTATTGGCATATTTATTATTACCGTTTTTTCATTTTCTTATGGAAGTTATGTCCAAGGCATCAATGATAGTAATATTTCTAGTAGTTGGCACCCAATATTTAATAATAATGACCCATCAAGGTTAGTTGTTGTTAGGTGGGATGAAGCCCCCTTTACAGAAAGTGAAATTGATGCGTTTGAAGCTTTAGATGATGTTTTAGCGGTGACTCCATTTGACCCTATTTGGGATTTGGGTTATATTGACCAAGAAACTGGAAATTATTTTAGCGTTTTACCAAGTGTCTTACTAAAAACGAACGATTTAAGTGAAGGACGTTTACCTAATGCGCTTAATGAAATTGTCGTTAGTGATGAGTTTGCCTCATTAGGCGATACGCTTGTTTTAACCAATGAAGATTCCTTTTGGCGCGGTCCGATTGATGGAGATGATGATTCAAATGGTTTTGTCATGGAAGTAGTTGGTGTTTATGCAGGTAATTATGATAATACCGCTTATTTTCATCAAACATTTTATGAAGATACCAAAGTACAGTTTGATGCAAGTAGTGGGTTATTAAGCGCAAACTTATTTTATAATAATACACTCGCTACTGAACTATATGGATTAAGTGTGACTATTGATAATGACCTAACAGACAATGAAATCCATATTAATAAACCTATTTTTGATATGATTAATGAAAGCGGGGTTTTAGGCGCTAACCTTGAGACTTCTGATATAGAAGATGAAAGTTTTAATTTAAACTTCATCCACCCGCTATATGAAGAAGATTATGATGTTGTAATCGGTGAAGTAATTACAGGTAGTGAATTTGATTATGGGTATGGCATTACGATGAATCAAGAAACCTTAAATGCATTATTTACTTTACAAAGCCCACAAATTACCTTAGTTGTATTAGATAATTTTGATGCAAGAAACGTTATTGGCAAAATCGATCAAGCCATCTATCACCCAATGTATCCTGCAGAAATCGAAGTATATAGTGGCTTTGATTTTGGCATATTTGGACGCATTATGTTAACGTTTAGTGTCTTTTTCTTACTTATAGGTATGTACTTTTTAACGTATATCGCTTTACGCAATATCATGAAAGCCCGCAAGAAAGATTATGTGATTTATCGATCGATAGGGGCTTCACAAAAAGATTTAAATAGCGTAACGATTTTTGAACAGATTATTATATTCTTTATTGCCTTTATCATTGTTTACGCTTTATTATTTATAAATGCCTTGCTTGATACGATTATTCCAAATCATTTACGTTATTTTAGTCTTTCAAATTATCTATTTGTAATAGTGATTTTACTCATGATGGCTATTGGATTAGGGTATCGATTTAATAAAAGAATCTTTAAAGAAAGCGTTATTACAACGCTTCGTGTAGAGTAGGTGCGACATGTTAAAATTAAATGCTTTAAATAAATTTTACAACCGTAAAAAACGTAATGAGTTACACGTTTTAAATGATGTTACCTTAGAATTCCCATCAAAAGGTTTAGTGATTTTACTAGGCGCAAGCGGAAGCGGAAAGACAACGCTTTTAAATGTCATGGGTGGAATGGATAGTTTTTATAAAGGCACCATAGAATTTGAAGAAGCAATCATTAATAAATATAGCCCAAGCGTTTGGGATAATTTACGCAATGAAAAAATCGGTATGATTTTTCAAAACTATTATTTATTACCGCATTTAAGTGTTTATGAAAATATCGCTTTAACCTTACGAATGATTGGTATTAAAGATGAACAAGAAATAGAAAATAGAATTTACTATCTTTTAAAAGCGGTTAATATGTTTAATTACCGTAAACGTTTAGCTTCTCAGCTTTCAGGGGGTCAACAACAACGCGTAGCGATTGTTCGTGCTTTAGCAAAAAACCCAAAACTGATTTTAGCTGATGAACCAACTGGAAATTTAGATTCAAAAAATACGCTTGATATCATGCGTATAATTAAACAAATTTCTAAAACTGGGCTTGTTGTTATGGTGACGCATGAGCGTGAACTCGCGCACTATTTTGCTGACCGCATTATTGAACTTGAAGATGGAAAGATTATTAAAGATTATGATAATGTTTCAAGTGGTTCTTTAAGTGTCAATGAAGAGACCAATATCTTCTTAAAAGATTTAGAAGAAAAAACGTTAAACAAAGATCAATCAGAAGTTAAAATTTATCACGATCAAGGACTTGAAAGTGGCTTTAATGCTCGCTTGATTATTAAAAATAAAACCCTTTATATTGATTTAGAAAAATCAATGGATGTAAAAAAAATTGTCGTACTTGATGAAAAAAGTGAGATTAAACTTATCGAAGCCTCCAGTGAATCTGTGCAAGAAGAAAGTGATGTTGAACCCTTTGATTTTCATGAGGTTTTAAATAAAAGTGTTGAAAAAGGAAAAAAACGATTTAATTTTAGTTTTAAAAATGTTATTGCGCAATCGGTAAGTAAAATTTTAGATGCTTCAAGAGGCTCTAAAGTCTTGTTTTTTGGATTTGCGATTGGGGCAATGATTGTCGCAAGCGCCGTTTCTAACATATTTAATATTATTACGGTTGATGATGAAGATTTCTTAGTCCAGCCCAAAAATACGGTTGATATAACGTACACTAAAGAAGAAGATTATGATGACTTTTTAGCGCTTATGGATCACGCATCAATTGATGATTATAGTTTATATCATAGTGTAAACAATCCAGGGGTTTCTTTAAATCTTAGCTTGCCAAATGTCTATGGGCGTTATCAAAATTATACGAGTGCATCGATTACAGGGAATTTAGTCCCGCTTAGTCAAACTAGTGAAGAAGCACTTTTATATGGAGATTTCCCCTCTAGTGCAGATGAAGTTTTATTAGATATTGCCTTCATTCATTCGCTTTTAAATGATAAAGAAGAAATTAGAGCGCTTGATATAAAAGACCCAGAAGATTTCTTAAAACTTGATATTTATTTACCAAGCAATGCCTTAAGAGATTATCCCATTAAAATTGTTGGGATAACCGATACACAAGCACCAGTCATTTATGCGTATGATGCGTTTATTATTCAAGCAAATGAGTTAAATTATCATCCTCGTGAGTTTTTTGATGATGATTTAACGATTCTAGCGGGCCGTGATATTACGGAAAACGATGAGATTCTTCTATCATCTTTAATCGTAAACCCAAGTTCTTTTGCAGAAGAAACGATCATCATCCAAGGCAAAACCTTCACGGTTGTTGGGGTTTATGAAGGTGAAATGGATGGCGAAGATTATTTTTCTTCAAGTATTTTATTTAGTGAAGCGATTAATACACTTTATTATGAAAGCCTTACAGGACAGATTCAAAGTGCCTATGTTTATTCAAATAATCCAGATGAAACCGTGGATTATATAAATGGCATTGAAACATCAACCCATCAAGCACAGCATATTTACCGTATTGAGCGTGAACGCTATTTAGCGGATTCTCTTTCCCGTTCGATTGGTTCACTAATATTTTCTGCAGTATCTTTAGCAGCTACAGCGATTAGTTTTTACTTTGTCATGCGTTCTTCGATGATTTCTCGTATTTATGAAATTGGTGTTTATCGCGCGCTTGGGACTAAGCGATTTGAGCTCATTAAGCGCTTTATTGTAGAAAGTGCGGTATTAACAACTTTTTCAAGTTTAATTGGTTTTATTTTCATGACCTACATGATTTATACAACCAATCAAAGTACTGAATCCTTTTATGAAATCGGGCATATATCGGTACTTAGTGTAATGAGCGGGATTTTGTTTATTTATCTTGTGAATATTATTTCAGGGACATTACCGGTTGCTTTATTATTGAGAAAAACACCAGCACAAATTGCGACAAGTTACGATATTTAATCCATACGTTTACCTTATAAAGTGTTATTCGATTTAAGTATAGTTAAAGGGTACTTAAACAGTCTTTTAGTTTAGATTTTAATAGTAACTTAGTTAAATCATAATTTATGATGAATGAAAAATGTTACATTAGGAGGCTATTATGACCGTTGATATTGGCTTAATTTATGGATTGCTAGGAGTAGTACTTATATTTTTCATATGGGGAAAATATCGTTATGATCTTGTAGCGATTGTTGCATTAATTTTAGCAACACTTTTTAACTTGGTCCCTTATGAAGAAGCCTTTATTGGCTTTTCTCATCCGGCAGTGATTACCGTGATTGCCGTATTAATTATTAGTAGAGGTTTAATGAATACAGGTATCGTTGATTTTATTGTTCGCTTTATTAGTAATCTTGGTGAGTCTGAGCTCATTCAAATTAGCGCTTTAATTCTATCAGTCACGATTGCTAGTGCGTTTATGAATAACGTTGGGGCACTTGCATTATTTATGCCTGTAGCAATCCGTATAGCTAGAAAAAACGAACGCTCACCTTCCTTATATTTAATGCCGATTGCCTTTGCCTCTATCCTTGGTGGGATGATGACATTAATTGGGACACCCCCAAATATCATTATCGCATCTTTTAGAACAGAAAGGTTACATCTAAAATCCTTTACGATGTTTGACTTTTTACCAGTTGGCGGGGCTTTAGCACTAATAGGGGCACTTTATTTAATTTTATTTTCACAGTTTATAATGCCCAACCGAAAAGGGAAAATGTCTCGTGATGAACTCTTTGAAATTAAGGATTATATTACAGAACTAAAAGTACCAGAAAAAGCTAAAGTGGTGGGTGAGGCAGTTAAAACCCTTGAAAAGCTAATTGAAGGCGATATTTATGTTATCGGCCATATAAGAGATAACTACCGTTATAAATCAGTAAATCCTTATAGAGCCTTAAAAGAAGATGATGCCATCATCGTTCGCGCAAGCGCAAAAGATCTTCAAGAACTCATGGATGCAAGTGGGTTAGTGTTATCTCAAGCTGATAAATTAACTTCTGAAGATTTAGCTAATGAAGAAGTCACACTAGTAGAAGCATCGATTACTGCCTATAGTATGTTGGTGAATAAATCCGCAAGAAGTTTAAATTTACGCTCACAATATGGCATCAACTTACTTGGTGTTGCAAGAAGTGGTGGACGACTTAGAACGAGTCCTTCAGGCATTAAGTTTAAAGCAGGAGATGTTTTATTATTACAAGGGGGCGAAGATACTATTTCAGAATTGATTACTAATTTTGATTTGCTTCCCTTACAAGAACGTGGCTTGCGCCTTGGAAAGATTGGGTATGTCTTAGAAGCTTTGGGTATTTTTATTGTGGCGATTATGTTAACGACATTTGGGGTTTTACCAGCACAGATTGCCTTTTTAGCCGCTGCAGTGGTAATGGTGCTCTTTAAATTTGTCTCACTTAAAGAAATGTATGAAAGTATTGATTGGCCAATAATTGTTTTATTAGGGGCTATGATTCCAATTAGTAACGCGCTTGAAACTACAGGTGGTGCAACACTAATTGCTGATTGGTTACTTAACCTTGGTACTGGGGCATCGCCCGTATTTAGTTTAGCCATGATTATGATTGTAACGATGATTTTATCAAATGTTGTCAATAATGCAGCAGCAGTTTTACTCATGGCACCTATTGCGGTGAGTATGGCCTTTGGCCTTTCAACAAATATTGATCCATTCTTAATGGGTGTTGCCATTAGCGCTTCAAGTGCTTTCTTAACGCCAATTGGCCATCAATCTAATACCCTCATTATGGGTCCAGGTGGGTATAAATTTAGTGATTATTCAAAATTAGGGATTCCTTTATCCCTTATGATTATCGTATTTGGTATTCCCCTTATTTTATGGGTTTGGCCATTTTAACCGTTAACTAATGAAAAAAGCCAGCTATTTTGCTTGGCTTTTTACTTTAATTGTTTGATTTTTTCAACGTAAGCTTCAATATTAAACTTACGCTTTAAACCATTCGCATTCATATAGCGCAACTTACCAAAAATTTCTCTTTCAGTCCAGGCTCTGTCGTGTTTGCCAAATAACCAGGCGATACTTGCATAACTATTAGGGTCTCTACCATCATAAAAATAGCTATCATTTAAGGTTTTAATTGTTTCATAAGCTAATTTATAAGAAGGACTCCATTCGATAATTTTTTTACCCCAATACATACGCATGTAATTATGCATAAACCCGGTTTTTACCATTTCATTCATGGCAGCATTAAAATAAGGATCATGCGTTTTTGCGGCTTTTAGTTCATCGATAGTGTAAATATATTCACGCTTATCACCTAGGTGAATCTTCATCGTTTCATAGGCCCATGAATCAGTCATGTGATCAAAGTCATCATAACCCTTTTGATAGCTTACAAAGTTAAAGGCAAGCTCTCTTCTAACTAAGAGCTGTTCTAAATAATTTTCAACCGCGTTAGGGTATGTATCTTTATAAGCCTCAATCGTTTGATAGATTTCATTAGGACTAATTTGTCCAAAATGTAGATAAGGACTCAGTGTACTAATGTGGCCTAAACTAGGGTCGTTATTGCCATAATCTTTTAAGTTTTGATCGATAAAATTTTTAAGCCGCTTAGAGGCTTCATCATAGCCACCTTTAAAATAAGGGGTTTCTTTTATGGCTTTTGAAGGATTAATTTCACGTAAAAAATCTTCCAAAGTATAGTCTTTATAAGGATTTTTTAAATCAATGGATTCTTTTAACTTTGGTAAAGTAAAATCTTCTAAATAAAAATCTACTTGTTTTAATAGTTTAGGGCGTAAGGTACGGGCAGAATATTCAAGTTTTGTTGAGGCTTTTCTTACTGGGACAATAACCTCAGTTTCAACCATAATACTTAAACATTTTTGTGCTAATGCAGCGTTTGCGACCTGGCTTTTCACTTGGACTAAATGCGTTAAATAGCTTTTATCCATGATTAAACACGCAGCATCCTTTATGTAATTAGTTAAAGTGTCTAAAAAATCACCGATTTCAATGATAAAACTAATGTTTAGTTTTTCAAACGCTTTTTTTAAACTAAGAATGCCTTCAAGCATGAAGACATAGTGACGTCTAAAAGCATCTTTAAAATCTTTTTTAATCACAAATAAAACAACTAAAGGTAAGTCATGTTTATTTGCGGTATGCATTGCTACAAATAATGCTTGATTAAATTCAATGCGCTGCGCTTCTTGCATCCAATATAATACATAACGTTTTTCTTTATTCACAGAATAATTACTTAAGACTTCTATACGGTCTTTATGCACAAATATCGTCCTTTCATGTATAATAGGTTTAGGGGTGATTGTATGATTAGTCATGTGTTCATTAAAAATTTTAAAGCTTTTAAAAAAGAAAGCATTGTTTTAGGCGAACATACGCTTTTAGTTGGGACAAACAATAGCGGTAAAACCACCGTTTTAGAAGCGTTAGATGTCTTCTTTAATCATACCTTAAGTATAGACCAAATTAGAAACAAAACGCAAGATGTTGTGATTGAATGTTTAATTGATGATTTAAGGTATCGAAAAACATTTTCTCCCCCGCACTATACTATCAACCCTGAAAAACTGATTGGAAACTTTTTAAAGATTAATCATATTAACTATTTTTATTTGAAAGAAACCCCTTATAACGCAATAGACTTTATGCATCAATACTTAAAACTATTCTTAGAAGTGCCACGCCTAAAATCGCATCAAGATGTTTTAAAAGCCTATCCATTTTTTGAAAACGAAGCGATTACCGTTTCAATAAAAACAAACCAAGAATCTTTTGTCAAACGAAATAAAGCACACCCATTACCACCACTTAAAACATTTTGTAGTGATCTTTTATCAAAAACCTTTCATCCTCATACAATTATTGGTATTGATCGCGTTAATAAGCACATTCATTATGCAAAACTCAATAGTGTTTTAAGAGGGTTTGCCCAAAGTGTGATTACAACGCAAAAAACCACCCTTAGTGATGATTACCCTTATACCATTACACCACTTTATAAAACGTCAGTCACTAAAGAAGTATCGACATTAAAAGATTCCTTAGCTTTAAGTTTTCAAAAGCGCTTCTTACTTGTTGAAGGAAAGTATGATGTCCCTTGGTTTGAAAAAGCGCTAAAGCTTTTAAATAAAGATACTTTATACCGTGTTATCCCCTGTGGTGGCTATGGCAATATTACCTTTATCAAAGCCCAACTTGTAAAATCAGGCTTTAAAACCATCACGATTACCGATGGGGATATTTTTAATAACGATTATCAATTAAACCGTCAAGTCATCGAACTTTATGCAGATAAAGCCTTTATTAACCGTCACTTTAAAACCAATTTTAAAATGTTACCTAAAAGTAAATATACCTTTTTTAATCATATTAAACTAAAAGATGATGTGATTAAAAAGGTTTTATCATCATGGGCAATGCATCATTTAAAAAAAGATAGTGAGTTTGTCAAAGAAATTGGTGAGATTTTAGCTGATTATGAAAGAAAAGAAGGACTTAACCCTTAAAAATTCTTTAAAATCAAGTATAATAAAGATAAATCATGGAGGTGTCTTTATGAAATTTTATATTAAACCAAATCATTTTGCACAATACCGAAGTTTTAAAATACGTAATGAAACAGAAGGGGAACTCTTTAAAATTAAGGGTAAATTCTTTATGGGATTAAGAAGCCTTAGAATTAAAGATATGAGTGGACAAGTCTTATATACCGTAAAAAGACGCATGACTTTAAGGTTACATAGAGTGTATAGTGTTCATAATGAAATCGGAGAAGAAGTCGCTAGAATTCATCGTACCTTTGGTTCAAAAAAGCCATCTTATAAACTTTACATGAAAGAAGAAACCGTTCATTTTGAAGGTTCATTAATTGATCACACTTTTTCAATTAATGATAATGATAACAACCGTTTAGCCTCTTTAAGTAAAGGCAAGTTTGCGTTTGGTGAAGCTTATGAAATTGATGTTTTAACTGAGAAAAAGCCTTTGCTTCATTTATTTTTAGTAATCGCCTTAGATCAAATGAATCATGAAAAGAAAAAATATAAAGGTGACGTGTGAACTATGTGGGTCTACACGCTTAAGCACGCTTGTTGATCCACACTTAAAAATAAATGATTCCTTGCTTACTTATACTGTATGTAATGATTGTGGGTTTACTAAAAAAACCCACTTAGCTTTATTAAAAGCCCAAGATGAAAAAAAACAATATGATTTTCATGAAAATTCATTAGAAAATGAAGGCTATAAGGCAATGCTTGAAGCATTTTTAAATGAAACCGTTTCACCTTTTATAGGTCAAGGCGATGTACTAGAATTTGGCGCAGGGCCAGGTCCTGTCTTAGGCCATTTATTAAAAGAAAAAGGTTTTTCGGTAACTTTGTACGATCCTTTTTATCATAATGATTTAGAGGTTTTTAACAAGCGTTATGATTTAATTACTTCTACTGAAGTCTTTGAACATTTTCATAACCCTTTAAAAACCATTAAAACATTAGTTGATTTACTAAAGAAAGATGGCTTATTAGCCATTCAAACAAGTTTTAAAACCGATTCAAATGAAGCGTTTTTAAATTGGTGGTATAGAAGAGATTTAACCCACGTTAGTTTTTATACGTATAAAAGCTTTCAAGTGATTGCCAAACGCTTTAACTTAGAGATTTTATATACCAACCATGTCAATAAGATTGTATTAAGAAAAAGGTGATTTAATGCGTGTTTATTCTAAAGATTCTGATTATATCAAAGCGTTAGAACTAATGGAAAATATAACCCCGGTTAGCCATAAAAGTGAAGCGAATATTATCGTTAGTGGTCGTTTTACGAAAGATGATTATCATGAAGACTTAAAGGCAGTCATTGTGCCTTATACTGGGCTAGATGGTATTGATATTGAACTCTTAAAAAAACACAAGGTAATGCTTTTTAATACAACGGTTCATTCTAAGTTTGTGGCTGAAAAAGCATTGACATTATTACTTAGTTTATTAGGCAATGTCATTAATTATCATAACGATTTAAAGAAAGGCTTTTGGGGGCATCGCAATTCAAAAGAAAGAACCCCTTGGGTTAGTTTATTTGATAAAACAATTGGGATTTATGGGTATGGCCGCATTGGTCAAATCTTTCACGAACTGATAAAACCTTTTAATCCATCTGTGCATATTTTAAACCGTCATAAATCTTATCCAGACGATGTTACTTTGCATGAAACATTAGAATCATTAGCTAAAAGTGTTGAGATTTTAGTTATTGCAACCCCTTTAAATGAATCGACTTATAAAAGCATCCATGCAGGCATTATTGATCACTTACAAGATGGTATCATCGTAAATGTAGGTAGAGGCAATGTTATTGATGAAGAAGCTTTATATAAAGCCCTTGCAAATAACCATTTAAAAGGATTTGCGAGTGATGTATGGTTTGAATATCCTAAGAAAAATGAAACCTTACTCCCATCCATTTATCCTATCCACAGCTTTTCAAATGTTGTGATGACGCCGCATTGTGGTGGCTTTACCACAACCTCAAAAGATCTTATGATAAAAAGCGTCTTAAATACCATCCAAAAGATATTAAATCAAGACTATTCAGATAACTTGCTATAGGGGGATTTTATGAAGGTCATCTATGATGAACGTAATATCATCTTATCACGGGTTCAGTTAAAGAAGGGTTCGAAAAACTATCAAGCATTTTATGAACGCCACCCTGAACTAAAAGAAAAAGATGATGCCGTGCGAAGCCAAGGCATAAAAGATAAGTTACGAGAAAGTGATGCGTTTAAAGCGCGTTTTTTTCCTTTGTCTAATGCGAATCATTTGATGATTAAATCGTTTTATGACACCTTAAGTGAAACCCCATTGGGTAAAAGAGTTGATGTCGGCCAAAATTTTCATGAAAATATTAAAGCCATCACAAAACATTATGGGGCAAGTGATGTTGGGATTGTTAAACTAAAAGACGAGCACTATTATTCACATCAAGGCGGTTTATCATTCACAATTGGTCTTGATAGCTACGGAAAAGAAGTTAAAAAAAGCTATACGCATGCTATTGTCTATGCGATAGAAATGGATCAAGATTTTATTGAACGCGCACCCTTCTTTGAAGAGATGTTAGAAACAGAAAATGCCTATTTGAAAATGGCTTTTACGGGTTTTCGTTTAGCAATGTACTTAAAACAACTTGGGTATAAAAGTATGTTTCAAAGTGAACCATATTATTTAACCCCATTAGTGCCTTTAGCTTATGATGCAGGCCTTGGTGAAATTGGGATGACAAATCATATTATCCACAAAAAGTTAGGTAACCGAATCCGCCTTGGAGCTGTTTTAACCACATTAAAACTAAAAGAAGACCAACCAATTGATTTTGGATTAGAAGCGTTTTGTAAACGCTGCGCTTTATGTGTTATGACCTGTCCTTCAAAATCAATTACACCGTATAAAAGAGTTAGAAATAACCGTCCATTTTATAAGTTTGACGATCAAACGTGCTATCAGTTATGGACCAATTCAGGAACCGATTGTGGCGTTTGTATTAAAATATGCCCATTTTCAAAAAGCATCGAGTCAAAAACCATTGACGCCATAAAAAATGATCCTTTAAAAATTGATGCCTTTTTAAAAGATTATTTAGCGAAGCATCCTATCCATGACGTCAAAAAATCAAGACTAAAATTAGTAAAGGAGCATACCCATGACTCTAAGCATTGATATCCATGGTATGGTAGAATATGATGCCATTAAAACGTTAGAAAAATTTATCGCAAAAGCCCCAAAGCATACAAAAGAGATTATTGTAATTCATGGGTATCATTCAGGCAGTACCTTAAAAGAAATGGTAAGGAATCCAAATAAGTTAAGAAGTAAACGTATAAAAAGAAGAAAGTATACCTTAAACCAAGGTGAAACCATTTTAGAACTATATGAATCATAACAACTGAGTAAATCATATCTTTTTTCTTAACTAGACGCATGCTTTTAAAAAACCTAAAAAATCCGTTTCAATCCGGATTTTTTTTGTTATAATGAGAATGTATGATTTGAAAGCGCTTTTATAATTGACTTAAAAGAGGTGACCCATGTATAAAATAGTAGAGAAAAAAGTACTAAATGAAGCGGTAGAATTAATGAAAATTGAAGCACCGTTGGTTGCAAAAAATGCGCTTCCTGGCCATTTTGTGATATTAAGAGTTGATGAAGATGGTGAACGCATTCCGCTAACGATTGCGGGTATTTCATCAAATTTAGTCACCATTATTTATCAGAAATTAGGCTATTCAACCCTAAAGCTTGGTGAAAAAGAAGTTGGCGATACAATTAGTGATTTTGTAGGCCCATTAGGAAAGGCTGCCCATATTAGGAAAAAGAAACATGTTATTGGTGTAGCGGGTGGTGTGGGGAGTGCCCCATTGTTACCGCAACTAAAAGCGTATAAAGAAAGTGGCGCAACCGTTGAACTCATCATCGGCGCAAGAAATAAAGAGTATATTATTTTAGAAGATGAGTATGAAGCTTTTTGTGATAAGATCACCATTACAACAGATGATGGATCTTATGGCAAAAAGGGTCTTGTAACGGATGCTTTAAAAGAACGTATAAATCAAGATGAAACGATTGATCACATCATTGCGATTGGGCCAGTCATTATGATGAAATATGTCACATATATGGCTAAAGACCATGACATAAGTATAGATGTTAGTTTAAACCCTATTATGATCGATGGAACAGGGATGTGTGGGAATTGTCGTGTAAGTATCGGCGGTAAAACATTTTTTGCCTGTATCGACGGTCCCGATTTTCCTGGTGAAGAAGTCGATTTTGATGAACTTATGGCAAGACAAAGTTATTATAAAGAAGAAGAGCATCGTTGTAGGGTGGGATTAGATGATTAGTTTAGAAAAAACGCTTATGCAAGAACAAAGTCCTTGCGAAAGAAACCAAAATTTTTTAGAAGTTGCATTAGGCTATAAAGAAGAAGAAGCGCTCAAAGAAGCTCTTCGTTGTATTGATTGTAAAAATCCTCGCTGTGTGAAGGCTTGTCCTGTTCATATCAATATTCCAAAGTTTATAAGAGCGATTAAAGATCATGATTTTAATCAAGCTTTTGATACCATTTATGAAGATAATATTTTACCTGCGATTTGCGGTAGAGTCTGTCCACAAGAAAGCCAATGCGAAGGGGCATGTATTTTATCGCTTAAAGGGGAAAGTGTCGCGATTGGCGCATTAGAACGCTTTATTGGTGATTACGGGTTAACGCATGAACTTGCAAAAAGTGACGTTATCCCTTCAAATGGCACAAAAGTTGCTGTTGTTGGTAGTGGACCTGCGGGTCTTGCGAATGCCGCAAGTTTAAGAAAAAAAGGCTATGATGTCACAATTTTTGAAGCTTTACATGATTATGGTGGGGTTTTAAAATATGGTATTCCAGATTTTAGATTGCCAAAAGATATTGTTACAAAAGAAATCAATCAGTTAAAAGCCAGCGGTGTTAAATTTATCAAAAATGCAGTCATTGGAAAAAGTTTAACGATTGATCAACTTAAAGAAGAAGGCTATCAAGCTATATTTATTGGAAGTGGGGCTGGCTTACCTAGTGCCCTTAATATTCCTGGTGAAAATTTAAATGGTGTTTATTATGCTAATGAGTTTTTAACCCGTGTAAATCTCATGCGTTCAAGAACCGATAAACTTTCAAAAACACCGATTAAACTCGGTAAGAAAGTAGCGGTTGTTGGGGGTGGGAATGTTGCGATGGATGCAGCCCGTACTGCCAAGCGTTTAGGGGCTGAAGAAGTTTATATTATGTACCGAAGAGATGAAGCAAGTTTACCAGCACGTTTAGCTGAAATTCATCATGCAAAAGAAGAAGGCATCATCTTTAATTTGCTGAGAAATCCAGTTGAATTAAAAGGTGAAAACCGCATATTAAAACAGGTTGTATGTGAAAAAATGGTTTTAGGTGAAGCTGATGCTTCAGGTAGAAGAAGACCGCTACCGACAAACACATTTGAAACGTTTGATATTGATCAAATTATTATTTCAATCGGCCAAAAGCCTAACCCAATCTTAAAAGATAATACTTTAGGATTATCAACCCAACCATGGGGTGGGATTATAACCAATGAATACCACATGACTAGCTTAGAAGGTGTCTTTGCAGGGGGCGATGTAGTTACTGGGGCAGCAACGGTTATTTTAGCGATGGGGGCTGGAAAAGATGCAGCGCACCATATGGATGAGTATTTAAAAACGAAATTACACTAAAAACGTACGTATTGTACGTTTTTTTGTTGACACAAAAAGCTTTTATTGGTAAACTTTGGTATAAGATACTTTGAATATCAAAATAAATAGGAGGCAACAATGAGCAAAATTGGCTTAGTAGTATGTGGAAACTCAGGCATTGATTACTTAAAACATGATTATGACATTCGTGTTATTCGTTCAACTTTATTATTTGGAGAAGATGAATATACAGATTTCGTTGATATTACTGCAGAAGAATTTTATCAAAAATTAGAAGAGAATCCAGAATTATCGCCATCAACTGCACAAACAGCAACAGGTGTGATTTTAGAAACTTATGAGACCTTAAAAAAAGATGGATATGATGAAATCTTAGTGATTACGATTTCTTCTAAGTTGAGTGGGACTCATGAAGGGGCTAAAATGGCCGCAAATATGATTGAAGGCGTAAAAGTAACCGTCTTTGATTCATTAAGTGTTGCCTACCCTGAAGCTTACATGGTCTTAACCGCCGCAGAAATGATTAAAAACGGAAAAAAAATTCCAGAAATTTTAGATAAACTTGTCTACATTCGTGAACATCAAGGGATTTTAGTCAGTGTAGATACATTAAAATATTTAGTTAAGAATGGTCGTTTAAGTGGAGCGAGTGGTTTTTTAGGTAGTATCCTTAAAATTAAACCGATGCTTCATCTAACAAGAGAAGGTAAAATCGAACCGCTTGAAAAAATTCGTACACGTTCTAAAGCATTAAGTCGAATTGTTGAAAAATTTGCCGAAGATCATTATACAGATAACGCCATAGTATTCATCGCACATGCGAATGCTTTTGATGAAGTTGATTGGGTTAAACAAGCCTTAATGGAACATTTACCAAACTTAAAATCCATTGAAGTTACCCCATTAACACCAGTTGTTGGTGCTCATGCTGGACCAAAAACACTTGCCATTGGTTGGGTCCCTAAAAAATAACTTAATTAATCTTTTATTTTACGATATAATAGTCTTGAAAAGGGGGGCTAACTCATGAAGCATTCAGCAGCAAAAAAAGTCATTAATGAACTCCTTGTAGAGGTCTTTAATAATATTTTAAGCATTGAACAACAAAATCTAAAAGCACGTGGCGTCAAACTTTCTATGAATGAAGTGCACGTTTTAGAGGCGATTATTAAAACAAAAGAACCTACAATGTCTAATATTGCTCAAAGATTACGCGTAACTGTAGGGACACTGACTACCTCGATCAATCGTCTTGTTGACAAAGGTTATTGTGAGCGTTTTAGCACAGAAGGCGACCGCCGCAAAGTATTAATCCGTCTTACGGATAAAGCAAAAGAGGTTTTAGCAATTCATGAAGAGTTTCATGAAGAAATGATTGAGGCAGTTGTTGAAGACATGCAGCTAGAAGATAATAGTGTTTTAATTGAGTCACTGGAAAATATTGCCCAATACTTTAAAAGTAAGTACTAATTTTTAAACACCTTTACACACCCTTGCTTATTTGATAAAATGAATTAAGCAAGTAGTGAAGAGGTGTTTTTTTATGGCATTAAGTTCTGATATTATTAGAGGCCATCTTGATTTACTTATTTTGAAACTAATTTTAGAAAAAGACCGTTACGGTTATGAAATATCAAGAGAAATTATCGAACGAACAGATTCGCTTTTTTCTATTAAAGAAGCTACTCTTTATGCACTTGTATCACGCTTAGAGAAAAAAGAATTAATTGACTCTTACATCGGTGAAAAAAGTCATGGTAGTAAACGTCGTTATTACCGCATTACCACACTTGGTAAGGCTTATTATAAGGAAAAATTTAAGGAATGGGATATCTTAAAAAACGTCATGTCAAAAGTCTTGGAGGCAAGCGATGAAAGAGATTCATAAATTTGTCCAATCTTTATTTAAAGAACATCACTTAGATAAAAAAGATCCTGATGCTATGCAAAAACTCATTGAAATGTTAGAAGAAAAGGTGTTAGACCTAACAGAAAACGGATTAAGCACTGAAGATGCGATTCATAAAACGATTATTGAATTTGGAGAATTAGAAGATTACTATGCGCCATTAATCAAAAAAGAAAACAAGCGTTACAAGCGCCAAAAAACGATCCATCACTATAAAAATGATTTGTTATTTAGTGTTTTAAGCAGCATTATCATTATTGCCATATTGCTTACAATAAATATCCAAATCCGACTGACTTATATTGAAGACTTTGGGTTTTGGTTTATCATTCCCAGTTTAGGCATTTTGTTTTGGCCGCTTAGTTTGCTATATAAATTCTTAAATAAAAAAGGAGAATAACATGTCAAAAACAGCTGTAATTGCAGTTAGTACAGGATGTTTAGATTACCTTGATGTTGATCGTAATAATCTTTTTATGGTTCGTTGTAAAATACTTATGCATGATAAACAGTATAATGATTATACTGAACTTGATGCCGATACTTTTTATAAAGCACTAAAAGAAGATACAAGCTTAGTGCCTTCATCAAGCATGCCTTCAATTGGAGAGATTATAGAAACGTATGAAGCAGTTGAGGCAGCCGGTTTTTCTAATGTTTTAGTTATCTCAATATCTAAAGGATTAAGTGGAACTTATGAAGCTGGTTTAATGGCAAAAAACGCTTATAAAGGTAACCTTAATATTTGGGTCATCGACAGTAAAAATGCTGCAATAAGTGAAGGATTTTTATCGCTTTTAGCCCTTAAATATATCGATCAAGGCAAATCGTTTAAAGAGATTATTAAAGCTATTGAAGATTTAAGAATTAAGCGTAAGCAATATTTTATGGTTGATAACTTACGTTTATTTGTAAAAAACGGTCGTTTAAGCAGTGCTCAAGGCTTTATTGCAGGCGTACTAAAAATCAAACCAATTTTAGAAGTAAATGATCAAGGAAAGATTGTTCCTTTTGATAAAGTAAGAACACAATCAAAAGCAATCAGTCGTATGGCTGAACTCATTATTAATGATGTAAAAGAGCTTAAGAACTATGTGATAACCTACAATACAAGTGATAACTTAGAAGCTTATGAATCCTTACGTGAACAAATTGAATCAGCACTTCCTAAACATGTTGCCTACGCTGCACCCATTACACCCGTTATTGGATGTCATACTGGGCATGGAACAGTTGGCGTTGCCTACTTTAACTTAGATGAATAAGGGAAGACTAAAGGCTATCTTCTAATTAATATTGTAAATTTAATGACTTAGTGATACAATAGCCTAGTGGTGATATTATGGAAACAAAAAAACTTACATTTTTGGCTGTTTTACTAGCTGCAAGCGTTGTTTTAAACATCGTCGAGCGGGTAACCATGCAAGCCTTAACGCAACCCATTGCGGTTATTTTAGGACCCGTAGTTGGGGCTGGTGGGGTGCGCATTGGCCTAGCTAATATTGTAGTCATGTTAATTTTATATAATTTTTCAACGAAAGATGCTTTTGTATTACTTTTACTTAGGATCATGATCGTTGGACAACTGGCAATCGGCCTTTTTAGCTTACCATTTTGGACAAGCTTAATGGGTGGTGTCACAGGATTTTTCTTAATGAGCATCATTAAATCATTTAAAGGCTTTAGTGTAATAAGCGTCAGTATTATGGGCGCTGTTGGACATGTCTTTGGTCAAATTTTTATTGCTGTAATCTTTTTTGAGCTCATAGAAATTGTCGTCTATATTCCTTTTATGTTAATGCTTAGTGTTCCTGCAGGTATATTTACTGGGAAGATTACAACCAAACTGAATGTTATTTTAAAACCAATGTTAGCTGAATAAAAAAACCCATTAGACAATTTGTCTAATGGGTTTTATTTTACACATCTTGATTTTCTTTTTGTTGTTTTCGCTTTTCTTTGATACTTACTGCAATAAATCCAGCAACGATTAAACCAAAGGTGATAATTAAGGTTAGTGTAATTGAATTAATCCCTTCATCTTCTGGTGTTAAAGGCTCAATTTCTTGCATTTCGCTTAAATCATAATCGGTTTCAATCCTTAAGCTATGTAAATGATTTTCAATAAAATTTTCACTAAAATGTGCTTTACCATCTTCTGTAACAATGACAGCTTCTACCTCATCAAGTGAATTAATAAAAGTTAAAGCATCATCGACTTCAAGCAAGAAAATAATCGTAGAATATAAATCGCCTAAGGCAGGATCTTCTGAAATGACTGTTGCTGTTCTTGTGTGATTTGGTGGATAAAAATCATCTGGGTCGATGATGTGATGATAACTGACATCATCCACAACAAAGAAGCGTTCGTAATCCCCACTAGTGACAATATTTTGTCCAGAGTTCACACGTACTAAAGCATAATAAGTAGAAGTATCCATAGGATTTCTTAAACTCCCAATCCAGTGATCTCTTGTAGCACTTGGATGTGGACCATAAAACTCAACATTGGATGCCCCAGCATTTACTTGATAAGCACTTAGGTCTTGAGTTCTTAAATAGTCACTAACAAGTTTTGACCCATAACCTTTCGCAAAGCCCCCTAAATCAATACTCATCCCTTCTGGGATAGTAACCGTACTTGCCTCTTCATCAATGATAATATTATTTGGATCGGTATTGATTGCGGCATTTAAAAGCTCACTTTGATCTGGGATTTCACAAACAGGATTTGATAAACTTAAACAATCATCACGATAACTCGACCAGATTTTTAATACTTCTCCAATCGCAATATTAAACTTGCCTTGAGTTAAGGGATCGTTATATGACTCGATAGATAGTTTAATCATGTCGATAATCATCGGGTCAACTATAATAGCTTCACCTGGATTATCATTTAATGTTTTAACGTTATTAACGCCTTCATAGGCATCATATTTAGTAGATAATGTATGGACTTCATCTAAAATAGTTTCAACTTCACGCTTTATCGTATCAAAATCTGTATCCGGTGTGCCATATAAATCAACCGTAACAATCGTATCAAAAACTAATATAGTTTTTTGTGATTTGACTAAGGTTTCTTCTTGGCAAGCACTTAATAAGAAAATGAATAAAAGGCTTAATAAACCAATATATTTTTTCATGAAAAATCTTCCTTTCAACGCCTAACATTATACCATAATTTTAAAACTTTTACTCAAGATTAAAAAAATTCTTTGTTCGTGCTATAATAAACTAAACTTAATAAGGAGGCGTGCTATGATTACAGTTAATAAAAGTTATTTACAACCTAAACGTGTTGCAATCGATTTAGGCACGCTAGATGAAGACTTACTACTTAAAAATATTCACGATGAAGTGACTATTGGTGAGCCTTTACTTAAAGAAGTCACCCACGAACCCTTTAGTCCTTTAAGTGGGAAAGTCATGCAAAT
The DNA here is from genome assembly GCA_046541015.1 of Candidatus Izemoplasmataceae bacterium. GTDB lineage: Bacteria > Bacillota_I > Bacilli_A > Izemoplasmatales > Izemoplasmataceae > Liberiplasma. The sequence goes on from JBKHEA010000002.1 coordinate 61,218, forward strand.
TATTACAAAACAAGATGAAAATAATCAAGATACGCTTAGTTTAATTATTGAAAATGACTTTAAAAATACAGTCTATAAACCGCTCGTTAAAAAACCAATTGATGAACTCATTGTTACATATTTTAAACCAACAAGTGATTTAGAACGCTTAAACTATAAAAAAAATATGCCCTTAATTGTTAACTTGGTGCATGAAAATGAACCCTTTGTATCACTCGATCCGAAAATGATTGATGAGATGAAAGATGATTTACTAAGTACGCTTGCTTCAATGCATTCAATGTGGCAATATCGTGAAATTATTATCTTAACTAAAGAAGGGATTCGTACGAAGTGGTTTTCTTCGATGAATTTACCAATTACAGTTAAGAAAATAAAACTTGAAAAACATATTGATGCGGTTTATAAAATCATTAATAAAACGTTTAACAATGCCTTATATCACAAGAAAACGTATAATTATTTAACCCTTAACAGTATCATCAAGCTTACCGATATGATAACCCATCATCGTCCTAGCATATTAACACAACTTACCATTAGTGGTGATGCAATCAATAATCCAATGGTATTATCTGTGCGCATTGGAACGCTTTTTAGTGAGCTTATTCGTGTATTTAATGGCTTTAAAAACCATGAAACCATTACCTTACATAAAAACCGTATTATTGAAAATAATGTTATTTTACATGAACAATTTTCTATTACTGAAACATTAAGCAGTATCCACGCACAAGCGTATAAAGAACGTGAAGTCTATGATTGTATTAAGTGCGGGAGTTGTAATGATATTTGTCCTGTTGGGATTTTACCTTCAAAAATCATGCATAGTTTAAATCAAGGGATTGCCCTTGATTATATGAAGAGTAATGTTTGTATAGAATGTGGTTTATGCGCTTATATTTGTCCATCTAAGATTCCTGTAATGCACTATGTAAAAGAAGCTAAAAAGATTTTAAAGGGGGATCAATCATGAACTTTGTAGATAGAAAGACCCCTTTAGTTAGTACCTCTGAAAATAGTTATAAACGCTTAATTAGTTACCATATTGCGGTTTATTTTATGGTAGTGTTATCCCTGGTGTTACAAGCAGCGATTGGATTTAGAGAATTTGTCTTAGGATTTAGTCATGTTGTTATTGTAGTGGTTGTTAGTAGTTGTATAGTCGCTATTAGGTTGGCACTTAAGAAAAAGCCACTTTATATGTATCGAGATTACATGGGATTAATTACCTATGCTTTATTAACAGCGCTCTTACTCCCTACTGAAAGTCCTTTTTATATCTTTATTATTGCGGTTTTATTAATGGATTTCATTCGAGCATTTTTTGATAAAGTATTTAGAAAAAATATTATCCATCCAGTATTACTTAGCATTTTATTTATCCATATCATTTTTGGCAGCTATTTACCAATTTCATTAACTATGAGTAATATTTTTCAAGAAGAGACGTTAAACTTTGGACCGATTAGATTCTTATTTGGTGTTTATCAAGGCTTAACATTAGGCTCAAGTGCTTTTATCGTGTTACTCTTTTTATGGATATATTTATCGGTCGCAAAAGTTATTCAACTTAAAATGAGTTTATTTTATTTACTCAATTTAATTGGCCTTGTGCTATACTACGGATTCTTTACCGAGATATCTTTATGGGAAAGTTTTACTAAAATATTAATAGGTTATTCAGTTTTTATGCTAGTGTTTTTCATAGCTGAACCCACATCAACTCCAGAAACAAAAGAAGTAGCATGGATTTATAGCTTACTTGCAGCATTTTTAACAGCATGGTTTCGTATTCAGTTTAACTTAATAGAAGCTGCAATATATGCTGTAATCTTTGCACAACTAACCGGCTTTATTTTAGAACAATTCCAGCAACGAACCAATCCACTAAGAGCAAGGTTAGTATTTGTTAGTATCTTATTACTTTGGGGAATTATGATTACCATCGCAATGCTATAAAAAAAAGGCTAATTTTTATTAGCCTCTTTTTATGTCTTATTCTGTTGCGTTATCGTAAGCTTGTTGTGCTAAATTGAAGTAATCGTTAAAGTCACTCCATGTAGCACCAGTAACGGTGTCATTAATACTCCAGAAGTTATCTTCACCACGAACAGTTGTGAATTCTTCTGATAAGTTTAATCCAATAATCGCATCAACGGTTGCATCTCTATTACCTAACCAACCACGATCACCAGTACTCCAGTAACCTGAATCTGATTTGTTTAAAGTAACACTTGAAGCATCACTTTCGATGGTTTCTAATTCAGTATTTTCAGTACCATCTTCATTAGCGATGTAGACTTCTTCAGCTAAAATTTGATCAACATACCATTTAGCATTTTCTTCAGTTTCTACATAAACATCTAAATCAGCAATATCGTCAGTACTGTAAACAATTGATTGACTTCCTGCATCACCAGTTACAGCGCCTGTGAATAATTCATCACCAATTTGTAAGTATTTTGCGTAATAAGTTGTTACGTGGTCTTCTGTATTACTTGAATCTCCACCACGTCTAGTGCCTACAACTCCAAGAACATCTTCTCTATCAGCATTAGATGCATCAACTTTACCCCAGCTGTAAGGTAAGAAATATTCTTCTAATGTTAAATCTGTAACAACACCATCTTTGTCGACTGTAATATCAGCAACCCCAACATAATGTCCATGAACAACACCATAAGCGCTTGCTTCCGTAGAAGATGGACCACATGCAGCAACAGTGAATACTGCGACAAGCATAAAAATTAAAGCTAAAACTTTTCTCATTTGTTTCTCCTCCTAAGATTATTTTATTATATAGCCAATGAGAATTATAAATGTTGTAATACAATAAGTCAATCTAACTTGTAAAGTATTTAATTTATTTGTTAGGCTTTCTAAATAAGAAATAATAAAATTAACGAGTAAATTACCCTTTCATAAGTCAATTATTATGCTATAATGACAGTGTTAATGGAGTGATGGTATGAAAAGAAATGATAAGATACTGATTGTGATTCTCTTACTAGTAGCGGTCAGTGGATTTGTAGCGATGATAGTTTTACAACGAGAAACTGGCTCACAGGCTGTTGTAACCTATCATGGCAATAGCAACACAGATACAGATATTTTAGCAATCAATTTGAGTGATGGCTCTTATGATGTCATTGAACCTAGTTTAATTTATGAAGCTACTGGCAATGAAGATAATTCGAATATTAGTCGTTGCTTTATTGATGAACATATTTATTGTGTTCAAGGAGAACTAGGTGTGGTTGTTATAGAATATATCAACGGAAAAGTTCGCGTAATTGAAGAAACTAGTCCACAAAATATTTGTCAACTTCAAGGAGAAACAGATTCTCCTGCAAAACCAATTACATGTTTACCTAATTACATAAGCATAACGATTAAATCGGAAGAAGATTCATTAGACTTTAATTCTTAGGAGTGATATTTTGGATATTTTACAAACCTCAATCACTGAATTATTTTTATTCTTTTTAGTTTTTGCGATTACTTTTAAAGCGATGATGAAATTAGAATTAACGCAGTATTTTCAAAAAGGAGCCATTTGGCAAATTCAAGTTATCTATATCTTTTTAAGTATTGCGCTTACTTATTTAGTAAGCAGTGCGATTATGAATTTAATCCGCATTATGAGTATCTTGTTCTTATAAGCGTTTTAACTTTGTTAATTATAAAAAAACACACTTTCATACTATAGTATGGGTGTGTTTTAATTTACATAAAGGTTTCAATGTCTTTAATAATGGTTATTTTGGCTTGACCAAACGTATAATTAGTTAATGCTAACGCAAAGGTTTCATAGTGATCTTTAATGATTTCTACGTAATAAATCATGCAATCATTTTCATATTCAGTTCGGATAAAATGGGTATGTTCGCGAATAAAGTTTTCATATTTTCCGCCCGTAGCTAAAGGAGTCATAATCTTAAGGAGACTTACAGGGGTTAAAACAGTGAATGTAGCTAATTGTAGAACCTGACTTACACTTTTTGCATAAGCCCTAATTAAGCCCCCACCTCCAAGTTTTATCCCACCAAAATATCTAACCACAATACATAAGATATCGGTTAAATCATAGCGCTTTAAAGCCTCTATCATCGGTAACCCCGCTGTATTACTTGGTTCGCCATCATCGTCATATTTTTGAATTGTTTGTTTATCTAATATATAAGCAAAACAGTGATGATTAGCATCAGGATGCTTGGTTTTTATTTCATGAAGATACTCTTCAACCATTTCAAGTGAATGCACTTGAAAACAGTAGGTATGGAAGATTGAACGTTTAATAGAGAGTTGATTATAAAGATTACTTTTTATACTTTTCATAACATCACCGCTTTTATTATACAATACTTTATGAAATAACGATAAATCATGGAAAAAAAGCGACTTTTATAGTATAATTCTATAGGTGATACTATGCAAAAAACCTTACAAAATGGTAAACGAATCCTTAAAAAACTTCATGCATCAGGGTATGAAGCATTTTTTGTTGGTGGATTTGTAAGGGATTCTTTACTAAACTTACCGACAAAAGATATCGATATTACCACTAATGCTACCCCACTTGAAGTTAAAGATCTTTTTAACAAGGTTATTTCTACGGGTGAAAAATATGGGACAGTGACCGTTGTCATTGATAACACCCCGTTTGAAGTAACCACTTATAGAAGTGAACAAGCTTATCATGATTACCGACGTCCTAGTGGTATTCAATTTGCAAAAACACTTAAAGAAGATGTTTCTAGAAGAGACTTTACCATCAATCAATTAATCATGGATGTTGATGGCGATATCATTGATTATTTTGATGGCTTAAACGACTTGAAAAACGGTATCATCAAAACCATCAACGATCCTTATGAGCGTTTTAAAGAAGATGCTTTACGCATGATGCGTGCGTTTAGATTTGTTGCTAAACTAGGCTTTAAGATTGAAGAAAACACATTAAAAGCAATCACTTCTAGTCGTGATTTGTTAAAAGAAATTGCGATAGAACGTATTCAAGATGAACTCATTAAACTTTTTGATGAACCCTACAAACAACATGCGATTAGTGCTATGCAAGAAACGCATGTTGTTGAAACTTTATTTAGTGTGCCAAAAGCCTTTGAGGTATTAAATCAAGCAATTGATTATGATCATTTAATTGCTTTAAGCGTTTTAATGATTGAAGGCGAAGATATAGAAACACGTTTTAAATTATCAAAAAAACTCATTAGTTCATGTAAACAATTAGCCCGAATTCACTTAATCAGTAAAGAAGAGGGCTTTACCAATAGGCTTTTATTTAACGAAGGGATTGAAGCGATAAAAAAAGCTAATCAGTTAAATAAACTCTATGGTATTGAACATGATGAAGATGCATTAGTTAAAGCCTATAATGACTTACCCATAAAAGAAGTTTGTGAATTAGCTTTTAAAGGTGAACACATCATTAAAACATTTGATTTAAAAAACCGCTCTCATATTGGTTTTATTATTGATGAACTCATTTTAAGCATCTTAAATCATCAAGTAAAAAACACCTATGAAGCTTTAAAAAAAGAAGCAGAAATTATTAAAAACCGCTTAGAAAAGAGTGACTACTATGAGTAAATTTTACGCGTACTTAGAAGACTTTCATGAAATGACTATTATTGTTCCCCATACATACCGTAATGATCCCATAAAAAGCTTAGTTGCAATTGGTAATGATGAGGAGATTACTTTAGACATTATTAGTTGTGAAACCATTGGAAACGAAGATAAATATATTGTACGTTTTGAGGGCTATATCTTACTAAATAAAACCTATATCATTGTCGATGATTTAAATGAAAAAACAGAACTTTATACAGGAAAAATCGTTCGAACAGAACTTTTTGATGATATTTATTTTTATGATGGTAATGATTTAGGCCATAAATATACAAAGACTCAAACAACCTTTAAACTATGGACGCCTGTTGCAAAATATATTAAGGTGAGACTGATTGATTTAAATGGGGTTGAAACCATTCACGAAGCCAGCTATAAAAAAATTGGTGTATGGACCTTAACAGTTAATAAAGATTTAGAAGGGTATCGCTATCAATTTATTTCTTACGTTAATGGAAAAGAACACACATTTATTGATCCTTATGCAATAGCTTCTACAGCCAATGGGACCTATAGTTATGTTGTAGATAAAAAGAAATTTTATCAAATGAAACACGAAAGACCTACATTTTCTGGACGTTTAAGCGATGCCATCATTTATGAGATGAGCGTTCGTGATCTAACCCGTGATCCTAGCATTAAAGCAAGTCACCCAGGAACGTTTAAAAGTGCATTTGAAACTGGATTAAAAACAAAAAAAGGTCATAAAGCAGGCTTTGATTATGTTAAAGATTTAGGTGTAACCCATGTTCAAATCATGCCCTTTTATGACTTTGAAACTACCGATGAATTAAACCCAAAAGATACCTACAACTGGGGCTATGACCCGATGCAATATAATGTACCAGAAGGCTCATATTCAACAAACCCTAACGACCCATACGCGCGTATTAATGAAGCAAAAGAAATGATTGATCACTATCATGGCGCAGGACTACGTGTTGTTATGGATGTTGTTTATAACCATGTTTATGATGTAAAAACTTTTCCATTTGAAAAAATTATCCCCGGGTATGCTTACCGTGTTGATGAACAAGGCATTCTTACCAATTCAAGTGGATGCGGAAATGATTTAGCCACAGAACGCAAAATGATTCGTAAGTTTATCACCGATTCAGTGATCTACTGGGTTAAAGAGTATAAAGTTGATGGATTTAGATTTGATTTAATGGGGCTTATCGATTTAAAAACGATGAACACCTTAAGACAAAAATTAGAACTTTACCAAAGCGATTTGATCGTTTATGGCGAAGGTTGGCATATGTCTGCGCCCATCCCATCAAAAAAACTCACACATATGTATAATAAAAATGTATTGCCAACCATTGGATTTTTTAACGATAAGTTTAGAGAATATATTAAAGGCGCAACCTTTAATCCTAGACAAAAAGGCTATGGACTTGGAAACAATGAAAACTTAGGCATTATTAAACACTTAATTTTAGGGAGTGTTTTAAATAAATTTTTATTTAAATATCCAACCCAATCAATTAACTATGTTGCTTGTCATGATAATCACACATTAAATGATAAACTCAGTTTAGCCTTACCGGATTTAAAAGCCAAAGAACGACACTTATATCAACGCTTTATTACAAGCATGGTGCTTTTAAGTGAAGGCGTTTCCTTCCTTCATATGGGCCAAGAATTTTATCGCACAAAAAACGGTGTTGAAAACAGTTATAAATCCCCAGATTCAATCAATCAAATTGATTGGCAACTAGTCGATGAACATCAAGAAGATATCGAGTATTTTAAAGCGCTCATCGCCTTACGTAAAAAGCTTTATTGTTTACGATTACCTAATCCTTCAAGCATTAAACAAAATGCTTATGTGAACTGTAATGAACACGGGACATGTATTTTAGAAGTCTGTAAAGAAAATGGTCACACCATTGTAATTTTTAAAAACAATACCGTAAAAGAAACCATTGCTTTTGATGTACCATTTACCATTTTATATAGTTCTAAAAACCAACAAGGCAGTCTATCTTCAATTACCCTAGATTCCATATCGACAACCGTCTTACAAAAAAAGGAGGCGCATCATGAATAATTTTTATGCTAAAGTAGATACGATTAACGAAACCAGTTATGACACCAATACTTTAAGTGTCTTAGATGAAAGTGGCAATCGCTTAACTTTAAGAATTGATGAAAATGAACCCTTAAAAATTGGTGAAGTGTACTATTTTGAAACCGAGCCTATTGTCTTTAAAGAACGCGATCAATTACTCGTTAAAAAGTATAAAGCACTAACAGACATGCAGTTACCGTTAAATGAACTTTCTGTAATCATGCGTAATTTTTATCAATATGCACCAGTGGATATGGAAAACGTAAAAAAAGGGATTGAAGCGTTTATCGCCCCAATTAAAAATGAAACCATTCATAAAATTACACAAGATATCTATTTACGTTATCAAGATAACTTTTACTTATATCCTGCTGCTACCAAATTTCATCATGCTTATATTGGTGGGCTTGCTCATCATACGCATGTCATGATGCAACTCGCCGCAAAAATGGTTGATGTATATACATTTTTAAACTATGATTTACTCATGGCAGGATTGCTCTTACATGATATTATGAAAACCCTTGAGTTATCAGATTATAAAGCACCAGAATATACAAAAGAAGGTAGATTGATAGGCCATATTACGATGGGTGTAAAAGAAATCACAAAAACCGCTACCCGTTTAGACTTATATGATACAGAAGAACGATTACTCTTAGAACATATGATATTATCGCATCACTATTATGGAAATTTTGGGTCGCCTAAAAAACCAAATATTCCAGAAGCCTTAGCCCTACATTTTATTGATAATATTGATTCTAAAATGGCTGTTTTAGGTGAAGCATTAGAATTAATACAAGAAGGGGAATTCACTCAACCGCTACCGGTTTTAGATCGCGAACGTTTCTATAAGGCAATTGTTAAAAAATAGACAAAATTATGCATTCATGGTAAACTATTTACAACCATTAATATAAACTTTCGAGAGGAGTCCTAACAATGAAATTACAACAAAGAAATGAACCATTAAATACCCTACGCTCTAACAACAAAGTCCCTGGGATTATGTATGGTCGTAATATCGAAGCGACAAGTGTCGCAGTTGATTATAAAGAGTTTATGCAACATCTACATGACTATGGGAAAAGTATGACATTCAGTGTTAAGTTGGATGGAAAAACCCATCAGGTTTATATCAAAGATGTTCAAGTTGATCCTTTAAACCAACGCAATGTTTTACACTTTGATTTAATTAGAGTTACCGCAACATCAACCATTACCGCAGATATTCCAGTTTATCTTGATCACAAAGAAAAAGTTGAATCACGTGGGATGATTGTCCAACAACTCATTAATGCAGTTGAAACTGAATATGGGGTTGGAAAAGGTATTCAAGCCTTTCATATTGATGTAAGTAATCTTGAACAAGGGGATGCTTTATATGTTAAAGACATTGAAGTCCCAGAAGGTATGAAAATTTTAGAAGGCGATGAAAAAATGGTCGTTAATGTCGTCATGCCAACCATTGAAGAAGAACCATCAGATGAAGAAGATGAAGAAGAAGTAGAAGTTGAAGTCATTAAGCAAAAAGACGAAGACGAAGCATAACATTAAAAGGCTTAGCAATAAGCCTTTTTTTATCGTTTAAATCCAAAAAAAAGGTGCATAGGCACCTTTTTAATTAGTCGTTATTTTTAATTTCTGGGTAAACTAGTGATTCGTAAAGTTCTCTTAATGCCTCTAAACGCTGTTGCAAATGGTCATCTTCGGCTGTAAAGGTTACGTTGTTATCTTGTAACTCAGTAATAGTAACTAAACTTCCAAAGAAATCAGTATTTTGGTTAGGATTGTTATACATACGGTTGTGATGTGGACCAAAATATAGTCTTAAAGCGGTATCGACACTTTCAGGGATTTCAATATTTGTTTCCCCGTTGTTTTCTAATTTGTCAAACTCACGAGCTGCCCAAGCTTCCATTTGTTCAATACTAGGCATATCTGAATCGTTTTCCCAAACAGAATCATACTCACCATCAGTATTTTCAAATAAAGCACTTGGTTTTTCAAAGTTTGTTCCTTTTCTTGCGTTTACTAAATGAAGTCCAAACTCTGTTGTAAATACACGATCATCTAAGTAGGTTGATGCATCACTATTTTCCTCAAGTGAATAGTCATTATAAATACGTTGTAAGTTTTCAACAAAGGAATCAACATAATCACCGGTTGTACGGTATGTTAAATCGTTATCATCAGCACTTAAGTTTTCTGTTTTAATCATGAAACCATAATTTTTAAACTGTGCCCAAACACTAAAGTCATCATCACTAGCATTAGAACTTCTTAACGCGTTATTATATTCATTCACTACTTGAGTTAAACTTAAGCCACCTTCAACGGCATTAATTAATTCGTTTTCAAGTTGAGCTTTAAGGAAATTATAGGTATCTAACCCATCTTCATCGAGTCCATCAATGAACTCTTCAAAGTCATCAGGAACTAAATCTCTATCTTGATCAATATAGATTAAGATATGTTCAGCACGTAAACTAAAGTAATTATCATATTGTTCTTCAACGTAAGGGATTGCTTGTCCGTAATCAATATTAGGGTAAGCAATATATTTTAGTAAGTTTTGCATAACAAGCCATCTTACTAAATCATTGTCTGAGGCAAATCCATAGTATAAGTATAAGAATTCACGCCATTCATAGTTTTCTGGACTGAAGCCATAATAAGTATAAGCCCCATTCGCAAAGTTTTGACGTTCTGATAAAATGATTTCTCTATGGTCTTTCATGAGTTGACTGTTATTTTGATCGAAATTACGGTTAGACCCATATAAATCTTCAAAGTATTGACTATCAATCAAGTCATTTTCTTTGTAAAGTTCAACAGTGTGCATTGCGCCAACACGACGAGTCATATAAGTAAATAACTCATCTGCAGTCACTGTAAAATCATCAAGGGTTGCGATGATGGTTGCACTTTCAGATTCTTCATAAGTATCTTGATCAAAGTTATTATCATAATTTAATGCAAGTAAGTTATCATGAATTTTTAACCCGTTTTCTTCACGTAATGAAACCATTTTTGCATTAATGCGTTCATCACTAATTAATGAATCAATAAATTCTTCTTCAATCTCATCTTGTGTGGTTTGATCAAGGGTATCAAACGCCTCTAAGTCTTCTTGTGCAATTTTAAAGACCATGCTTCTTAAACTTGTGTTCCCTTGCATTTGTGTGTATTGTCTATCTCTAACGGCATAACTTAATGTATCTTCATCATCAAGCTTAAGAGAATCAAATAAATAAGCAGCTTGACTTGCACCATAACTTGAATTAAGTAAGTCGTTGTAGTTAAAATTAAAATAATCTGCAGTAAAGCTATCAACATCATTAACCGTTAAGTTTTCATCTAAAGCATCTCTATAAGGATAGATATAATTATAGATTTTAATGTAATAACTAAATACGTCATCACGATCTAATAATTCGGTATTGGTTTCATCTAAATCTTCTCTAGCGACGCTACTTAGTGGGTCTTCACCAAAATATAGACCAATCCCACCTTCATAACTAGGCACTAAATTGAAATGACGTAATACACGCTCATACTCAGTTGAAGAATTAAATATGAGTTCGATTGCTTTAGCATCTCCGCGGTAATTTTCTTCATAATAATTTAATAGCTCTGCTTCAAAGTCTGATGATTCATTGGCATCAATATCTGCAATGAGTTGTTCAATCGTTACCGCACGTTTTGCGATGGCTAAACGTAAGAAACGATTAACTTCTTCTTCATCTTGATAATTAAAGCCAGCCATCGTTAAAGTTAAACGATAATTGTTTTCAATATCTTCAAGCTCATCTTCAGTTAAAGCTTCGATTTCTTCTTCTGTACGATTACCGAATTTTAGTTTTTCTAATTCTTCTTCAACTTCGGTTTCCGTAACATTATCGATATAAGGTTGTAATAAACGTTCATCAATATAATTCATTAAATGATTGACGCCTTCTAGTACTTTAACACGTTCATATAATTCACCACGTGTTACGGTCACACTCCCATAAGATAAGAATGTTCCATCAGGATTAGAGATGGTTGGATCAGGATGATCTCGCGTTATGAAATTACATCCTATACTGATTAAGATAATCGCAATTAAAATACTTGAGATAATCGCAATTTTCTTGACGATTGCTGTGTTCATAAAATCACTCCTTAAATATATACGCATTATATATATTATCATTAAAGGCGTTATAAAACAACCATAAAATACTGGTTAAGATAAAATGCAAATTCCATGAAATAAAATACAGTTGCGCCTTCTTCTTGCAAGCGATAATAAATTGTGTATAATTAGTTTGTACTGAGGTGATGAAATGGAAATCATAGTGATAGCAAGCGGTTCAAAAGGGAATGCTACTTATATTGAAACTGCACACACAAAACTCTTAATTGATGCGGGAATCTCTTACAAACAAATGAAAGAAAAACTGCAAACTTTTGGTAAAGATATCACCAGCATTAATGCGATATTACTAACGCATGAACATAGTGATCACACCAAAGGCTTACCGACCTTAATTAAAAATACTAAGGCGCCTTTATACACCGTAGAAGAAACCTTTTTACACCTTTATGAAAAAACAACTTATGATTTACCCTATGCTTGTTTTAAAAAAATCACCCCATCACAAAAATTTATGCTTCATGATTTAACGGTTGAAGTTATTCCAGTAAGTCATGATGCCGTTAGCACGGTAGGGTTTAAACTCACTGACCTTGCGCATAGTTTAGTTTACATGACAGATGTAGGCTTTTTACCAAAAGAAGATTACCCAAAAATCAAAAATGCTGATGCCTATATTTTTGAATCGAATTATGATGTCAGTTTACTCTTTTCTTCATCAAGACCTTATTACTTAAAAAAACGTATTGATTCAGTAAAGGGTCACTTATCCAATGCTGATGCAAGTTACCACTTAAGCCAATTAATTGGTGAAAAAACTAGAGTCATTATTTTAGCGCATCCATCCTTAGAATGTAACACCGAACATCACGCTAAAGAAACGTTACTTGATGTATTAAAAGCTTACGAATTTAACTTAGAACGCTTTAATATCTATATCGCCAAACAATTTGAACCCTTAAATCCAATTATATTATAGGAGGTTATTATGGAACATTTAGAGATCATTCAAGAAGTATGCCAACAAGTATTTAAAACAGAGAAATCACAGATTTCAATTGTAAACCGCTTAATGGGAGGTATGTCAAATTATACCTATGTTATTAAAGTTGATGATAGCTTATATACCTTTAGAATCCCAGGAAAAAACGCAAGTGTTTTTGTTGACCGTGAAATAGAAAAATATCATATCGAACTTATTGAGCGTTTAGACCTTAATAATGATACCGTCTATTTAGATCCTAAAACGGGGTATAAGATAGCAAAATATATTGAAGGTAAACCGCTTCATGAACTTAATCCTTATGACTATTTAAAAGAGGCTAGTGAGGTATTAAAAAGCATTCATCATTCAAGCATTATGAGTAAATACGATTATGCACCATTTGATCGTTTAACAAAATACGAAGATTTAGTTAAAGCCTATGATTTTACGCATTCAGAACGTTATTATACGTATAAAAACACCCTCTTGCAACATGTTCCGTTTTTAGAACAATTTGATAAAACCTTAACGCATGGTGATTCACAAATCTCAAACTTTGTTGTCACAGAAGATGACTTAAAACTTATGGATTGGGAATTTACTGGTAATAACGACCCATTTTATGACATTGCTTGTTTTGGCAATGTGAATTTTGACCACGCGCTAGCGTTACTACCTGTTTACTTAAATAAAACGCCAAATGATGACGATTATAACCGTTTATATTTATGGCGTACTTTCCAATGTTTACAGTGGCACAATGTTGCAATGTATAAAGAATTTATCGGACTAAGTCAAGATTTACACGTAGATTTTAAAAAAGTTGCTGCACTTTATTTGGATAAAGCAGAGGCATTACTTGCTAAATTGAAATAACAGTATCCATTTTCTAAACAAGCTAGAAAACACTTAAATGTAAGTGTTTTCTTTTTTGATTTTTACGGATATTAAGTTGTGTTTAAGAGGGGTTTGATGTATAATTTTGTTGTATGACAACATTATTAAAAATTTAATTGGAGGTAGTTGCGATGGCGACAAAAAAAGTATTCCAGTCAATGGATGGGAATCAAGCTGCAGCGTATGCATCATATGCATTTACTGAAGTAGCTGGGATTTATCCAATCACCCCATCTTCACCGATGGCTGAGCTTACTGATTTATGGGCTTCTCAAGGTAAAAAGAACTTATTCGGAATGCCTGTAAAAGTTATTGAAATGCAATCAGAAGCTGGCGCAGCAGGGACAGTTCATGGTTCACTGCAAGCAGGTGCGTTAACCACAACGTATACAGCATCTCAAGGGCTTTTACTTAAAATCCCAAATATGTATAAAATGGCTGGTGAATTATTACCAGGTGTTATTCATGTATCAGCTAGAAGTATCGCGGTTCAAGCATTATCAATTTTTGGGGACCATCAAGATGTAATGGCTGCACGTCAAACTGGATTTGCAATGTTAGCATCTGGATCTGTACAACAAGTTATGGATCTTGCTGGTGTTGCACATTTAGCTGCAATCAAATCAAGTGTACCATTCTTACATTTCTTTGATGGTTTTAGAACCTCTCACGAAGTTAATAAAGTTGAGGTAATGGACTATGAAGTCTTTGACCGTTTATTAGATCGTGATGCGGTTAAAAAGTTTAGAAAGCGTGCATTAAACAGTCAAGACCCTGTAACACGTGGATCTGCACAAAATGATGATGTGTATATGCAAACACGTGAATTACAAGATAAATTTTATACAGGTGTTCCTGATATTGTTAACGATTACTTACAAGAAATCAGTAAAGTTACTGGACGCGAGTATGCACCATTTGTTTATTATGGTGATCCTGAGGCAGAAGATGTCATTATTGCGATGGGTTCAGTCACTGAAGCGATTAAAGAAACGATTGACTATTTAACAGAAAAAGAAAACCGTAAAGTTGGGCTAGTCAGTGTTCATTTATACCGTCCATTTAGCGCAGAGTATTTATTAAAAGCAGTTCCTAAAAGCGCTAAACGTATTGCTGTATTAGACCGTACAAAAGAAAATGGTTCAATTGGAGAACCACTTTATCTTGATGTTAGAAGTGTATTTTATGGCAAAGAAGATGCACCGGTTATTATTGGTGGACGTTATGGGCTATCTAGTAAAGATACAACCCCAGCACAAATTAAAGCGGTTTATGATAACTTAGCTAAAGAACAAAAAAATCGTTTCACCATTGGTATTAACGATGATGTTAACCATTCAAGTTTAGAAGCAACACAAACATTAGATACCATTGACCCAACAACAACAGAATTATTATTCTTCGGATTTGGTTCAGATGGAACGGTAGGGGCTAGTAAAAATACCATTAAAATTATTGGTGAAAACACCGATTTATATGGTCAAGCGTATTCAAGCTATGACTCTAAAAAATCTGGTGGGGTTACCCGTATGCACTTACGTTTTAGTGAAAAACCAATACGTAGTACTTATTTAGTTAATAACCCACACTTTGTTTCATGTTCAAGAGAATCATACTTAAATCTTTATGATATGATTGGTGGTATGAGAAAAGGTGGTACGTTCTTACTAAACACTATTAAAACAAAAGATGAAATAGAAGATCTATTACCTAATAAAGTTAAGCGTCAACTCGCAGAAAAAGAAGCTAAATTATTTATTATTAATGCGGTAAAACTTGCTGAAGATATTGGACTTGGTGAACGCATTAATACCATTATGCAATCAGCATTCTTTGCGCTTAATGAACAAATTATGCCTTATGCTAAAGCCGTTGAACTCATGAAAGATTATGCGAAGAAAACGTATGGTCGTAAGGGTGAAGCGATTGTTGAATTAAACTATAAAGCGATTGATTTAGGAAAAGAAGGACTCATTGAAGTTCCTGTTAAAAAAGATTGGGCAACTTTAGATATCACAGAAGAAAAACCAAACTTAGATAAACCTAAATTTGTTATTGATATCGCAGAACCTGTAAATAGCATTAAAGGGTATGATTTACCAGTATCAACGTTTGAAGATTATTATGATGGTACTATGGTTAATGGCTCTAGTGCCTATGAAAAACGTGGTATTGCAAATTATGTACCTGAATGGATTGATGATAACTGTATCCAATGTAATCAATGTGCCTTTGCATGTCCTCACGGCGTTATTCGTCCATTCTTATTAACAGAAGAAGAATTGGCTAATGCACCAGAAGGCATCAAAACATTAGATGCAAGAGGTAAAGGATTAGAAGGATTAAAATACAAAATCCAAATATCAACCCTTGATTGTACAGGGTGTGGTGTATGTGTTCAAGTATGTCCTGCAAAACCTGAAAAAGCATTACAAATGTCTCCAATTGGAACAGAAATTGAAAAAGGTGAAGTCCAAAACGCTTCTTACTTATTCAATGAAGTTTCTTATAAAGATAACTTAGTTCAGAAAACTACAGCGAAAAATAGCCAGTTTGCTAAACCGCTCTTTGAATTCTCTGGTGCTTGTGCTGGATGTGGCGAAACCCCATATATTAAATTAGTTACACAGTTATATGGTGATCGTATGATGATTGCTAATGCAACTGGATGTACCTCAATTTATGGTGGGTCATTCCCTGCAACCCCATATACCGTTGATGATAACGGACGTGGACCAGCTTGGGCAAATAGTTTATTTGAAGATAACGCAGAGTTTGGATTTGGTATGAAACACGCTAACCAAGTAATGCGTGCACGTTTACAAAACATAGTTGTTGAAAACATGGATGCCTTACCTAAAGGTAGCCAACCACTCTTTAAAGAATGGTTAGAAAATAAAGAAGATGGTGAAGCAACCTTAGCAATTTATAACCGTCTAAAAGATATATTACCAACCATACCAGGAGAACTTGGTGAAGATTTACGCGAAATGCAAAAATATTTCGTTAAACAATCTAACTGGATTATTGGTGGAGATGGATGGGCTTATGACATCGGATTTGGTGGATTAGACCATGTAATTGCCAATAATGAAGATGTTAATATTCTTATATTAGATACTGAAGTTTACTCAAATACGGGTGGACAATCATCTAAATCTGCACCAACAGGATCGATTGCTGCATTTACCGCTAGTGGTAAAGATGGTAAGAAAAAAGATTTAGCAGCGATAGCGATGACTTATGGACACGTTTATGTTGCGCAAATCTCTCATGGTGCAAGTCAACAACAAGTTATTAAAGCCATCCGTGAAGCAGAAGCACATGATGGACCAAGTATCATTGTGGCTTACAGTCCATGTATTGCGCACAAAATTAAAGGTGGTATGACACACTCTAACGATCAAGCTAAACTTGCAACAGAATGTGGATACTGGCCAACCTTTAGATATGACCCTAAACTAGAAACTGAAGGCAAAAATCCATTCCAATTAGATTCAAAAGAACCGAAATGGGATTTATATAAAGACTTCTTGATGAACGAAGCACGTTACTCACAACTTCTTGATATTAACCCAGAAAAAGCTGAAGAACTTTACCAATCAAACTTAGAAGCTGCACAACGCCGTTACAAAATGTATAAACGTTATGCTGCGATGGATTTTAGCTTAGATAACTAATTAAAAGGTGCATTTGCACCTTTTTTTTATAATTTTATCTTCCTTCTTGAAAATTACTTCAATTCCTATATAATAGTACGTAAACATCCTTATAATCCCGCTTGATTTTTAAAATGTAAGCGTTTATAATAAAGTGTTAATAGATAGAGAGTGATAACATGGGAGAAACCGTAGATTTAATTTACATTTTAAAAAGTATTGGCTTAACAATCTTATTCGTTGGTCTAATTGGGTATGAACGCCAACGTAAAAATAAAATTGCTGGGTTAACAACCCATCTTTTAGTTGCGCTTGGCGCTGTAGGCTTAACCATTGTTCAACAGTATATGGTTCAAGATACCCTTGCCTTATTAGAAGCGCATCCAGAATACATTGGAACTGTCAATATTGAACGCCAACGTATTGTTGCACAAATTGTCAGTGGGATTGGTTTTTTAGGAACTGGGGCAATCATTAAGACCAATGGATATATTAGCGGGTTAACCACCGCATCAACATTATGGATTGCAGCGATTATAGGGATTATTTTCGGGTTTGGCTATTTTTGGTTAGGGATTACATTATCCTTATCAATCTTATTTATTTTAACCATCATTAAAAATGTTTTTAGACATGCAGTAGAAGACCCTCATCATTAAAAGCGCTTTGGCGCTTTTTTTTATGAAAAAATATATCATATCGTTAGCCTTTTACGAGCACTTCATATAAAATATTTATGGACTCAAGGAGGTATAATTATGGCAATTTTAAAAATAAATGATTTACATGCCGAAGTAGAAGGCAAAGAAATATTAAAAGGGGTTACCTTAGAAATAAAAGGTGGCGAAACCCATGCGATCATGGGACCTAATGGTACAGGTAAAAGTACGTTAGCAAGTGTTATTATGGGACATCCGCGTTACACCGTAACAAAAGGAGAAATCACACTGGATGGAGAAGACGTATTAGAAATGTCGACTGATGAGCGTGCGCGTGCTGGACTATTTTTAGCAATGCAAGCACCCGCAGAAGTCCCTGGTGTTACCAATAGTGATTTTATTAAGTCTGCGATGAACGCTCGTTTAAACGATGAGGAAAAGGTTTCGTTGTTTAAATTTATTCGTGAATACGACAAAGCAGTAAAAGAACTAAAAATGAGTGAAGACTTACCACACCGATATTTAAATGAAGGCTTTAGTGGTGGAGAGAAAAAAAGGAATGAGATCTTACAGTTAAAAATGCTTAAACCAGCGATTGCGATCTTAGATGAAATTGACTCAGGATTAGATGTAGATGCCTTAAAAGTTGTTGGCGATAATGTGACTGCGATGAAAGGTGACCATTTAGGGTTATTACTCATTACTCACTACCAACGTTTACTCGACTATATTAGTGCAGATACCGTTCATGTAATGATGCAAGGAAGAATTGTAAAATCAGGTTCGGTTGAACTGATGAAAAAAATTGATCAAGAAGGCTATGACTGGATAAAAGAAGAACTTGGTATAGATGATGAACGTGTCGTTGTTGAAGAAAAAGAAGAACCACGCATGTTAGGAACATGCGCAACTAAAGAGGCTTTAGAAAAATAATGCCTGGATTAAATCAAGATTTAAAAATACTCATCGAATCTTTATCCAATGTTGTCTTAGTCGAACAAGATAAAATTTCTTTTCATCGAATGACAGATGCCTTTAAAGACATCACCTTTGATTATTTAGATAAAGCAACCTTTTTATCTAAAACAAAATTATTAAAAACTACTAGCGAACTTGAAACACTCAATCAAGAAACATTTGACAAAGGGCTTCTTATTCATGTTCCTAAAAACTTTATTAGCCAAGAAACCTTACACATTATTTACTTGATTGATACAAAATTAACCATGCAAGTTCAAATGGATGTAGACGCACTTGCAACCATCAACGTGTTTGAATATATTTATAGTGTTTTTGAAGATTCACTAAATTTAGTTGTCAATATCGATATCTTAGAAAACGCGAGTTTAACCTATACTACTTTAGCTGAAGGCCCTACCTTAAAAGCTAGCGCCATCACAAGAAATGCGTATGTTAAACGTTATGGCCGCTATGTAAATACCAACGCAGCCTTTTCAAATGCCTTAACCCATCAATTAAGCAATGTTTATTTAGTGGGTGAATATGCCTATGGCATCTCAAAAACGATTGCGTTAACCAGTGATAAACAAGAAGCCTCATTTAAAACCATTGTTGAACACCTCGCAAAAACCACTGAAGGTTACATTGAACACTACGGGGTTTCAAATGATGCAAGTACCCTCTTATTTGAAGGGGTAGGCAAAATTCACAAAGGCATGTCAAGAAGCATTGCCAAACAAAGTAATAAAGGCGTTATTATCGGGGATTTTGCACGCCTTGATGCAAACCCTTTATTGATTATTGATGAATATGATGTCGAAGCGGGTCATGGCGCAGCTATCGGTCAAATTGACGCTGATCAATTATATTATTTAATGAGTCGTGGACTCAGTAAAAAAGATGCAGAACGCTTAATTATTAATGGTTTTTTAGCCCCACTTAATGATGTAATCAAAAGTGATGATTTAAAAGACTATGTTCAAAAAGTTTTAATTATGAAAACAAACTAGGTGAAACTATGAATGAACTTTCAACCAAAAAAGACTTTCCGATTTTTAAAGATGGGACATTAGTTTATCTTGATACGGCTGCATCAAGTTTAACGCCACTACGTGTTATTGAGCGTATGAACGATTACTACATGAATTATCCTGTTAATGTTCATCGTGGGGTTTATGATTTGTCATATCAAGCAACCATGCATTATACCAATGCACGCGATAATATCGCGGCTTTTATCAATGCTACGTTTGAAGAAATTGTATTTACAAGAGGCGCAAGTAGTGCGCTCAATTTAGTTGCATTAAGTTATGGGATGAATTTTATTAATGAAGGCGATGAAATCATCGTGAGTGAATTAGAACATCACTCTCATCTATTACCTTGGCAACAAGTAGCGAAAAAAAGAGGCGCAAAACTTATCTACGTTCCTTTAAATGAAGAAGGAAGAATTACGGTTGAAGCATTCAAAAAAAGTCTTAGTAAACATACTAAAGTTGTAGCTCTTACGTATTTATCTAATACCATGGGCTATATAACCCCATTAAAAGAAATTATTAAACTCGCCCATGCGGTCAATGCGATTGTAAGTGTTGACGCTGCGCAAGCTGCAGCCCACATTCCAATTGATGTAAAAGCTTTAGATTGTGACTTCTTAGCCTTTTCTGGACATAAGATGTGCGGCCCAACAGGCATTGGCGTGTTATATGGTAAAAAAGATTTACTAAAAAAAATGCCCCCTCTTGAATACGGGGGAGACATGAATGATTATGTTGAAAAATTTGATGTTGAAGTTAAAGATGCCCCCTATAAATTTGAAACAGGGACGCCACCAATCGCAGAAGCGATTGGGCTAAGTGAAGCGGTTGAATACTTAAATACATTTAGTCTTGATACGATTCATAACCACGAAAACCATCTCAAAACCATTGCGATGGATGCCTTAAAAACCATTGAAGGCATCACCATTTATAATCCATCAAGCGAAAGTGGGATTATCAATTTTAATATTGATGGGGTTCACCCACATGATGCAGTAAGTTTTTTTGACCAAGATCATATTGCCTTGCGTGCAGGGCATCATTGTGCTCAATTAGTGGTAAAATGGTTACAAGTTCCAGCTACCTTGCGCGCTTCGTTTTACTTATACAATACCTATGAAGATGTTTTAAAGTTTGTCGATAGCGTCAAACGCGCAAGACAATTCTTTAGCGAAGTAGGCTTTTAGGAGGGTTTTATGGAACAGTTAGAAAATTTATATAGACAAATTATTATGGATCATTACAAAAATCCAAGACATAAGGGTTTAGTAGGCGATACCCGCTATCATACTCATCATATAAAAAATCCAACTTGTGGCGATGATATTACCGTACAAACCTTAGTTGAAGATGATCACATTAAAGATGTGAGACATGATGGATCTGGATGTAGTATTTGTTGTTCAAGTGCAAGTGTTATGGCGAGTCTTATGATTAATAAAAAAGTCTCACTTGCCAAGCATTTAGCAAGCAATTACTTACTTATGATTATGAATAAACCCTATGATGAAACCGTCGATTTAGAAGACGCGTTTGCCTATCAAGGGGTCACAAAATTCCCAGCGCGAATCAAATGTGCAACCATCGCTTGGAAAGCATTTGAAGAAACGTTAAAAGAAAGTGGTGAATAACTATGAGTGATGAAACTAAAAAAGAAATAGAACGCATTATAGGCGATTATAAATATGGTTTTAAAACAGAAACAACGTCTGTTATGAATACAGGTAAAGGACTCACTGAAGCGATTGTAAAAGAAATATCAACCATAAAAAAAGAACCAAGTTGGATGCTTGATTTTAGATTACAATCTTATGAAAAATTTAAAGCATTAAAAAATCCTACATGGGGACCTGGACCTGAACTAGAAAAAATTAATTTTGAAGATATTACTTATTATATTAAACCTTCAGAACGCAGTGAAAAATCATGGGATGATGTCCCAAGTGAAATTAAAAATACCTTCGATAAGTTAGGTATCCCAGAAGCTGAACAAAAATTCCTTGCGGGTGTTGGCGCACAATTTGAAAGTGAAGTTGTCTACCATTCCACGTTAAAAGAACTTGAAGATCAAGGGGTTATTTTTACAGATACTGATACAGGATTAAGAGAATATCCAGAGATTTTTAAAGAATACTTCAATCAAGTTGTTCCTTATGATGATAATAAATATGCAGCGCTTAATAGTGCCGTATGGAGTGGTGGGTCATTTATTTATGTCCCTAAAGGGGTAAAGGTTGAAAAACCGTTACAATCTTATTTTAGAATTAACTCTGAACAAATGGGACAATTTGAACGTACTTTAATTGTTGTTGATGAAGGCGCTAGCTTACATTATGTTGAAGGATGTACAGCACCAATTTATACAACCGATAGCTTACATGCTGCTGTCGTAGAAATCTTTGTTAGAAAAAATGCCCATTGTCGCTATACAACGATTCAAAACTGGGCTAATAATATTGTTAACTTAGTTACCAAACGTGCCCTTGTTGAAGAAGATGGCCATATGGAATGGATTGATGGTAATATCGGAAGTGGTATTAACATGAAATACCCAGCTTGCATTTTAAAAGGAGATCGCGCAAAAGGAACAACGATTTCAATTGCTTTTGCAGGTAAAGGCATGAATCAAGATACTGGCGCAAAAATGATTCACTTAGGAAAAAATACCACCAGTAGTATTGTTTCTAAATCCATGAGCGCAAAAGGTGGCAAAGTCAATTATCGCGGTATTGTCCGCCATACAAAAAATGCAACTGGCGCAAAAAGTAATATTGAGTGTGATACGATTATTATCGATGGAGACTCAACATCAGATACACTCCCATACAATGTCGTATCAAATAATCAAGCGATGGTGCAACACGAAGCGAAAGTTTCTAAAGTTAGTGAAGAACAACTCTTCTACCTAATGAGTCGCGGACTTAGTGAAGAAGAAGCTGTAGAAATGATTATTATGGGCTTTATTGAACCATTTGCGAAAGAATTACCGATGGAATATGCCGTCGAACTCAATCAACTTATAAAACTCGAAATGGAAGGATCCATTGGATAAAAGGTACAAATTTTGTACCTTTTTTTCTCTTGGTTTTTCGTTATAATGCTTTAAAATCCTTTAATTTTACGCTATAATGATAAAGATGATATTTTAAAAAAGGAGAAATATATGCAAAAATCAATCGATACTATTAGATTTTTAGGGCTTGATATGGTTAACAAAGCCAACAGTGGCCATCCAGGGATTGTCCTTGGGGCAGCACCAGTAATGTATACTTTATTTACGAAACATTTGAAAATTTTACCAACAAGTTCTAAATGGTTTGACCGAGATCGTTTCGTTTTATCAGCTGGACATGGTTCTGCATTACTTTATGCAACCCTGCATCTTGCTGGTTATAATATTTCAATGGACGACCTTAAAAACTTTAGACAACTAAATTCCAACACACCAGGACACCCTGAATTTAGACATACTGATGGGGTAGAAGCGACTACAGGACCACTTGGTCAAGGGCTTTCTAACGCTGTAGGAATGGCTATTGCCGAAAAATACTTACGCCATACTTTTAATAAAAAAGATCATGAGGTAACCAATCATTACACTTATGTTTTATGTGGTGATGGCGATTTACAAGAAGGCGTAACGATGGAAGCACTAAGTCTTGCAGGTCATTTAGGTCTTGAGCGTTTAATTATTTTGTTTGACTCAAACGACGTCCAATTAGATGGTCCAACTAAAAGTGCCGTAAGCGAAAACATAAAAGAAAAAATGGAAAGCATGAACTTTAACTATTTGCGTGTTGATGATGCTAATGATTTAGATGCAGTGGACGAAGCCATCAACCAAGCAAAACAAAGTGACTTGCCAACCTTTATTGAAATCAAATCAGTAATTGGATTTGGATCAAGCAAAGCAGGAACAAGCGCAACTCATGGGGCACCACTAGGCATTGAAGAAACTGATGCGATGCGCAAAAAAATGGATTATCCTCATCAAGCATTTGAAGTTGATGATGCAGTCTATAAAGATTTTTATGAACAGGTTGTAATTAGAAATCAAAAAGCGCACATTGAGTGGCTTGAAACGATGGATTCATACCATGATTTATACCCAACTATGTTTGATGAATTAGAAGATATCATCAACCGTGATATCCATATTAACTTTGATAAAGTGATTCCTTTTGAACCGATGGGTACCGTTGAAGCTACCCGTAATTCAATTGGTAAGATTTTACCTCTTTTAAGCGAACAAAGCCTTAGTTTAATTGGTGGTAGTGCCGATTTAAGTGGATCAACTAAAGTTAAAGGCATCAATGGGGATTTCACAAAAGAAACCCCCACAGGAAGAAACATTAACTTTGGGGTTAGAGAACACGCAATGGCAGCGATTGTAAACGGAATGAGTTTGCATCATTTACGTTCATTCAGTGGCGGCTTCTTAATTTTTTCTGACTATATGAAACCATCCATGCGTTTAGCAGCGCTGATGCAAATCCCTTCACTATTTATATTTACCCACGATAGTGTCGCTGTAGGAGAAGATGGTCCAACCCATGAACCGATTGAACAACTCAGTATGTTTAGAACCACCCCACATCTTGTTACTTTTAGACCAGCGCATGCCAATGAAGTACGTCTTGCAACGCGTTATGCTTTAGAATCAAGAAGAACGCCAGTTGTAATGGCTTTAACAAGACAAAACACTAAAGTAACAACCGAAGTGACTTATGAAGACTTCATTAAGGGGGCATACATCGCAAGTGACTTAAAAGACTTTGAAGGTATTTTAATTGCCACCGGTAGTGAGTTAGAACTTGCCATTGATGCTCAAACATACCTTCTTGAAGAAAAAAATGTTAAAGTTCGCGTTGTCAGTATGCCATCAATGGAATTATTCTTAAAACAACCCCAAAAAGTTCAAGATGCAATCTTACCACCATCAGTCACCAAACGTTTAGCAATAGAACTTGGTGCAACAGCCTTATGGTATCGATTCTCAAATAATGTTTTAGGTATTGATACCTTTGGTAAAAGTGCTCCGGGTGAAGAAGTTGTTAAAGATTATGGCTTCACAAAAGAAAATGTCGCAAAACTATTTTTAGCGATTAAATAAACCAAAAAGATACTTTTCTCAAAAAGTATCTTTTTTTTTATGCTATGCTATAATTATAAAGAGGTGAAACCATGGATAAAACAATCACGTATATTTTATTACAAGAAGACGATACTACCTTAAAAGCATTATTAAAAGAAATTCACCAAGATGATGAATTTAAGACTTTATCTAATGGTTTAATCAAAATTACTACGCTTTTAGATAAAGATGAACCCATCGATTATACAAGCATATATGAACTTATTCAAACAGACTTTGATCAAACGATTTCATTACTAAGTACTTCAATAAAAGCGTTTAATATTATTGATGAAACTTTGATTGTTGAATACTTAATTACATTACCAAAAAAAGTTTATGACTTTGAATCATTTATCATCAGTTTAGTAAAACGCAACCCGGCTCTCATTCAAACCTTACAAAAACGCTTTGTTCAGCTATTAGGTTATGAAATGATTGAAACCATCCTTGCAATTGCACATTCAAATATGAATCTATCAATTACTGCAAAAGATCACTACATGCACCGTAATACCCTTCACTACCGTATTGATAAAATCATTGATAAAACCAGTATCAATATTAAAACCTTTAAAGGATTAAGTGTTTTTACCATTATATTTGAAGATTAGCCGCTTTTTGTGCATATTGCCCATAGGATAAAGCGGCTATTTTATTTATAATATACTCAATATGTTAAAGGAGCGATACTATGGCTACACTAAAGTTTAAAGACATCAACAAAATTTATGATAACAATGTACAAGCAGTATTTGATTTCAACTTAGAAATCAAAGATAAAGAATTTATCGTATTCGTTGGTCCTTCGGGATGCGGAAAATCAACCACTTTAAGAATGGTTGCAGGATTAGAAGAAATCACTTCTGGTGAGCTTTATATTGATGATCGTTTAGTTAATGACGTTGCGCCTAAAAACCGCGACATCGCGATGGTTTTCCAATCGTATGCACTTTATCCTCATATGAGTGTTTATGATAATATGGCGTTTGGATTAAAATTACGTAAAATGCCAAAAGAAGAAATTAAAGAAAAAGTAAACAATGCCGCAGAAGTTTTAGGCTTAACAGATTATTTAGATCGTAAACCTAAAGCTTTATCAGGGGGACAAAGACAACGTGTTGCCTTAGGACGTGCGATTGTACGTAACGCTAAAGTTTTCTTAATGGATGAGCCATTATCAAACTTAGATGCGAAATTACGTGTGCAAATGCGTGCAGAAATCATCAAACTTCATGACAAAATTGGGACCACTACCATTTATGTAACCCATGACCAAATTGAAGCGATGACAATGGCTAGCCGCATTGTTGTTATGAAAGATGGGTATATCCAACAAGTTGGGGCACCTAAAGAAATTTATGACAATCCAAACAACTTATTCGTTGGTGGATTTATTGGAACGCCACCGATGAACTTCATTTATGGTAAAATTGATTCAAAAGGACATTTCATCTCAGAAGGTCTTAATGTTGAAGTACCAGAAGCTAAAGTTAAATTATTAGATAAACTTGGTTATAAAGATAAAGAAGTCATCTTAGGAATTCGTCCTGAAGATATTCATGATGATCAAGTCGTTGCTGAAACTTATCCAAAAGCAGTCGTAGATTTTACGGTTGACGTTGCTGAGTTACTTGGGGCAGAAACTAATATTTTTGCTAAAGTAGGAAACCACGATGTTATCGCTAAAGTTGATGCACGTACAGATATTGCGATTGGCGACAAAATCAAATTAACATTTGATATGAACAAATGCCACTTCTTTGATCCAGAAACAGAAGAAAGAATCCGTCAAAAATAAACAGGTCTAAGACCTGTTTTTTTTGGCTTTATTTTAGCTAAACTTCAGTGTACAATAAAATAGGTGATGATATGAACTACATTAAAAAAACTGCCTATGGTATAGAAATATCAAAACGAAATACAATAACGACTAATCCAAAAGGATTGGTACAATATTTAAATCAGTTATGCATCCATGAACTAACAACCCTTGAGGGCCGCTTACAAGCAATAAAGAAAAAATATGATAAAAAATATAATACACCCATCTATATTAATGCTTCATGTTGTTTTTTCTATCTTGAACCGCTTAGGAACATAGAAGCTTTGGTGATTAATCTAAAAACTGTTAAAACCATTACTAAGCTTGCCTTAAATAAGACACAAATAACATTTATTGATGGGTCAATTTTACATGTTATGTTTGATGAAGCCCACGTACTAAAACGTTTTAGACAAGCGTATGAATTACTCGAATTAATCGAAGCAAGCAATTGAAAGCGCTTTTATCATAAGAAAGTGTTTTCAAGTTGGTTAAATATTAGAAATTTTGATGCTTATTTAGTATAATGTGTATGGTTACAAACGATACTATTTTATAATCTAAAAGGAGAATTCATGTTATGGCAAAGAAAACTTTAAAAGATTTAAATGTACAAGGTAAAACTGTCTTAGTTCGTGTGGACTTTAATGTGCCTATGGAAGATGGGGTTATTACCGATGATAATCGAATTAGACAAGCCTTACCAACGCTTAAAACCCTTATTGACCAAAACGCAAAAGTTGTGTGCTTTTCACACCTAGGTCGTATTAAAACCGAAGAAGATAAAGCAAAGAACTCTTTAGAACCAATCGCAAATAAACTTTCAGAATATTTAAAACAAGAAGTAATCTTTATTAATGAAACACGTGGTGAACGTTTAGAAGAAGCGATTAAAAATTTAAAAGAAAAAGAAGTATTGATGTTTGAAAATACACGTTTTGAAGATTTAAACGGAAAACTTGAAAGTAAAAACGACCCTGACCTTGGGGCATACTGGGCATCGCTTGGAGATGTTTTTGTCAATGATGCTTTTGGAACCGCGCACCGCGCACATGCTTCAAATGTTGGAATTGCCTCAAACATTAAAGAAAGTGCCGCAGGATTACTCCTTGAAAAAGAAATTAAGTTTATCGGTGGCGCAGTTGATCAACCTGAAAGACCATTTGTGGCGATTTTAGGTGGTGCTAAAGTAAGTGATAAAATTGGTGTCATTAAAAACTTACTCAAAAAAGCTGATTTAATCTTAATTGGTGGTGGGATGAGTTACACATTCTTAAAAGCTCAAGGCTTTGAAATTGGTACGAGTTTAGTTGAACTTGATAAAGTAGACTTAGCTAAAGACCTTCTTGAAGAAGCTGATGGTAAAATCATCTTACCAGTTGATTATAAATTAACTAAAGAATTTTCAAACGATGCAACTATCCGCATAGGACGTTTTGATGAGTTTAAAAAAGATGAAATGGGTCTAGATATTGGACCAGAAACTTTAAAACGTTATCAAGCGTTACTAAAAGATGCTAAAACGGTCGTGTGGAATGGACCTGTTGGTGTCTTTGAAATGTCAAACTTTGCCGTAGGAACCATTGGTGTATGTGAAACCTTAGCGCACTTAGAAAATGCAACCACGATTATTGGTGGTGGAGATTCAGCAAGTGCAGCAATTAACTTAGGGTTTGAATCATCATTTTCTCACATATCAACAGGTGGAGGCGCAAGCTTAGAATACTTAGAAGGTAAGGAACTTCCAGGGCTTACGTGTTTAGATGAAGTCTAATGGATGCTAATGAAATTGGTTCAAAAATTAAAGCCTTGCGTTTAGAAAACGGCTTAACACAAGAAGAACTTGCCAATCGTTGTGAGCTCACTAAAGGGTTTATTTCTCAAATTGAGCGACACATGACAAGCCCTTCTATTGCAACCTTAACAGACATCTTAGAAGTATTAGGATCAACGCTTGGAGAATTCTTTAGTGAAGATAAAGATGATGTTTATGTATTTACGCCTCAAGATTTTTATGAAAAAACAAACGAAACGTTAAAGCATACAATTCATTGGATTGTCCCAAATGCTCAAAAATATGAAATGGAGCCAATCATTATCGAACTAGAAGCCGGTGGCGCTAGTTTTGAAGATAAACCCCATTCAGGAGAAGAGTTTGGGTATGTCCTTGAAGGTGAAATTATATTAAAAGTTGGGAAAAAACGTTATAATATAAAAGCAGGCGATACCTTTTATTATATGACCAACAAAACGCATGTTATAGAAAATCAATCAAAGAAAAAAGCGGTCGTACTATGGGTTAGTACACCACCAATGTTTTAGAAGGGAGCAACGATATGAAAAAAGAAATTATGATTCAATCAACTGCAGGATTACATGCAGCGCTTGCAAGTAAAGTAGTTCATGCAGCATCACGTTTTGATGCCGATATTCGTCTTATTTACGCAGACAAAGTGGTAGATGCAAAATCAATTTTAGGCTTAATGAGTTTAGCGATTCCAAGCGGTGAAAATGTTGTATTAATTGCCGATGGTCCAGAAGCTGATCAAGTCATTAGTGACATCGAAAAAATATTAGGATAGGTGATTAGATGAGAAAACCAATGATTGCTGGCAACTGGAAAATGTATAAAACACGTGATGAGGCACTTAAATTTATTTACGCAGTCAATATGGAAGTACCAAAAAAAGAATATATCGATACAGTTATTTGTGCCCAAGCACCGGTTTTACGTGATTTAGTTAAACGCCAAGGAGAAAACTTACGCATTGGTGCACAAAATATTCATGAAGCTACTGAAGGGGCTTATACAGGAGAAGTTAGCGCAGCATTACTTGAAAACATTGGTGTTGATTATGTAGTAATTGGACACAGTGAGCGTCGTGCTTACTTTAATGAAACTGATAAGTCAGTAAACTTAAAATTACACCAAGCGTTCCGCTTTGGGATTACCCCAATTCTTTGTGTTGGCGAAGCCTTAGAAACCAGAGAAGAAGGAACCACAAATGCCTTTGTCAAAGCGCAAGTGACAAAAGCTTTAGAAGGTTTAAATCCAAACCAAGTAAAAGAAACTGTCATTGCTTATGAACCAATTTGGGCAATTGGCACAGGAAAAACTGCGACAAGTAAACAAGCGAATGAAACGATTGCTTATATTCGAAGTGTGGTAGAAGAACTTTACTCAAAAGAAGTATCTGAAGCAATGAGAATATTATACGGTGGCAGTGTTAAACCGGAAAATATTGATTCACTCATGGCTGAACCACATATTGATGGCGCATTAGTTGGTGGGGCTAGTTTAGATTCAAAATCTTACATGGCACTCGTTCATGCAGCCTATAAAAAATAAATAAAAAAAGGTTCTGATTATTTAATCAGAACCTTTTTTAATGCCTATGGCTTTTTTTGTATAATAGATTTTTCTAAGTAACAAAATCACATGATATAGTGGTATGAAGAGGATGAAGATGAGCGCATACCCCCACAAGCTTATAGACCCTAATAAGAAAGTTAAAACGGTTATGATAAGACTTAAGATAAGTAATGTTGTAACCCGTCTTTTATAAAGCATTATACGGTTTTCTAAATCATCATAACGACTAAAAGTCCCTTGTTTACTTTCTTTTCTTAAATATAACCAAGGGAACTTAAATTTAATGATTGTTTCAGAAGCACTTTTTAATTGTGCTTGAATCACACGTAAATCTTTTTCTTTAACACATTTAATACGGTAAGTGTATTGTTGGGGTTTGGTCTCTTCAAACAAATAAACAAAACCCTCTTTTAAATAAAGACTCTCACCCTTTATAGCACAATGATTCAAATAGGTTTCTTCTTTATCCTTATCTAAAAATAATTTTCTTCTCATGATTTTCATAAGATCACCTCAAGTATAAAAAAAGGCGTAATATACGCCTTTAAATTATCTGTTGTAGTATTCAACAATAAGATTTTCTTTAATGTCTGATAAAATTTCACTACGTTCTGGGAAACGTGTATAAGTAAATGTGAAATCATTCTCGTTAAATTCAACGAATCCAAGACGTTCAACATTAGCATCTAAGTTATCTACAATGACAGGAATTTTACGTGAAGCTTCCTTCAAAGTGACTTTGCTGCCAATTGTTACACGGTATGATGGGATATCAACTTTTTTACCATCGACTAAGAAATGTCCATGGTTAACTAATTGACGTGCTTGACGACGTGTACGCGCAAAACCTGCACGGAACACTAAATTATCTAAACGAGATTCGAGTAAGAATAAGAAATTCTCACCTTGTCTACCAGATAATTTTTTCGCTTCATTGAACGTTTTTTTGAATTGACGTTCATTCACCCCATAAGTAAAACGTACTTTTTGTTTTTCTTGAAGTTGAACCCCATATTCGCTTAATTTTCCTCTTCTTTGTCCATGTTGTCCAGGTGCATAAGGACGGCGTCCTAATTCTTTACCTGTTTCAGTGACAGAGTATTTTAAACGTCTAGAGATTTTCCAACTTGGTCCAGTATATCTACTCAAATGTATTCCTCCTTTTTTCATATTTACATGAAAAGCGAGTCATAAAAATCTTAAGGACAGAATAATTTAAACACTTCATCTCGCCAGCAGAGACTACTTTGTAACCTATGATTAGGATTATTCAGTTAACTCAAGTTCTTTATGTAGCTGCCTTTATTACACATGCGCAAGAATTATAGCTTAATTAAAGATAATTGTCAACCATATACGCTGCAACTTTTTCTAATAAAACCTTTTCTTTTTCAGTAAAACGATTTTTATAAGGACTATCAACATCAATCACCCCAAAGAGTTCACCATTTTTAACAATAGGCACAACGATTTCACTTTGACTTGCGCTATCGCACGCTATATGATTAGGGAATTGATGGACATCATCAACGATAATGGTTTCTTGATTTTTAGCGCTTAAGCCACATACGCCATCTCCTATTTTAATGAGTGTACAAGCAGGTAATCCTTGAAATGGCCCTAAGGTTAAACGATTATTTTCTTTTAAATAAAACCCTACCCAATTAATATTATCAATAAATACATTCATTAAGGCACTAAGATTAGATAATACAGTGATGAGGGGTTCTTTTTTAGTGATAAAGCCTTCTAAACTTTGGATTAACATGGTGTAATTTTGATCTCTACTATCTGAGATCATCGTGCGATCAAACATGATTATTCTCCTTTGTCTTTATGATTATGGACAACGATTTGCGGGAATGGAATTTCAATGTCATGGGTATCTAAAAGTTCTTTAATGCGCTGACGCATAGCGCGTTCAACACTCCAATGGGTAACACTTTTTGTTTTACAAACAACACGAAGATCAACACTACTACTAGATAAATTCATTACCCCTAAAACTCTAGGATCTTCGATCATATCGGGTTGATTTTCTCTTAAGGCTGGTAGTTCTAAACTTAAAAGATCAATCGTTTTTTTAATATCTTCTTTATAAGCAATCCCAAAATCAACAACGGCTAAAGATTCTGTTTTAGAAAAATTAGAGACAGGATCAATTTTTCCGTTATTAAATATTTTAACTTCACCCTTATAGTTTTTTACTTGAGTTGTTTTTAAGCCAATATCAGTAACTTCACCCATAAAGCCATCAATTTCAACAACATCCCCAACATCAAAGTGGTGTTCAAATATGATAAAGAACCCACTAATTAAATCATTAATAAATTGTTGTGCACCAAGCCCAACAACTAGCCCTAAAATTCCAAGGCCAGCTAGCGCTGGAGCAACATTAATTCCCCATAGGGCGAGAATGATTAAAAAACTAACAATCACAATGAAATATTTGATGATACTCAACGTAACTTTTGCGATGGTTTTTTTACGTCTATAGTCAATGCGTTCTGAACTAGTCAATCGAAATAAACTAATTTTTGTAATCTTTAAAATTCCAAGGCTTGCAAATATCGTTAGAAGCGTTCCAACGATTCTTGGCATACTTGATTCTAGTGAAAATGATGCTTGAGTCCATAAATTTTCAAGATAGGTTCTTACATTATAGCCCCAGACATATAAAATAATATACATCGCACTAACGATTAAAATAAATAATACCGTATACATAGTGATGACTAATGCTGGTTTTATAAACTCTTTTTTTGATTCAATAAAGTAGTAATGAATCGTAAAGACTAACAATAAAACGATCACCGTTAAAATGGTTACATACGTTGCTTGTAGTGTACTTACTAAGAAAATCATTTTCACACCTCCATACTAGTATAATGGTATCACAAAGCGCTTAAACTTAAAAGAGTCTAGCATATGTTTTCTTTATCTTATCAAAGAAAAGTTTATATGGTACAATAATAGTGCTTAAAGGAAGTGAAACCATGAATAAAATGATCTTAATACGCTTTGGTGATAGCACGTTAAAAGGTAAAAATAAAAAGCGTTTTATGGATAAACTTGTTGCCCATATAGAAAATAAATTAAAACCATTAAATGTTAATTTTAAGCGCGAACATGATCGTCTTTATGCCCGCTATAATCACGAAGTAGAAAAAGAAGTGATTGCGCGTTTAAAAACAGTAAGCGGGATCCATTCGTTTTCAGTTGTAGAAGAAATTAATCATGACATTAATACTTTAATCGAAAAAACCATAGCACTTTTAAGTCCATTAAATCATGCAGCTACTTTTAGAATTAAAGTAAAGCGTTCCTATAAGAAATACCCTTTAAATTCCATTGAAATTGCGAAAAAAATTAGTGCTCAAGTCTTAAAACGTTTTAACCATTTTAAAGTGAACTTAGATGAGGCAGATTTAACTGTTTATTTAGAGATTAGAGAACATTTTGCCTATATTTATTTAAACCGTATAAAAGGACTAGGCGGTTATCCTGTAGGGATTGCGGGTAAGGGACTACTATTATTATCAGGAGGCTTAGATTCTCCTGTAGCAGGATTTTTGTCTATGAAACAAGGCGTACAAATAGAAGCTGTTCATTTTGAATCCACCCCATTAACGAGTATCGAGTCAGCTCAAAAGGTGGTTGATATCACAAAAAAACTTTCAGTTTATGCTGAAAAAGAAACAATTATTTTACATTTAGTCCCTTTTAAAGCCATGCATGAAGCGATTTTAAATACCGTGCCAAGCCCATATCATATTACCATTATGCGACGTATGATGCTTAGGTATGTAGAACGTTTAGCCTTAAAAGATCATACCCCAATCATCATTACAGGCGATAGTATTGGCCAAGTTGCATCGCAAACTTTAGATAGCATCAATACCATCAATAAAGTTACCAACCGCCCAATTATTAGACCCTTAGCAACCTACGATAAAGAAGCGATTGTAGCGCTTGCTAAAGCCATTGATATTTACACTATCTCAATTAGACCCTTTGAAGATTGTTGTAGTATTTATGTCCCCGCGCAACCAGCCATTCACCCAAGGGATTATTATGCAAGTCGTTATGAAAAATGGTTTGATTATGATGCCTTACTTGATGCATTGTTAACAAATACCATCGCCTTAAAGATTAATAAAGATACTGATTTAGATCTACCAAGTCTAGGTTTTAGTGTTTCTAAAGCTTTAAAGGATTATAAAGGAGTGATTAAATGATTACAAGTGTCGATAACCCAACCATTAAATCTCTTGCAAAACTTCAACAAAAAAAATACCGCGAACAAGAAAATGCTTTTATTATTGAAGGCGAACATCTCGTTGAAACCGCACAAAAAAATGGTTACGTAAAATCGGTTTACGCTATAGAACCCTTTAAAAAATATCCTTATGCTACCCTTGTAAGTAGTCATGTTATGAAAAAAATCACAGACGCAAAAAATCCTCCAAAGATTATTGCGCTATGTGATAAATTAAAAGAAAAACCATTATCTAAAAAAGTTTTAATTTTAGAACACATCCAAGACCCAGGGAATCTAGGAACCCTTTTAAGAAGTGCGTTAGCGTTTGGCTTTAATACAGTGATTATCGATGAATGTACTGATTTATATAGTCCTAAAGTATTAAGAAGCACACAGGGCGCTATTTTCGATTTATCGATCCGCTTTATGTCCACCCTAGAGTTTATAAAAAACCATAAAGATTATACGATTTATGCGACCCATGTAAAAACGAAAAAAACCCCGTTAAATAAACCGCTTGACAAACTTGCGCTCATTTTAGGTAATGAAGGTCACGGGGTAAAAGAAGAAACTTTAAATCAAAGTGATATCATCATCAGTATTCCTACCGCAAAAGTCGATTCACTTAATGTTGCGATCGCTGGTAGCATCATCATGCATGCTTTAAGCGACGACCCATTCATATCAAAGTAAATACCTCATCAAGAGGCTTGATTTTTTGATAAGCGTGTGATAAAATTATCATGCATATGTGTTAGAGGAGTGGGTCGAAACCCGCTCTTTTTAATGACTAAGGAGGAACGTATGGAAAATTTAAAAGAACCGATTCATAAAATCGTTAAGCAACTTGGCTATGAACTTTACGATTTAATCTATGAAAATAGAGACGAAGATGGGCGTGTTTTAAGCGTTGAAATCGATCATCCTAAAGGCATTGACATTGATGATTGTGTTAAAGTTAGTGAAGCGGTTAGTCTATTTTTAGATGAAGTTGACCCTATTAGTGAAGCCTATAGTTTAGAAGTGATTAGCGCTGGCGCAGAACGTTTATTAAGAAACGATGAAGAAATGCATCAAGCAATCGGAAAATATGTTCTTGTTAAAACCCTTGAACAAACGATAGAAGGTACATTGCTTGAAGTGAATGAAACTAGTATTAAATTACTAGATAGTAAAAAGAAAAATACATTTACTATTTTAAAAGCGGATATTGAACTCATCCGTTTGGCGATTAGTTTTTAGGAGGAAAATAATGAAAAGTAAAGAGTTTTTCGCAGCCTTAAATATGATTTCAGAGACGCGTGGTTTAGATAAAGACAAAGTCTTAGAAGTCATGGAACGCGGATTATTAAATGCTGTAAAAAAAGAGTTAGATTATAACGAAAATGTTCGTGTTGAATTTCAACCAGAAAAAGATGCCATTTTGGTGTTTGAAGATTTGCTCGTCGTTAAAGAAGTTTCGGATAATGGACAAATTGCTTTAAAAGAAGCCCGTGAAGAAAGAAAAACCATTAAAGTTGGCGAAATTTTAACCCGTGAGATTAAAATCAAAGATTTTGGACGCATTGCTGCAGTCAGCGTGAAACAAATTTTAACTCAAGGCTTAAAACAATTAGAACGTGAAAAGGTTTATGAAATCTTTAAAGAACGTGAAGGCGAAATGATTAATGCTGAAATTATTGCGATTAATAAAGATTTTGTTACCTTAGACCTTGGTCATAACCAAGAAACTAGCTTACCTCGTAAAGAATTATTGAAATCAGATGACGTACGTATCGAAGCTAGATTAAAAGTTTATGTTACAAAAGTTGAAATGACTACCAAAGGCCCTAAAGTTTTTGTTTCTCGTAACGATAAAAACTTAGTTAAACGTTTAATTGAACAAACCACACCTGAAATTGCTGATGGTACCGTTGAAATTATGGGGATTGCTCGTGATGCTGGTGACCGTAGTAAGGTTGCGGTTTATTCACATGATGAGCATGTAGATCCTGTTGGAGCTGTTGTTGGCTATAAAGGCCAACGTATTAACGATGTATTAAAAGCTTTACAAGGAGAACGTGTTGACATTTATGAATGGTCTAAAGACCCAATCATCTTAATTAAAAACTCTTTAGAACCTGCAAAAATTGTAGCGATTAATCCTAATAAAAAACTTAAATCAGCCGTGGTTATTGTTAAAGATAAAGATTTTACAAGTGCAATTGGTTCAAAAGGACAAAATGTTCGTTTAGCGGCACAATCTAGTGGATGGAAAATTGATATTAAAAGCATATCAGATGCCAAAGAATTAGGCATCAATTACCGTAGACTTGATGTCGACGATGAGTAAAAAAGTTAAAAAAATTCCACTAAGAAAGTGTGTTATTTCAAACGAACGTTTACCAAAAGCCTCACTTATTCGTATTGTTAGAACCCCGGAAAATGAAGTTAAAATTGATTTAACGGGAAAACTAAACGGACGTGGAGCCTATTTAAAACGCTCAAAAAGTGTCATAAATAAAGCCTCACAAACAAAAAAACTTGATAGACATCTTGAAACAACCGTGCCTATGAGCATTTATGAAGACTTACTTAAGATGTTAGAAGATGGCGACCTCTAAAATCCTTAATCTATTAGGCCTTGCCAAAAGGGCAGGGAAGATTATTGATGGAGAAGGTAGAGTCTTATCAAGTTTTAAATCAGAAAAATCCATGCTAATCTTTTTAGCAAGTGATACTGGAGAAAACATCAAAAAAAAGATTTTAGATAAAGCACGCTTTTATCAAGTTGAGGTGAACCAAACCTATACTACTGACGAACTAAGTCGTGCAATCGGGAAAAACAACCGAAAAGTTTTAGCGCTCATTGATAAGAATTTTATTGATCTAATCGCTAAAAATTAAAAGAAAGAGGTGACTTTTGATGGAAAAAAAGAAAAAGCACATCAAAAAACACAAAAAAAATACCGAAACAAGAAAGACCAACATTCCAACTTCAAAAGATAATACTGCCAGTAACGTTGTTTATTACAAACAAGATATGACAGTGATTGAACTTTCTGAAGCGTTAAACAAACCGGTGGGTGATGTCATTAAAAAAGCTATGATGCTTGGTGTAATGGCAACACAAAACCAAAGTTTAGATCGTGATACAGCTGAACTTATTGTCTTAGAATATGACAAAGAATTAAAAGATGAGCGTGTCACTGATGTTACAAGATTTGATGAAATGGTCTTAGAAGACAAAGAAGAAGATTTAGTAACCAGACCACCAGTTGTAACCATCATGGGACACGTTGACCATGGAAAAACGACCTTACTTGATACGATTAGACATGCTAGAGTAACCGCGGGTGAAGCTGGCGGGATTACTCAACATATTGGAGCGTATCAATATGTAACGCCTGAAGGTAAAGCGATTACTTTTATTGATACACCTGGCCATGCTGCTTTCACAGAAATGCGTGCTCGTGGGGCGTTGATTACAGATATTACGGTCTTAGTCGTTGCTGCTGATGATGGGGTTATGCCTCAAACAAAAGAAGCGATTGATCATGCGAAAGCCGCAGGATGCCCAATCATTGTTGCAGTTAATAAAATGGACCGCCCAGGCGCAAATCCAGAACGTGTTAAACAAGAATTAACAGATCATGGATTAGTTGCTGAAGATTGGGGTGGGGATACTATATTTGTAGAAATGTCTGCTTTAAAAGGTGAAGGCGTTGATGAACTCATTGAAATGCTTTTATTAACTGCTGAAGTAGAAGATTTTAAAGCCAATCCAAACCGTTTAGCAACAGGGACAGTCATTGAATCTAAACTTGATAAAGGTAGAGGGCCAGTGGCAACCTTGTTAATTCAAAATGGTACCCTTAAAAAAGGTGATACCTTAGTCGTTGGTGATACTT
This sequence comes from Candidatus Izemoplasmataceae bacterium, assembly GCA_046541015.1. Taxonomy (GTDB): domain Bacteria; phylum Bacillota_I; class Bacilli_A; order Izemoplasmatales; family Izemoplasmataceae; genus Liberiplasma. The sequence continues at coordinate 99,777 of JBKHEA010000002.1, forward strand.
ATGGTCGCGTCCGCACCATGACTAATGACTTGGGCAATGAACTTGATGAAGCCTTACCAAGCGCAGCGGTTGAGGTAACTGGTTTAAATGATGTGCCTCAAGCAGGCGACCCTTTCATGGTCTTTGTTGATGAAAAAGAAGCTCGACAAATATCTGAAGAAAGAACCCACCGTTCTTGGCAAGAAGAACGTGGTGTTTCAAAAGCGATGAGTTTAGATGAAATGTTTGCAAATGCCCAAGAAGGTGATATCAAAGAACTCCGTATTGTCATCAAAGGTGATACTCATGGTTCAATTGAAGCACTCCGCGGGGCGTTAGAAAACATTGACGTAGAAGGCGCTAAAATTGATATCATTCGTTCAAGCGTTGGAACCATCACAGAAACCGATGTTACCCTTGCCTTAGCAAGTGAAGCCATTATTATTGGCTTTAACGTACGTCCAGCCGCAACCGTAAGAGAAATGGCAAGTGATAAAGGTATTGAAATTCGTTTATATAATATTATTTATAAAGCCATCGAAGAAGTAGAACTAGCTTTAAAAGGTATGTTAGACCCTGAATTTAAAGAAGTGGTTACCGGTCAAGCGACCGTTCGTGAAACCTTTAAAGTTTCTAAAGTTGGTACCATCGCAGGCTGTTATGTTACGGATGGTTTCATTAAACGTGATGCATTAGTTCGAGTCATCCGTGATGGCATTGTTATTTATGAAGGAAACCTTGGGACTTTAAAACGTTTTAAAGATGATGTTAAAGAAGTTAAACAAGGCTTTGAATGTGGGATAACCATTGAAAAATTTAATGACATCAAAGAAGGCGACGTTATCGAAGCCTCAATCATGAAAGAAGTGGATCGAAAATGAGTAGTAAACACGCACATTTAGAATCAACCATCTTAAGAGCTTTGACAGAAATTATTCGTACTGAAGTTAAAGATCCTAATGTTGATTTTGTGACTTTAACTGCAATTAAACTAACTAATGATTTATCATACCTAACGATTTACTATACTAATTTAGATGAAAATAAAAAACCAAGCGTCCATAAAGCATTAGAGCGCTCTAAACCGTTTATTCGTACGATGCTTGGGAAGAAAGTTAAAATCCGTAAACTTCCAGAACTCATCTTTAAATACGATGATTCCTTAGATTATGGGAATAAGATTGAACGCGGATTAAAAGAAGTCCTAAAAGACGATAAATAGAAGATGCGAAAGCATCTTTTATTTTTGTATCAACGCGTTTAATGCTATAATATACTGGTTAAGGAGGTTATGTATGATTAAAGATAAACTAAAACTCATCCCATCAAAACCTGGGTCTTATCAAATGAAAGATAGTCATGGTAACATTATTTATGTTGGGAAAGCTAAAAACCTAAAAAACCGCTTAACAACTTATTTTACAGGTTCACATGATTATAAAACAACGAAAATGGTTCAAGCCATTGCTGATTTTGAATATATTGTCACCAATACTGAGTTAGAAGCTTTAATACTAGAAATTGATTTAATTAAAAAATATAGTCCACGTTTTAATATTTTACTAACTGATGATAAGAGTTATCCATATATTGAAATAACCAAAGAACGCCATCCTAAACTTGTTGTTACACGTCCTATGAATAAAACCAATAAAAATTTATTTGGGCCTTACCCCAATGTTAAAGCAGCGCGTGATACGTTACGTTTACTAAATAAACTCTATCCCTTAAGAAAATGTCATAAACTTCCAAATGAACCATGCCTATATTACCATCTTGGCCAATGTTTAGCCCCATGTATTCATAAAGTTGAAGTTAGTACGTATCAAGATATTGCCTCTAGTATTGCCCGCTTTTTAAAAGGTGATAACGCTAAAATTCTTAAATCATTAGAAGAAAAAATGTATGAAGCAAGTCAGGCTTTAGAATTTGAGCGTGCTCAAGAATATAAAACAACCATTGAAGCCATCAAAACAACAACCGAACAACAAGTGGTTAATTTAAGTGACTTAAAGGACCGAGATATTATTGCGCTTGCATCTGATGAAGATCATGTAGCAATTGAAATTTTCTTCATCCGTAATGGTAAAATTAATGCCCGTGATAAAACCCTCATTCCCTATTATGTGGATAAAGATCAAGCAGCGCTTGATTATCTTATTCAGTTTTATCAAGCCTATCCGATTCCAAGCGAAGTATTAAGTAATCAAGCAGAACTTTTAAATCCGCTTGAAGCATTATTTGACACACGCGTCATAACGCCACAAAAAGGCGAAAAAAAGAAACTACTTGATTTAGCCATCGTCAATGCTAAACAATCATTAAGTGAACAAGTGCTCCTTTTAAAACGAAAAACTGAAAAGACTTTTGGTGCATTAGATGAACTATCAGAACTTTTAAACATTCCAACCCCATATCATATAGAAGCATTTGATAATTCGCACTTATTTGGGACATATCCTGTAAGTAGTATGGTTGTATTTAAAAACGCCGTCCCATCAAAAAAAGATTACCGTAAATATAAACTTGATTATGAAGCCAACAAACAATCAGGTGATACCATGCAAATGGAAGAAGTCTTATATAGACGTTATCAAAAAGTCTTACTAGAGGATTTAAAACGCCCTGATTTAATTTTAGTAGATGGCGGTATCCATCAACTAAATACCGCAAAAAAAGTTATTAGTTCACTAGGGTTAAAGATCCCTATTGCGGGACTTGTAAAAAATGAAAAACATAAAACCTCACACATAATTGATATGAATGATAGTGAAATCAGTATCAGCAATAATTCTAAACTCTTTTTATTACTAAGTTTCATTCAAGATGAAGCCCATCGCTTTGCGGTTACCTTCCATAAAGATTTAAGATCAAAAGGGATCTATGCAACCATCTTAGATAAAATCGATGGGGTTGGCGACAAAACAAAGAAGAAACTGCTTAACCATTTTAAAACCATTCAAAACATGAAACAAGCCCGTTTTGAAGATTTTAAAGCTCTACACATTAATGAACCAACGATAAAAAATATCATGGCCGCGCTCCGTGAAGAAGACAAGGTGAAATCATGACAACCACTATAAATGGCATTATTTTAGGGGTCAATGAACTCGATCGCATTGTAAAGATAAAAACACGTAAAAGAATTTATTACGTTTATTTTCAGCGCGCTATGTTTAATCAATTCAGCCAGTTTTTTGACCTTGATAACCGGATTAAATTAAGTATAAAAACCCAAAATCCACAAACGAAAAAACACCGATATTTAGCCATTAATGTTGAAATTATTCAAAGACATTCTTTAAGAAAAATTATTGCATTATTTAGCATGCACACCCTCGCAGAAGATACTCAGAAGTTTATAAACGATTTAGACTATAAACTCTTTTTAGACTTAGAAATGTCAATGCATCCTTACCGTAAAGACGCTAATTTTATCCAAGAAATCATTCAAGTTGGTTATGTCATTGCTAATAAGGATGATGAAATCATTAAACACTATCAAACCATCATAAAACCTACCATCCACCCAACACTAACTAAAAGAACGCTTAAGTTTTTAGATATTACCCAAGAAATAGTGAATCAGGGGGTTGATTTTAAAACGTTTTATGATGAATTTTATGCGGATATCTTAAAATATAACCCTGCGATTGTTGTATGGGGAAAAAATGATCATCTTGCTTTAAAAGAAGCCTATCAACTTTATAAAATGCCTTCTTTAACAAAAAAGACACGTTTTGTAAATTTATTAAACCTTCATAAAACAATCTATCATTTAAAAAATGATTTAGGGTTACTTAAAGCTTACCAACTCTATGGCTATGAAATTGATAATCAACGTCACGATGCCTATGAAGATGCACTTATGACTTATAAGATTTTCCTTGGCTTTAAGGCCGTATTAAACGGTTTAAAAAGTGTTGCGATTGAACAAGTAAAAAATTGACTTAAATTTTACTAATAATTTAAGTCAATTTTTTTTAATAAGGCTTGATATCATTACATAATGCTAGTAAAATAGAAGTATAATTTTACTAAAGGGGTGACATTATTGGTAACCTTAAAAACCATCGCAGATAAACTTGGCGTATCTATTACTACGGTTTCACGGGTCTTAAACCATGATGAAACGTTAAGCGTAAATCCAAAGACTAAACAGTTAATTTTGGATACAGCGAAAGCTATGAATTATCAAGTTAAATCTCAAAAAGGTAAGAAACGCTTAATTGGAGTCGTAATTTGGATGAAACAAGATGATGAACTAAGAGACCCTTATTTCATGGAAATCCGACATGGTATAGAACGTTTAGCAGAAGAAGAAAAAATCTTTATCATGACACTTTATAAAGAACATGGCCATTATGATTTAAAGAAACTTGAAGGGGTCGATGGACTCATCTGTATTGGTAAGTTTACAAAATCAGAAACCCTTAATTTTGAAAAACTAACAAAAGCCATTATCTATGTTGATTTTTCACCTGATCCCTTAGCGTTTGATAGCATCATGATCGACTATCAAAAAAGCGTGAGTCAAGTGATGGAATACATTTTGCATAAAAACTATAAACCGATTGGGTTTATAGGGGGTAAAGAGGCTATAGGAAAAAATATTGTTGGCGAATACCGCGAGCGTTATACAAAGCAATATTTACTTGAAAGAAATTTATTAAGTTTAGATCATTTTCATATTGATGCTTTTTCATTTGAAAGTGGGTATCAGTTAATGAAAGAAGCCTTAAAAAATCCCGCTAGAGTTTATTTTTGCGCCAGTGATATGATTGCCTTTGGCGCAATCAAAGCGCTTCATGAAGCAGGGAAAATGATACCTGATGATGTTGCGATTATTGGGTTTAATGATATTGCTCAAGCATCATTTATTCACCCTTCACTGACAACCTTAAAAGTCTATACTGAAACGATGGGGGAAGAAGCCTTACATGCGTTAATTAGAAGACTTGATCATCCTAGTAAACAACCCATCAAGCGTGTTGTACCAACAAAATTAGTGATTCGCCAATCGGCTTAGGAGGAAAACGATGAAAAAACTATTATTAGAAAATCATAAGAAAATTTTTAACAAAACACCGCATGCATTTTATTTTTCACCAGGACGTGTCAACCTTATCGGAGAACATGTTGATTATAGTGGGGGTCATGTATTACCTATGGCATTAACGGTTGGGACTTATGCCAGTGTGTCTTTAAGTGAAGATAAATTTTATCATGTATTTTCTGAAAACTATCCTGAGGGCATCAAATTAATTGATCCATCAGATTTAGATTACAAGCCAGATGATGGGTATATGAACTATATTAAAGGCATGCTTTATAAAATGATTTGGGAAAAACATGACATCTTAGTTCCTTTAAATATCTATATTTATGGAAATTTACCAACAGGGGCTGGTTTAAGTTCTTCAGCTTCATTAGAATTACTCATTGGTAAGATTTTAGAAAGTGAAAACCAATTAGAAATTAATCCGATTAAAATGGTTAAATATGCTAAATATGTCGAAAATATTTACATGGGCTTATCAAGTGGCATTATGGATCAATTTGTCATTATGCACGGAAAAAAAGATCACGCTGTTTTCTTAAATACTAAGGATTTAAGTTTTGAATATGTACCATTTAAATTAAAAGATCACACGTTAATTTTAATGAACACAAACCGTAAACGTGGCTTAGTTGATTCTAAATACAATGAAAGAGCTAAGAGTGTTGAAGAAGGTCGTAAGCATTTCCTTCATTTAAGACCCATAAGCGTTTTATGTGATTTAACGATTAATGAGTTTTCTAAGTTGCGTGACACGTTACATGATAAAACCGTTATTAAGCGTGTTGAACATGTTGTATTTGAGAATCATCGTACCATTCAAGCGCGTGACGCGTTAGCGTTTAACGACTTTAAAATGTTTGGTGATTTTATGAATCAAAGCCATCAATCCTTAGATGTCTTATTTGAAGTTTCTTGTGAAGAATTAAATTACCTTGTGGATTATCATCTCGCACAAGGTGCCTTAGGCGCACGTATGACTGGGGCAGGATTTGGGGGCACAATGATTGCCTTATATGAAAACGAAAAACTCCCAAAAAACTTTGATAAATTAAAAGAAGATTATTATAAATTATTCAAAAAAGATATCGATATTATCGCTAGTGATGCTGGTGATGGCGTAAGAAAACTAAAAGGAGATTTCTAATATGAATGTTGCAGTAACTGGTGGGGCTGGTTATATTGGCTCTCACGCTGTTAAAGCGTTAAAATCAAAAGGGTATAAAGTGATCGTCATTGATAATTTATCAACAGGGTATAAAAAAGCCTTACAAGAAGGCGTTCCTTTTTATGAAGTGAGCACACACAATCAAGATGAAGTTGCGCATATATTAAAAAAAGAAGCGATTGATGCAGTCATGCATTTTGCGGCATTTAGTTTAGTTGGTGAGAGTGTTCATAATCCTTTAAAATATTATCACAATAATGTTGAAGGCTCACGCGCACTCATTGAAGCGATGAACTCAGCTGGAGTTAATAAACTTATTTTTTCATCCACCGCTGCAGTTTACGGGACTAAAGATGTTCAGCCGATTACTGAAAATATGCTAGAAACGCCTGAAAACCCTTATGGCGAAACTAAACTTGCGATTGAAAAAATGCTTAAATGGGCAAGCCAAACAAGTAATTTGAACTACGTAACTTTACGCTATTTTAATGTCGCTGGTGCTAGTAGTGATTATAGTATTGGAGAAAATCATGAACCAGAAACCCATCTTATTCCTAATGTCATAAAAAGTGTTTTAACCACCAACAAACCACTTAAAGTTTTTGGGAATGATTATGATACGCCTGATGGGACACCTATAAGAGATTATATTCATGTTGAAGATTTAGTGGATGCCCATATAAAAGCTTTAGATTATTTAGTCAAAACGAACCAATCACAAACGATAAATTTAGGATCACAATCAGGGTATAGTGTCATGGAAGTGATTCAGTCTGTCGAAGCAGTTACAAGAAAAAAAGTACCCTTTACAGTAGAAGCTAGACGTGCAGGTGATCCTGCAAAACTCATTGCTAGTAACAAGTTAGCTAAAGAACTTTTAAACTGGGAAGTTAAACAAGATTTAAAGGCGATGATAGAATCGGCTTATCAATACTATAAAAAAGCTTAAAGGATTGATTCGATGAAGGCAATTCATAAACTCATAACCTATGCACTAGATCACCAATTAATTGAATCCATGGATACTGATTATGTTAATAATCAACTTTCTTATTTACTTGGGGTTTCACCAGCACCTTTTAAGCGTGTGTCCTATTCTAATGAATCGATTGATGCCATTTTAAAACCCCTATTAGATTTTGCCTATCAACATCAGCGCTTTGAAAGTGATACGTTAACGGAAAGAGATCTGTTTGAATCGTTATTGATGGATATTTTAACCCCTAAACCAAGTGACTTACAAAAACGCTTTGATGCTCTTTATCAGATAGACCCTGAAAAAGCAACCGATGATTTTTATCATCGCAGTCAGGCAAGTAACTATATCAAAATGGCTAGAATAAGAAAGAATACCCATTTTATTACCCCTACTGAATATGGTGAAATGGATATTACCATTAATTTAAGCAAACCAGAAAAAGACCCAGCGCTCATCGCAAAAGCATTAAAAGAAAGTAAAACTAGTTATCCTAGTTGTCTTTTATGTAAAGAAAATGTTGGCTATTTTGGATCACTTAACCACCCAGCTAGAAGCAATCACCGCATCATTAAAGTTTACATCAATCAAGAACCTTTTTATATGCAATTTTCACCGTATGTTTACTACAATGAACATACAATTTTACTTCATGAAAAACACATCCCTATGGAAATAAGTGTAAAAACCTTTAAACGTTTACTCGATTTTGTTGATTTATTTCCACACTACTTTATGGGGTCTAATGCTGGATTACCTATTGTTGGAGGTTCTATATTAAACCATGAACACTATCAAGGCGGAAGAGCGACGTTTCCACTTGATCATGCGAAAATTCTAAAAACCTTTACCTTTGATCAATTTGAGCTTGAAGTATTACATTGGCCACTTTCTAGTATTCGAATTAAATCAAATGATAAAAAAGCTTTAATTAAACTAGCCGAAACCATTAGGGGTGCATGGTTAAATTACTCTAATGAAGCCTTAAATATTCATTCACACACGAATGATACACCGCATAACGCCATCACGCCTATTGCAAGAAAACATGATTTAACCTATAGTTTAACCATTGCGTTTAGAAACAATAAAACGAGTAAAACCTATCCGGATGGCATTTTCCATCCCCATCAAGATAAACACCACATTAAAAAAGAAAATATTGGCTTAATCGAAGTTATGGGATTAGCTATTTTACCGGGTAGACTTGATCAAGATTTAAAAATCATTAAAAAAGCTTTAATAAATAATCAAAAACTTGATGAGGCATTAAGTGTCTATCAACCTTGGTTTGATGCCTTGAAAAAACAAGACCTACCTAAAGAATCACTCGATGAAACATTAAACTTAGAAGTTGGAAAAATCTTTAAAGAAGCTTTAGAAGATTGTGGCGTCTTTAAACAAACGAAAGAAGGCCAAGATGCCTTTATGTCATTTATTAAGGAGATCATAAATGATTACAAAAACCACTAAAACATTATTAGGTAAAACAGTTCAATACTATACGTTGTCAAATGATTTTATGCGTCTAACATTTATCGACCATGGCGCTACTATCGTAGACTGGCAAGTTAAAACACAAGATAAACCCTTTGAATCCATTGTCTTAAAATACGCAAATGATGAAGATTATATAAAAAATCCTAAGTTTTTAGGGTCAACGGTAGGGCCTTATGCGGGGAGAATTTATCCTGCACGTATTGATTTAAACCAAAAAAGTTATCCTTTAGAAAAAAACTTTAATGATCATGCAAACTTACATAGCGCATCACTTAACCTCATGCATCACACCTATAGCGTGAAAGTGATAGATGATTTTACTATAAGTTTTAAAACGCATCTATCTGATAAACATTATCCTAGTGATACGACATTTACCTTAACTTTTACCCTCGATAAAGATACATTGCATCAAGTCTATGAAACCAACACACTCGTTGATACTTTCACGAACTTAACCAATCATACTTACTTTAATTTAAGTGGTGATATTAAAACTGATGTTTTAGACCATACCTTAACCATGCAAGCTAAATATGTGGGGAAATTAGATCAAAACTTTATGAGTGAATCTTTAATGAACCCTAAAGATACGCTTTATGATTTTTCAAAAGAAAAACCATTAAAAGAAGCAGTCTTACCTTTAAAAAATACGCCACAACTTGGCCTAGATCACCCGTTTTTATTAAGTGATCAAACAATTATCTTAAAAGACCCATTAAGTAAAAGAACACTTACCATTACAACCAACCAAGAATGTGTGGTCGTTTATTCCAATAATTTTTTAATTAGTGAACCCTTAAACCAAGACATCACTGATCGTTCACATCTTAGTATTTGTTTAGAAACCCAGCATTATCCTAACGATATTCATTTTTTAAATTATCCTAAAAGTTTTCATGAAAAAAATACGACACACATCCAAAAAACTTCCTATAAGATAGGTGTTGCCGAGTAAGTTTAGTAATCATTATTTTTTGTATAGTATTAATAGTTTCAAATCTATAAATAGCTAAACATTCACTTACACACGATAATATTTTGTGTCTTTTTATGAGTTAATTTTTATAAGGATTAATGAAAAGCGATATTTCGATGCATGCATGAATTCAAGCATCTTAAAGGAGTAACGGTGATGATTAAAACAGCCTTAAACTTTAATTGGCACTATAAACGTGGGTTTAACGAAGAAGATATTTTAGGGTTTACTGGGGAAAATGTATGTTTACCCCACACTAACCAAGAAATCCCTTTTTCTTATTTTAGTGAAGCAATCTATCAGTTTACTCAAACCTATCAAAAAGCGTTTACCTATCATTTAAAAAAAGATCGCCGCTTATTCATCACCTTTGAAGGGGTCATGACAAAAGCATGGGTTTATCTGAATGGTCAGCTACTTGGAAATCATACTGGTGGGTATACAGCGTTTACCTTTGAACTTACCAATTTTTTAGTTGATCACGAAAATCTTTTGACCATCAGAGTTGATAGCCAAGAAACAAGTGATCATCCACCCTTTGGAAATGTTGTCGATTATTTAACTTATGGAGGACTTTACCGTGAGGTTTTTCTTATTGAAACCGCCCTTGATACGTTTGAAACTATTCACGTTCATGGCGATCAATCTACGCTTTTCATTAACCCCTATATAAATGCTCTAACAAAAAATATCCATACCATCAAATACGATATTTATGATAAAGAAGATTGTGTGAAAAGTTACTCATTTGAATCTTCTTTTCATGATTTAAAAGCGATTACTTTAAACCACACGTTAACTTTATGGACACTAAAGCATCCTAAACTTTATACCTTAAAAGTATTTGTGGATGAAGAACTAGCCTATGAAACACCATTTGGGTTAAGAACGATTCGTGTTGATCACGCTGCCTTTTATCTTAATGATGAACCAATCTTTTTAAGAGGATTAAATCGTCATCAATCGTATCCTTATGTTGGTTATGCGATGCCAAAGAGCGCTCAAGTTGAAGATGCGGACTTTTTAAAATATACCTTAGGGGTCAATATCGTTAGAAGTTCGCACTATCCTCCAAGTAAGCACTTTTTAGACCGTTGTGATGCTATTGGGTTAATGGTTTTTACAGAACTCCCAGGATGGCAACATATTGGCGATGATACTTGGAAAAACCATGCGTTAAACGACTTAAAAAGTATGGTCATGCATGATTATAATCATCCTAGTATCGTCATGATTGGAACACGTATCAATGAATCATCCGATGATCATGATTTTTACACAAAAACCCAAGCATTGGTTAAATCCATTGATCAAACAAGACCAACTGCTGGCGTGCGGTTCACTAAAAACAGTGAATTACTTGAAGATATTTATACGTTTAATGATTTTTATCACCGTGGATTTAATAAAGGTTTACAGCCAAAGAAGAAAAATACAAAAAAGATTAATCCTTATTTAATTACTGAACATAATGGCCATATGTTTCCTACGAAAAGTTTTGACCATGAACAAAAAAGAGTAGAACATGCATTAAGACACTTTAATGTATTAAATGAAGCCTATAAACAAAAAGGGGTAATGGGGGCAATAGGCTGGTGTATGGCAGATTATAATACCCATAAAGATTTTGGAAGTAACGACCATATTTGTCATCACGGCGTTAGTGATATGTTTAGAAATATGAAATATGCCGCTAGTGTCTATGCTTCTTTAGGTGAGGCACCTTACTTAGAAGTTTTAAGCATGATGCATATAGGAGAACTTAGTAGTGGTGAACTAAAAGAAGTTTTAGTTGCAACTAACTTAGATGAAGTAAAACTTTATAAAAACGATACTTTAATTGGGACATATAGTAAAAAAGATTCACCTTATAAAAACCTACCACACCCTCCAATCATCATTAAAGATTTCATTGGTGATTTGATTAAAGATCATGAATCCTTTACGCCAATAGATGCTAAAAGGGTCAAGCATATATTACTGGTAACATTAAACAACAATTTAAAAATGCGCTTTAGTCACAAAATTAAATTAGCCTATATATTATTTAAATATAAGATGACCTATCAAGATGCGATAAAACTTTATACAAAGTATATTGGTGGATGGGGTGAATCTCATCAAGTATACCGATTTGAAGGGTATAAAGATAATCAGTTATGCATTACTAAATATAAAGGATTTAATGATGAGTATAACTTAAAAGTCAGATTATCAAAAAAACGTTTAGTCATCGATACGACTTATGACACGCTAAAAGTTGATATCCTCTTAAGTAACGCTTATGATGAATTAGCCTATTACACGAAAGAAACCATCACCATAAGCTGTAATGAGGTTATTGAAATCATTGGACCAAAACACCTTGCGCTTTTAGGTGGGATTGCTTCATTTTATGTAAAAAGTAAACAACCAGGTAAAGCGCACCTTACGATTTCATCAGAACGATTTGAAACCATCAGTAAAACTTTTATGGTTGAATAAAAAAATCTTACCAATTTTTTTGGTAAGATTTTTATTTTAAACAAGTTTTATAACGGGTAAAATCATTGGACTGCGTTCAGTTTTAGTAAATATATAGTCATTTAACAGTTTGACAATATTTTTCTTAAGTAAGTTAACGTTTGTGCCTTTATGTTGGGCGAGTGTTTTTTCAACAAGTTCATAAACCATGTTAGATATTTCACTCGTTAGTACTGAATGATCACGCATATAGACAAAACCACGTGACATAATAACCGGTTTACCAATTTGTAGTGATGAATCTTGATTAATGGTAACAATCGCACTTAATAACCCATCTTCACTTAAGATTTTACGGTCTCTTAAGACAACATTGCCAACATCTCCGATGCCTTTTCCATCGATATAAACGTTGCTAGCTTGAACTTTTCCTGCAATACGGGCACTATTTTTAGTTAAGGCTAAAACGTCCCCATTATCCATAATAAACTCATGTCCACGATTTAAACCACAAGCGATCGCTGTTTCAGCATGGATTTTTAACATACGGTATTCGCCATGAACCGGCATAAAGTATTTCGGTTTAATGAGTTTTAGCATCAGTTTTTGTTCCTCAGTCCCAGCATGTCCTGATGTATGCGTATCAGTTAATGGGGAATGGGTGATGACATTCGCTTCTCTTCTAAAAAGTTGATTAATAGTTTTAGAAACGCTAGTTTGATTACCAGGGATTGGACTAGATGAGAAAATCACCGTATCTCCTGGAATGATTTTTATATCACGGTGAGATCCATTCGCGATGCGCGATAGCGCCGCAAAAGGTTCACCTTGAGAACCGGTACATAAAATCGTGATTTCATTGCTTGCAAAGTGTCTTAAGGCTTTCGCACCAACAAAAGTTCCATGTGGGGCTCTAATATAGTCCATCGCTTGTCCGACTTCAATCGTTTTTTCCATACTGCGACCAAAGACTGCGATTTTTCGGTTGGTAGCGATGCTGGCTTCAACAATTTGTTGAACCCTATGAATGTTTGAAGCAAACGTTGCGACAATGACACGGCCATCAATCTTGGTGAAAATATCTTTAATATTTTCACTGATAGTTGACTCACTTTTACTAAATTGATCAACTTCAGCATTTGTAGAATCACTTAGTAATAAAAGTGTTCCTTTTTGACCAAGTCTTGCCATTTTTGCATAATCTGCATCTGGTCCTGTTGGGGTAAAGTCAAACTTAAAATCCCCCGTATGGACAATATTACCTTGTGGGCTTTTTACAACGACCCCAAATGAATCTGGGATAGAATGATTGGTTCTAAAAAAACCAACACTTAAATGATCGAACTTAATGATATCATTTTCAAAAAATTCAATAAGGTTATACTTGAGCCCTTTATGCTCATTCATCTTGTTTTGAATTAACCCTAAAGCTAATCCATTGGCGTAAATTTTTGGTATTTTTACATGACGTAAAAGCCAAGGGATTCCACCGATATGGTCCTCATGACCATGAGTGATAATCAAGGCTTTAATCTTATCTTGATTTTCTTGTAAATAAGTATAGTCTGGAATGACATAATCAATACCGAGTAAATATTCATCTGGGAACATAATCCCTGCGTCTATAATTAAAAGCTCGTTTTGATATTCCACACAATACATATTTTTTCCAACTTCACCAAGACCGCCTAATGCAAAAACACCCACTTCATGTTTCTTTAATAATGGTTGTTGCATTATCGTGTCCTCCTAAAAAACATCGTTTTTTCATGTCTTATTATATCTTATTTAGCGTTATAAACCAACGCATATGTGTTATAATTTTTTTAAGGGTGATAACCATGAAACCTCAAACCATCGTATTTTTTGATATTGATCATACCATTTATGATCCAATTAAAAAAGAAGTCCCTATTTCAACGCAACTAGCCTTTAAAAAGTTAAAAGCGCGTAAAGACGTTTTGATTGCAATCGCAACAGGGCGTGCTTTTTATATGCTTGATGTGATTGAGTGTTTAAAACCCTATATTGATATCTATATTACCATAAATGGACAATTAATTCTTTATGATAACGTTATTATTCATGAAGAAGCCATGAAAGATGATGCAATCATCAAGGTTTTAAAGGTCTTAAAAGAAAATGATTTGGTCTATGGTTATTACGGTAAAGACACTCAATTAATTAGTGACTTATCCCCTTATGCCATAACGATGTATGAAAAAGCTAATATGCCAATCCCTAAAACTATAGAAGCTGTAGAAAAAAATTTAGCCATTTATCAACTATGGGCATTTTCACCTAAACATACCACTAAAAAAATTCAAGACGCTTTAAGTGATTTTTTAGTGGTGCCTTGGTTAAGTGATGGATTTGATATTTTAATGCCTTCAAAAACCAAAAAAGAAGGCGTTCAATTTGTATTAGATTATTTTTCGTTAGATGTTAATCAAGCCGTTTGCTTTGGCGATTCAGATAATGATTTAGAAATGCTTCAGTATATCCCGTGTAGTATTGCTATGGGCAATAGTAAAGCCCATATTAAACGCATCGCAAAACATGTGACACAAAGCTATGATCAACAAGGGATCTATAATGCTTTGGTTAAATTAGACCTTATTAAGGAGTGATACCGTGATCGCAAAAGTTATCGTTGATGTAAGTCATAGCGCCGTAGATCAAAGCTTTGACTATCTTATACCAACGCCATTAGAAAACGCTGTTTCAGTTGGTCAACGTGTTGAAATTCCTTTTGGTCCAAGGGTCATTAGTGGTATTATTATTGACATTAAAGAGTCAAGCTTAATTAAACACTTAAAACCCATTAAGCGGATTTTAGAATTAGAACCCGTTTACAATCAAGAAATGTTAGATTTAGTCACTGCGCTCAGTAAAAAAACCATTACACCGGTGATGCATTATTTTAACGCAGTTTTACCAAATGCGATGAAAATGAATTATCAAAAGTATCTACATGTTCGCGATAAACACACGTTAGATGAAGCGTTAAAACCTTATTTTACAAAAGATTTTATCCCTATGACTAAAATCAAAGAAAACGACTATCCATTGATTAAAAAAATGATTGAAGAAAATATCCTTGAGCCCTTTACTAAAGTAAATCAGCGTCAAGGCGTTTTAACAAAAGAAAGCATTATGTTTATTAAAGATGAAAAGTTAAAAGGCAAAAAACAAGCATTATTGCTTAAAACCGTTAAAGCACATAACGTTATCGATAAAACCGAGTTATTAAAAGTGTGTTCTGCATCGAATGCTTCATTAAATGCTCTTTTAGATAAAGGACTCGTTAAAAAAGTTACTAGTGAAACGTATCGTGAAGTTAAATCATTGTTAGAACTAAAATCTAAAGTGATTACGTTAAATCCTGAACAAGAACACGCCGTAAAAGTTATCAAAGAAGCTTTCAATACTTCAGAAACTTTTTTACTACACGGCATAACTTCAAGTGGTAAAACTGAAGTTTATATAGAACTTGCAAAAGAAGTGCTTAAACTAAGAAAAAGTGTGCTAATGCTTGTCCCAGAAATCAGCTTAACCCCATTATTAACGGCACGATTCAAAGCTGTATTTGGTGATTTAGTCGCGGTATATCATAGTAAGTTATCTATAGGTGAACAGTATGATCAGTGGCGTAAAATAAAACAAGGCGATGCCTTTATTATGATTGGTGCACGAAGTGCAATCTTTGCGCCAATGAAGTCCATTGGATTAATCATTATTGATGAAGAACATAGTGATTCATACATTCAAAAAGAGACCCCGTTTTATGACGCAAAAGCCATCGCAAAAATGCGTGCTAAAACCCATCATGCCCCACTCTTATTAGGTTCAGCAACGCCATCCGTTGATAGTTATTATCAAGCGCTTAATAAAGACTATACCTTATTAACCTTAACTCAGCGTGCTTTAGATGCTAAACTACCTAAAGTAGAAATCGTAGATATGAAAAAAGAATTTTTAAGAGGTAATAAATCTATTTTTTCAAAACAACTACAAGAAGCCATGCAAAAACGTTTAGAAAAAAACGAACAAACCCTCTTACTTATTAATAGAAGAGGTCATGCAAATTTTGTGATTTGTAGAAGTTGTGGTCAAGCGATTAACTGTGAAAACTGTGATATAACTATGACTTATCATCATCATGATGAGTCATTAAAATGCCATTATTGTAATCATACGGTAAAGGTACCAACTGTCTGCCCAAACTGTCAAAGTCCTCATATTCGTTTTATGGGTTTAGGCAGTGAACAAGTTGAAGCAGCATTAAAAGCTTTATTTAAGGATGCAATAGTATACCGTATGGACAAAGATACGACAAGTCAAAAACTAGCTCATGAGAAAATATTAGAATCGTTTGAACACCATGGTGATTTTTTAGTCGGTACACAAATGATTTCTAAAGGGTTAGATTTTGATCGTGTAACACTAGTAGGCGTATTAAGCGCCGATATGGCTTTACATATCCCAAGTTTTGATGCCAAAGAAGAAACCTTTAATCTTCTTACCCAAGTTTCTGGAAGAAGTGGTAGAAGAGATGTCTTAGGTGAAGTCATCATTCAGGCCTATGATGCAACGCATCCTTTACTAAACCATATCAAAGATAATGATTATCATGCCTATATCCATGAAGAGTTAAATTTTAGGGAAAAAGCGATGATGCCACCATTTTTCCATGTAAAAAAAATTACAATTACCCACGCAAATGGGAATGAATCATACAAAAAAGCAACGCAGATTAAAACCATTCTTAGTAAGGAATTACCACAAACATTTAAAATTATTGGACCAGTAAAACCAAAGATTCATAAAATAAATAATCTTTACCGCACACATATCTTAGTTAAATATCATGATGAAACCCCATTACTTGAGCTTTTAAGCGCTATTAGTCAAAATTATGATTATAAAAACTTTGGGTTGATCATCACCGATGATATGAACTTGATTTAAGGAGGCAAATTATGAATATTGTATTTATGGGAACCCCAGAATTTAGTGTTCCAATCTTAGAAGCTTTAATCAAACAATATGAAGTAACATTAGTCGTCACGCAACCTGATAAAATCGTTGGAAGAAAAAAAACGTTGACACATAGTCCTATAAAAAAAGTGGCTTTAGAACATAACATTGAAGTATTTCAACCTAAGTCAATCAAAAAAGACTATGAGCGTGTCTTAGAAGTTAACCCAGATTTAATTATTACTGCAGCATACGGGCAAATTATACCAGAAGTCTTACTAAATGCCCCAAAACTTAAAGCCATCAACGTGCATGCTTCTTTACTCCCAAAATATAGGGGTGGTGCCCCAATTCAGCGGGCAATTATGAATCATGAATCCTCTACCGGTGTAACGATTATGTACATGAGTAAAGCGATGGATGCAGGGGATATCATCGCTCAAGAAAGTTTGAGCATAAAACCAAAAGAAACAGGAGAAAGTTTATTTAATAAACTATCTATATTAGGCCGTGATTTACTGATGAAAACACTACCTTCTATCATAAATCAAACCAATCAACGCTTTAAGCAAGATCCAAGCTTAGTAAGCTATGCCCCAATCATTAAACCAAGTGAAGAATGGTTAGACTTTAGATTAGATGCAAACGATTTAGAGGCAAAGGTACGCGCTTTTTACAAAGAACCCAATACCTATACAACACTTGATGGGTTAAAATTAAAAGTTATTAAGGCAGAATCCTTAAAAGAAAACCTTTCTGATGAAGCTGGTGTTATTACAAAAATAGATAAACAAGGAATTAAAATTCAATGTGGTAATGGCACTTTAGTGGTGACTTACCTACAACTAGAATCTAAAAAAGCCATGACATCTATAGACTTTATGAACGGTTTAGGAAGAAACATGTTAAAAGTAGGGAAAAAACTCGGTTGTTAAGCCGTTTATTAATTATCGTCATTTAACTTTACTAAAAAAAATGATATAATAGACTATCAATTTAGACAAAGGAGATTTTATAATGAAACCACGTGCTTTATATAACCGCGATGAGATGTTAAGAATGAACGTAGAAACTTTAAAAAATCGTGGGGTCACGGTAGCTGATATCGCAGATATCGCCTATCAACAACAATCAAAATGGAGTGATGATATATCCATGGTTGATTGTATTGAATCGGTTGAAAAGATTTTATCTTTAAGAGACACATTTCATATTTTACAGTTAGGCGTTGAAATTGATCGTCTCACAGAAGAAAATTTAATCAAAGAACCTATTAGAGAAATCTTACATACAGATTTAGGCATGTTTGGAATCGATGAATTATTTGGCTTAGAAATTGCTGGATTATATGGTACCATTGGTAAAACCAATTTTGGTGACATTGATGTTAATAAGCCCTTAATCGTTGGAAAACTTAATCATGATGGTAAAGGCGATCAACCGATGTGCCATACCTTCTTAGATGATATCGTAGGAGCAGTTGCAGCTGCAGCATCGACACGTGTTGCCCAAGTTGTTAATGAAGAAGAAGCAAAAAAAGATCCATCATATGAGGCGATCAAACTCGATATTTAGTAGGATGTGAAACAATGGCTAAGCATGAAAAGAACCTAGACGATTTTTTTAAAAAAGCCGATAAAGATCCTAAAGAATTAAAGGAATATGTGGAAAAATCAAGTCAAGGGTATGACCCAAATCGTACCACAAAACTTGATAAAATTGCCATGTTCTTTAAACACACAGCGGATCGATTAAAAGCCTTTCAAACCCCAAAAGATCAAAAAGATAAAAGTGAATCTACATTTAGAAGACGTTTAAGAATCGTTTATAAACGTATTTTTAAACGTGCTGCAGATAAGTTCAACTTTGAGGCTGGTGTCGATATTTTAGATGAAACCAGTGTTTTATACCGAAGAAACAAAGTCATTAAGAATATATTACTGATTACCAATATTGTGTTTTTAATCTTTACCCTCATTGGCAATCAACAACCTAATTATATCGTCATCTTTGGATTTGGGATTGTCATGTTTACCATCAATAGAACACTAAAAAGTATTATTAACGAAAAACCAAGAACCCTTCTAAAACAACAAATGGCAATGTATATTGCTAGTGTCTATATCATTTTAGCCTCATTTGCGGTTTATATTAAGTTGCGTGTTGGTATTGGCGCATCAGTAGATACAGCTGACTTTTCTATCACCCAAGCAGGGTATGTTTTAATCTACTTTGCGCTTGTGGTTATCGCGTTATATCAAGATGCCAATCTACTTAGAATTTTATTTAAGTGGGTATTGGTATTAATGACTGTAATCCATGTCATCATCATGCATCCACTTTACTTAGAAGCGGATTCCTTAGAAGGATTATATAATTATTTGGTTTTTGAAAGTCCTAATGTATTAGTGGATATCATTTTAAGAACCTTGGTCTTAATCATATTTAATATCGCTTTATATTCAAGTGTCGCAATTGGAGAAATGATGAATGATAAGCGTAAAGAAGAACTCGTCAAACGCCGCGATATGGAAACTGACTTTAAAGCCGTAGTTGGTGATGTATTTGATGTTATCAGCGTATTTAATTCACACAGCCTAGTTGAAGATAGCAAGAGTGCGCATCGTGTCGCTGAAATTGCCTCTAGATTAGGTAATGTCTTAGGACTAAGTCCTAATGTATGTACAGAAATCTTTGAATATTCAAAAATTCATGTTGATCGTGTCAAAGATCTATCGATTATAGAATATGAAAATAAAGATGTTTTAAATGAACGCGATTATCAGATTATTAGAGAAAAAACCATTTTAGGTAGTATCATTATTAAAAGACTTCAATTAAATCAAAAAAGTGAAGATATTATTCGCGCGCATTTTGAAAAAACTGTTGACCGCAGTTTTACTGAGCGTATGAAAAAAATACAACGCAGCCAGGAAGGTCAAATTATATTACTGGCGGAAATGTATGAAATTTTAAGACAATCAAGAAACTATAAAACGGAGTTAACCCATAAAAGAGCTATCGAGTTAATTGAACTAGAGTTCAAAGAATATTTTGAACCATATATCTTAGATCGATTCTTAAAATATGCATCAGAATTTGAAGATTATTATCAACGATTTAAGTTAAAAACATTCTAAAAAAACTATACCTAATCCCCCTAAAAAAAAGTGTGAAAATTCACACTTTTTTTAATCCAATTAGTATACGAACAGAAAGTTTGTAAGCGTTTTTATATTTTTCGGAAAAAGGCTTGATTATTTGAAGAATCGGAGTATAATAAAAAATGTGTTAAGCGTTTTCAAAAAAAATATAAAATATTTGAGGGTAAGACGATGATTTGCACACTAACGAAAATCAACAATACGTCTTTTTGCCTTGCCGTTTCACCTAGAAACGACACCTGTTTTTTGCACACTAAAAATTAAAGATAAAAGGATATGAAAAGTATCCTTTTTGTTGTTTAAAGAGAAAAATTTGAAAAGGGGTTATCAAATGAAAACTGTGGTTATTGGAGTAATTGGGGCAGATGTTCATGCTGTTGGGAATAAGATCATTGAGCATGTTTTAACTGAGCATGGCTATAATGTTGTTAATATAGGGGTTTTAAGTAGTCAAGAAGATTTTATTAATGCTGCCATTGAAACGAATGCTGAAGCAATTTTAGTTTCATCTTTATATGGTCATGGAGAAATAGATTGTAAGTATATGAGAGAAAATTGTGATGAAGCAGGATTATCCCATGTTAAGTTATATGTTGGTGGCAATATCGTTGTAGGGAAACAAGATTTTAAAGAAGTAGAACAGCGATTTAAAAAAATGGGCTTTGACCGAGTATACCCACCTGGTACAAATATTGAACATGCGGTTAAAGACTTAAGAGAGGATTTGGGTGAATAATGAGCGTACACCTTCTTGTTGATTTTGGATCTACATACACGAAAATTACCGCCGTTGATATCGAACAAGAAAAACTCATAGGCACTTCAAAAGCGATGACAACTGTCAAAACTAATGTCTTAGATGGGTTCAATTTAGCGCTCGAAAAACTTCATATATCTTATCCTGATATGGGAAGTGTTACGGGTATTTCAGCATGTTCAAGTGCCGCAGGTGGCTTAAAGATGGCTGCGATTGGTTTAGTTGAAGAATTAACAGTAGAAGCCGCAAAAAGAGCATGTTTAGGTGCAGGTGCCCTAGTTAACTTAGTTTTTTCTCATCATCTAAGTCGTAAAGAAATCAAACAATTAAAAAGTGCAGATATTGACATTATCTTACTGGCTGGTGGCACAGATGGTGGCAACAAAGAATGTATTATTCATAACGCGAAAAAACTAAAAGATGCAAAACTCAATAAACCAATCATAGTTGCAGGCAATAAAGATGCACAAGATGAAATCGAAGAAATTTTTGAAGATTCAGAAACAGAATATTATATTGTTGATAATGTTATGCCTAAATTAAAACAACTAAATGTTAAAGAAGCTAAAAGTATTATTAGACAAATATTTATTACAAAAATTATCGAAGCAAAAGGCATCAAAAAAGCGGAAGAAAAAACCGGTGAAATTATTATGCCAACGCCCGAATCTGTGTTGCTTGCGGCTGAACTTTTAGCCAAAGGCTATGAAGATATTGAGGGGTATGGAGAACTCATGGTGATTGATGTTGGTGGCGCAACAACGGATGTTCATACGATAGGAGAAGGTTTTCCTAAACGAAGTGAAGTTATCTTTAAAGGTTTACAAGAACCTTTTGCCAAACGAACGGTAGAAGGCGATTTAGGCATGCGCTATAGTGCTAATGCTTTATTAAGTTTGGTCTCACCTTATGAATTTAAACAATATTATGGGTATGATTCTGATATTGAAACGAAAGCTAAAAAACGCCATGACCATGTTGATTATTTACCTGACAGTGAAGAAGAAAAAGCTTTTGATAACGCCTTAGCAAGGATTTGTTGTGACTATTCAATGAGTCGTCATGTTGGTCATGTTGAAGTTGTTTATACCCCCTTAGGAAACATGTATTATCAAACCGGTAAAGATTTAACTGATATTAAATATGTCATCGGCACGGGTGGCGTTTTAATTAATAACGAAGATGCAAAAGAAATATTAAAAGAAGTCAACCATAAAGTCGATAAAAAATTAGAACTAAGACCGGCTGATCCAACGTTCTTAATTGATCGAAAATATATATTATCAGCCATGGGATTATTATCTCAAAAATACCCAAGATTAGCGATAAAACTTATGAAAGAACACCTTGTATAGGAGGCCAAGTATGATAACAAACAAGAAAATTCCTTGGGAAGAGTTTTTAAAAAAACGTGAACAAATTCTAATGCACTGGGAAACAGGAAGTAGCCCACTATTAGATTTAGATAAAGCGGTCGAATCATTAAAAAGTGTTCCTGATCACAAAAATTTTGCAAAAAAACTTCGTTATGCAAAAGAAAACGGTATTACTATGATTCAACCAAGAGCTGGCGTTGCCTTGCTTAATGAACACATTAAACTCTTGAAGTTTTTAGAAGATATTGGACAAGCAGATTTTTTACCATCGACCATCGATTCATACACCAGACAAAACCGTTACCAAAATGCTCAAGATGGCATTAAAGAATCAGAAAAAGTCGGACGTAGTTTATTAAATGGCTTTCCTGCTGTAAATTACGGTGTTGAAGGCTGTAAAAAAGTTCTTGATCAAATCAATAATCCTGTCCAAGCACGCCATGGGACACCCGATGCGCGTTTACTCACTGAAATTATACACGCAGCTGGGTGGACAAGTAATGAAGGCGGCGGGATTTCATATAATATTCCTTATGCGAAAAATATCGGGCTAGAAGATACCATTAGATACTGGCAATATTGTGATCGTCTAGTTGGTTATTATGCCGAACAAGGTATTGAAATTAACCGTGAACCTTATGGCCCTTTAACAGGAACGTTAGTCCCGCCTTCTATTTCTCATACCGTTGCAATCATCGAAGCGATTTTGGCAGCTGAACAAGGTGTAAAAAACATCACAGTAGGGTATGGACAAGGGGGTAATATCAATCAAGATATTGCGGCACTTCAAACTCTTGATGAACTTACGAATTACTATCTAAAACTTTTCGGTTATAACGATATTTATGTTACTACTGTATTTCATCAATGGATGGGTGGTTTCCCTCAAGATGAGGCATCGTCTATGGGTTTAATTAGCTTAGCATCGACAGTAGCAACCCTTGGAAAAGCAACGAAAATGATTACGAAATCTCCCCATGAATCTCAGGGTGTTCCAACTATGGAAGCCAACGCAGAAGGGTTAAGAGCCTCTAAAATTATCACGAAGCTTTTACGCGATCAAAGCTATCCAAACTCAAAAGAACTTAAAAAAGAAAAAGAACTGATTAAAGAAGAAGTTAAATCTTTGATGACTGCGATTGTAAAAGCAGGTAAAGGTGATTTAGCAATGGGTGCTGTATCCGCGTTTAAACTTGGCATTATTGATATTCCTTTTGCCCCAAGTGAAATGAACGCTGGGAAAATTTTACCTGCTCGAGATGCGCATGGAAATATCCGTGTTTTAGAATTTGGTAATTTAGCCTTTTCTGATGACATTAAAGCCATTCATAAAGAAGCTTTAAAAGAACGTGCGAAGTTAGAAAATAGAAAAGTGTCATTTCAAATGACCATTGATGATGTGTATGCTGTAAGTCAAGGTATCTTAGTAGGGAAGCCACAAATAAAGGAGAATCCATTAAATGAAAATCATTGATGTTGTAACATCTAAAGGCTATACAGGGTTTTATTTTGATGATCAAGCAGCTATCAAAAACGGTGCTTTAATGGATGGGTTTATGTATATTGGTGATGTACTAACCGATAAGTTTTCTCACATCCGTCAAACAGGTGAATCTTTATCTATTATGCTCATCTTAGAAGATGGCCAAATTGCCTATGGTGATGCCGCTGCCGTTCAGTATTCTGGGGCAGGGGGTCGCGATCCTTTATTTTTAGCCGAAGAAGGTGAAGCGATTTTTAACAGTCATCTTAAGCACTTACTCATTGGATTAGATATTTCAACCTTTAAAAAGAACGCAGAATATTTTGACCATTTAATGATTGACAATAAAAGACTCCATACAGCCTTACGCTATGGTATCACTCAAGCCTTATTAGATGCCACCGCAAAATCAAATCATCTAACGATACCTGAAATCATAAGAAGAGAATATAGTATTAAAAAAACAAGCTATGAAGCGGTTCCTTTGTTTGCACAAACGGGGGATGAACGCTATACAAATGTTGATAAAATGATTATTAAAGAAGTTGACGTCATGCCCCATGCATTAATCAATAATATTCAAACAAAACTTGGGAAAAATGGCGAAATTTTAAAAGAATACGTTAACTGGTTAAGAAACCGCATCATCACAAAAAGAACCCGTGAAACATATAATCCAATTTTACATATTGATGTATACGGAACAATCGGTATCATTTTTAACTATGACTACACTAAAATATTTGATTATATCAAAGCCTTAGCAAACGTTGCAGCCCCATTCTTATTACGTATTGAAGGACCAGTCGATGAAGGCAATCAAGCGGGGACATTGCATGCCTTAAAAAAACTTCGCAGGATGATTGATGAAGAAAACATCAATGTTGAAATTGTCGCAGATGAATGGTGTAACACTTTAGAAGATGTCAAACTTTTTACCGATCATAAGGCGGGTCATATGGTTCAAGTTAAAACGCCTGATTTAGGTGGGGTTAATAATATCATTGAAGCATTACTTTATTGTCGTAAACATGATATGGGTGCCTATAGTGGTGGAACATGTAATGAGACCAATATTAGTGCAGAAATCACCACATCAATTGCGATAGCATGTGAAGCTAAACAATGCTTAGCTAAACCAGGTATGGGCGCAGATGAAGGCATTATGATTGTTAAAAATCATATGCATAGAACCTTAAATCTAATCAAAAGGAATCAAACGAAATGATTATCACAGGAAGCTTAGAATCAAGTGATTGTTTAATAACCTTAACCCCTAAAAATTCCCTTGAAATTGAAATTGAAAGCATTGTTTATGATGCCTTTGGTAAACAAATAGAAGCGGTTATTAAAAAAACTTTAAGTGCGCATAATCTTTCAAATGTCCATGTACTTTGTCAAGATAAAGGGGCTTTAGATTATACGATTATTGGTAGGTTAGAAGCGGCTATAAAACGCTTTAAGGAGGCTAATCATGAATCGTAGTTATTTATTTATTCCAGGTGATGTTCCTCGTATGGTACAAACACTAGATGTGTTTGAAAGTGATGCAGTCATTTTAGACTTTGAAGATGCGGTAGCTTACCAACAAAAAGATGAAGCACGCTACCTTACAAAGTCTTTTTTAAAAACGTTTAGTTTTAAGAGTCCTGATATTTATATAAGAATTAATGCCCATACAGATAAAGCCCTTTTTGAGGCTGATTTAGAGATTATAAAAACATTAAATATAAAAGGCATTATGTTACCTAAAACCTCACTAGCTGCGTTAGATGCATTCACGCGCTATATGAAAAATGAAAAGACTTTAGAAGTCATTGGATTAATTGAAACCCCTGAAAGCTTTTTTGAGTTACAAGAAATTGCAAAACATGAAGTGATTAGTGCATTATGCTTAGGGGCAGAAGATTTAAGCAAAACATTAAGTTTAAAACGAACAACGAGTGGTGATGAAATCTTATATGCTAGAAGCCAAATTGTCTTTGCGGCTAAGAGCTATCATAAATTAGCTATTGATACCCCCTTTGTAGCCATTCATGATTTTGATGGGTTAAAACAAGATTGTTTAAAAGCGTCCCAGCTAGGGTTTGATGGAAAAGCTGCGATTCATCCTAATCATGTAGATTTAATAAATCAAATCTTTAGTCCTAGTGAAGATGAAATCTTAGAAGCAAAACGTATTATCAAGGCGAGTGAAAAACTTAACACAACGCGATTTTCATTAGATGGTAAAATGGTGGATAAACCAATTATTGATCGCGCAAAAGCCTTAATTGATAAAGCGAGTCGAATTAAATGATGAAAGAAATGTACACATCGCTTGATGAGTTAGTTAAGCATTTACCAATTAAAGATGGCTTGCACCTATCATTTCACCACCACTTGCGCAATGGCGATTATGTGATTAATCATGTTTTAAATTATTTTAATCAGTTAGGAATCAAAGACTTACATTTATATCCTTCTAGTATATTTCCTTCTTATGAAAGTATTTTAACCTTATTAAAAAAAGGCGCTATTTCTAGTATTACGACCAACTATTTAAATGGTCCAGTTGCTGAATTTTTAGCTAATGAAGATCATCATGTCTCTTTAACCATGCAAACGCATGGCGGAAGAGCAAGGGCTTTTATTGAAGGAGAAAATCAAGTAGATATCGCCTTTATAGCGGCATCGGCAAGTGATACTTTTGGAAATGCTACAGGATTAGAAGGAAAAAACCCTTGTGGTAGTTTAGGGTATGCGATGGAAGACTTAAAATACGCTAAAATTAAAGTTCTTATTACCGATACCATCTTAGATAAAATTGATCAACCTCAAATAGATGGGGCATTCGTTGATTATATTTATCAAGTGGAGGCAATTGGAGATTCAAAAGGCATTATCAGCGGAACAACTTCAATAACAAATGACCCTGTTGGAATAAAAATTGCAAAAGATGCCGCTAAAGTTATGATTCTTTCAGGGATTGTTAAGGAAGGATTTTCTTTTCAAAGCGGGGCTGGAGGGGTTAGTTTACGTGTCACTGATATCATTAAACAATATTTAATTACTAATCATATTAAAGCCAAGTTCTTTTCAGGTGGCATTACAAAATATCATGTCGATATGCTTGAAAAAGATTTAGTTCATGATTTATATGATGTTCAGTGTTTTGATTTAGAGGCAGTGTCTTCATTAAAACGTAATCCTCATCATCATTTTATCAGTGCTCATGAATACGCAAATCCACATAATGAAAAACGGATTATTAAAGATTTAGATTGTGTTATTTTAGGGGCAACTGAAATCGACTTATCGTTTAATGTCAATGTAACTACAGACTCATATAATACAATTATTGGAGGTTCTGGGGGACATAGTGATACAGCAAGCGACAGTTTGCTATCAATCATTGTCTCACCCCTTATAAAAGCTAGAACGCCTATTATCAAAAATAAAGTCAACACGATTACAACTTTAGGTAAGCATATTGATTGTTTGGTCACAGAACGTGGCATTGCGATTAACCCGAACCGAAAAGACTTAATTGATTTATTAAAGAATACATCTTTAGATCTTGTTACGATTGAAACCTTACAAAAAAGAGCCTATGCATATACAGGCATGCCTACTGAAAAAACCTATAAGAAAACACCATTTGGAACCATCGTTGATCGAGATGGTACTACCATTGATACATTATATAAAAAGAAGTGATTAGATGATTAAAGAAGTCTTATTAGAAGAAGAAAAAAATCAAGTTAAAGCGTTTTTAAAAACGTTTGATTTACTATATGAAGATGACATTGATTATACCGTTATGATCATAGAAGAAGGGCGTTTGATTGCAACCGCTAGTAAAAGTCAAAACATCATTAAATGTGTCGCAATTAAACCGCTTCATCAAGGTAAAAATCTATTATCAACCCTTATGACTGCCCTAATTAAAAAACTTGCAGAAGAAAACATTCATCATTACTTTTTATATACCCTAAATCAACAAGCCCCTTTATTTAAAGCACTCGGATTAAACGAAATTGTAAAAAGTCCCAATGTTACGCTATTTGAAGGCGGTGCATACATAAAGAATCAATTAGAAACCCTAAAAAAAAGGTATCAAGTAAGCGATCATTTAAAAGCTTGCCTTATTATTAATGCAAACCCTATGACTAAAGGACATTTTCATTTAATTAAACACGCCGCAAGCTTACATGAAGAGGTCTTAGTCTTTGTTGTAAGCGAAGATCGAAGTTTTTTTCCGTTTGACGCACGATTTGAAATCATCAAAAAGGCATGTGAAGGCTTACCAAATGTAAAAGTCTTACCAACACTTAATTATTTAGTTTCTTCTGCGACCTTTCCAAAATACTTTTTAAAAGAAGAAACTCTAATCAAAGAAGCACACGCCTTAATTGATGTATTGATATATAAAAAGTACTACATGCCAATATTTCATATAAGCACGCGCTATGTAGGAGATGAACCCTTAAGTCCGATGACGAATATGTATAATCAGGTGATGAAAAAACATTTAGGCGATGCGTTAAAAATTATTCCAAGAATAAAACTTGGCCATGAAGTCATTAGTGCATCAACCGTTCGAAACTATTTAAAATCAGGCAATATTGAAGCGGCGAAGCCTTTCTTAGTCGATGCATCGTATGACTATTTAAGGTCAAAAAAGGGACGTGAGTTACTTGAAACGATTAAACATTACACAAAAAGACATTAAGAAAAAAATCTTAGAAGCAAAAGATGAAAAAAAGGTTTTTTTAGAAAGTCTAAATGACCCTTTTACTATGTTTACGCTTAAGGTGAATCAACCATTTTATCCTAAAAATACACATGAAACTACCTTTTTAATCAAACTTTTTAATCACCTAATTCATCAGGTATTTAAAATAGAAAGCACGGTTTTTAAACCCTCTTTTTCAGGGGATTATTATGTTTATTTTACCGATATTCCGCCACTGATTTTAAAGAAAATGACAAGCTATTTAGAAGAACACCATCCCCTTGGGCGGTTGGTCGATCTTGATGTTTATCAATCTTCAAAAGCACTTTCAAGAACTAAGCCAAGAACTTGTTATTTATGCGAGGCTGATGCCCATTACTGTGCGCGTAGTCAAAATCATAAACCTTACGAGATTAAAACATACATAACTCAACAAATTCAAACCTTTATTATAAATGCATTAACGGCTGAAGCTACAAATGCGTTAAGAAAAGAGGTCTATTTAACCCCTAAATTTGGACTTGTATCTGCAAAAGATAGCGGAGCACATTTAGATATGGACCTTAACTTATTTTTAACAAGTATTAACGCCATTACACCTTTTTTTAAGATGTTTACAAAAACAGCATTTGAAAAAACCTTTGAAATGTTAAGAATCATCGGAATTCAAGCTGAAGAAGCGATGTTTCAAGCAACTAATCAAGTGAATACTCATAAAGGGGCTATTTTTATATTTGGTTCAATTCTTCCAGCCTTAGCCCATGCAATCTATTACCAAAAACCGCTTGATAATATGTTAGAGTTCATGCATGATTATTTACACCCACTGATTAAAGACGATTTTAAAGCCTTAAACTATAAAGAAGGTTTAACCGCAGGAGAAATCATGTACGAACGCTATGGCACTAAAGGCATTAGAGGTGAAGTATTAAATAAGTTTCCAAGTATTTTTTCATGGTATCATAACCACTATGACTCACACTATGAAAAATTGTGTGCTATCATGGCGCATTTAGAAGATACGACTATTATTAAACGGTTTAACTTTCAAACCTTAAAAACCGTTCAAAATGATATGAGGGATTTATTAAAAGAAAAACCATTTAATCTATCGTATTATCATTCCTTAAGTTCAAAGTATAAAGCTTTAGGTATCTCTCCTGGTGGAAGCGCTGATTTACTAGGGCTTACCTTTTTGTTTGAAGCGTCATTGCATCTTTTGCCGCAATAAAAAAATCCCTTTATTAAGGGATTTATTTTTGGAAATATTTGCCTTGGTAAGTGTTTAACTTTCGCATTTGTTTATCGATTTCATTCATCACAACAAATTTCTTTTTAGTCCATAAAGGTGCAATGAGTAAATCACTTGGTGCATCTCCTGTAACTCTATGAACAATAATTTTAGGGTCAAGCCGTTCAAGTTGATGAATGACAATATCTACATAGTCTTCTAGGCTTAAAAGTTCAAAAGGATTTTTAAGATATTCATGGCCTAATTTCGTTTGTTTCATCACATGAAGCATATGAATTTTTACCCCTTGAATATCTAAGGTATTTAAATGGTCAATGGTCTTAATCATCATTGTTTTATCTTCTAAAGGAATGCCATTAATGATGTGGACAATCACTTCAATATTTTGTTTTCTTAAGGCTTTTACGGCCCAGTCAAAGCATTCTAGCGAGTGACAGCGGTTCATCCACTCAGCACTTTTTTCATGAATACTTTGCAAACCAAGTTCTACTTGTAAAAAGGTCCGCTTATTTAATTGGCCTAAATAAGTGATTTTTTCATCATCTAAACTATCACAGCGTGTTGCAATATTTAATCCAACAATAAACTCATCAAGCCCTAAGGCTTCTTCAAACATGGTTTTTAATAAAGGGAGTGGTTTATGGGTATTTGTGTTTGCTTGAAAATACGCAATATATGAAGCATCTGGCCACTTTTCATGCAAACGCGTTTTGACTTGATTAAACTGTGTTTTTAAGTCATCATGCTTATCTCCTGCAAAATCACCACTGCCACTTGGTGTACAAAAGATACAACCACCTAGTCCTGATGTGCCGTCTTTATTAGGACATGTAAAGCCACCATCTAAAGGGACTTTAAATACTTTCTTACCGAATTTTGCCTTTAAATAATTGTTGTAAGTATGATATTTTTTTTCTGATTGAGAAAAGTTCATGGTTATCACCTAATAATAGTTTATCACAAATTTAAAAAACTGTATTCTATGATATAATAAGGAAGGTGATTATATGTTAAATAAAGTTAGACTTGCCTTAGTTGCGCCAGAGGCATTAATTGAATATAGACGTGATTCCTTATTTAAAGTATTTTCTTACTTGTTATTTTTTGCGTTGTTGATGAGTACAGCTTCATTGATTATGGTGATAAACTTTCAAGGGGTAGATACGGTTACAGAAACCGTGATTACAGAAGGTATCGTGACGCAAGAGACTAGTTGTGAAATAGAAGATAGTCTATTAGACTGTGATCAAGACTTAACCTTACTTGAAGTTACAAATTTTAGTGTGATTACTAAAACTAATAGTGATTATAGTGATTTAACCGGGTTTACCTATTATTTTGTGTTACATGAAGACCGATTGGATATGGTATTCTTTGGTCAAGTTTTTGAATCTCGTCTTATTAGTGAATTAGATGAAAGCATGCATAATCTTTCATTAAATACTGAAACGAATGAAGAAGAAGTTAGCCGTGCTTTAATTGATACCCTAAATCATGAACTGGTAAACTTTAAAGCGTTTTGGGGACCATTTGTCGTCTTGTTTAACCTCTTAAGTGCCTTACTTTTATTTAATGTGTTTATTTTAATCAACACATTTATTTCTCGTGCGCGCTTAAAAGAAGTCCCATTAAAACAAATGTATGTCATGATGAGTTATGGCGCTACTGCATTATACATTGTATTGATTTTTGAAGCGATGTTAGGGTTTAACATTTTCATTTTTTTAGTCTTATTATTTATTGCGTTTAGACAGTTGAGTCGCTTAACGCTTGCAATTCATCAAAAAGTCCATAAGAATAATAGTTGAAGTAGAGATTAACTTGTGCTATGATAATTAAAACGATGAACTAGAAATAGTAATAAGAGCCTTATGTTAAAGAGACTTCGTGGTTGGTGTAAACGAAGCATAAGTCTTATGAATTAGTCTAGGGAGTTTTATAAGTGCAACTCGTGAGCTTATAACGTTTCTCGCGTTAAGAGATTTAAGTGCTTAATTGAACTAAGGTGGTACCGCGGAAATTATTTTCGTCCTTTTTAAGGGCGATTTTTTATTTATAAGGAGTGATTTGATGCAATATAATCCAAGTAGTATTGAAAGAAAATGGCAAAAATACTGGCTAGATAATGGGCTTTTTAAAGCTGAAGATTTTAGTGATAAAGAAAAATACTATGCATTAGTTGAGTTTCCTTACCCTTCTGGGGCAGGGATGCATGTAGGGCATATTCGTGCTTACACAAGTTTAGAAATTATCGCAAGAAAGCGCCGTATGGAAGGCTATAATGTCTTGTTTCCTATTGGGTTTGATGCCTTTGGATTACCGACTGAAAATTATGCTATTAAAGAAAAAATTCATCCAAGAGTTGTTACGGATCAAAACATTTTAACCTTTACCAAACAACTTAAAGAAGTAGGGTTTTCATTTGATTTTGATCGCACGGTAGATACCACTGACCCAAATTACTACAAATGGACACAATGGATTTTCTTAAAGCTTTTTGAACATGGCTTAGCCTACCGCAATAAAACGTATGTTAACTTCTGTCCTTCTTGTAAAGTTGTGCTTTCAAATGAAGAAAGTCAAGGCGGGGTATGTGATCGCTGCGATACAAAGGTTGAACAAAAAGAAAAAGATGTTTGGTTCTTAAAAATTACTGCCTATGCACAAAGACTATTAGAAGGATTAAATACCTTAGAAACCTTACCACGTATAAAAACTGAACAAGAAAACTGGATTGGTAAAAGTGAAGGCGCTGAAATTCGCTTTGATATTAAAGATACAAGTGAATCATTAAAAGTCTTTACCACCCGTCCAGATACCTTATTTGGGGCAACATTCATGGTTATTGCACCAGAACATCCGATGATTGAAACCCTTAAAACAGCTATTACAAACTTAGATGCGATTTATGCTTATCAACAAGAAGCTAAACGTAAAACCGAGTTTGAACGTACCCAACTTGTAAAAGATAAAACAGGCGTCTTAATTGAAGGTGTTACCGCTATAAATCCTGTTAGTAAAAAGGCGATGCCAGTATTTGTAGCTGATTATGTCATGATGGGTTATGGGACAGGAGCGATCATGGCAGTACCTGGTCATGACCAGCGTGATTATGAGTTTGCCAAACAATATAACTGTGAGATTATTGAAGTTATTGAAGGTGGCGACTTAAGTAAAGAAGCCTACACCGATACAGATTCAGGAAAAATGATTAATAGTGGCTTTATTAACGGCTTAGAAGTTAAAGAAGCAATCAAAACCATGCTTGATTATTTAGAAAAAGAAAACCTAGGGACTCGTGCAGTAAACTTTAAGATGAAAGACTGGGCGTTTAACCGTCAACGCTATTGGGGTGAACCAATTCCGATTGTTCATTGTGATAAATGTGGGATGGTTGGGGTTAAAGAAGAAGATTTACCGATAACCTTACCTGATGTAGAATTTTTTGAACCAACAGATTCAGGAG
Source organism: Candidatus Izemoplasmataceae bacterium (assembly GCA_046541015.1). Lineage (GTDB taxonomy): Bacteria > Bacillota_I > Bacilli_A > Izemoplasmatales > Izemoplasmataceae > Liberiplasma. The sequence goes on from JBKHEA010000002.1 coordinate 133,096, forward strand.
AAAGTCCCCTTGCAAACATTGAGTCATTTGTCCATACAACATGTCCAAAGTGTGGTGGCAAAGCTAAAAGAGAAACCGATACCATGCCACAATGGGCTGGGTCTAGTTGGTATTTCTTACGCTATACGGATCCTAAAAATCCTAATGAGCTCGCTAGCATGGACAAATTAAAGTATTGGATGGATGTCGATTGGTATAATGGGGGTATGGAACATGTCACAAGACATGTTATCTATTCTCGTTTTTGGCATTTATTTTTGCATGATATTGGCGCTGTACCTACTGAAGAACCTTATAAAAAAAGAACCGCACAAGGCCTCATTTTAGGCGAAGATGGCGAAAAAATGAGTAAATCTAAAGGCAATGTTGTTAATCCTATTGATATTATTGAAAACTATGGGGCAGATACGTTAAGATTATACATTTTATTCATTGGCGATTATGAACAATCCACCCCATGGAGTGATTCAGGGGTTAAAGGCGCTAGACGCTTTTTAGATAAAGTATGGCGTTTAATGGATATCGTTCAACCAATAGATGAACAAACTAACATTGAAAGAATTCTTCATAAAACCATTGAAGAAGTGAGCCATGATATAGAGCATACCAAATTTAATACTGCTATCGCAAAACTTATGAGTTTAGCCAATGAACTTGCTAAACAGTCTGAAATCAGCAAGGATACATACTTAAACTTACTTAAACTCTTATACCCTTTTGCGCCACACATTTGTGAAGAAATCTATAATCTCATTGGCTTTAAAGGCAGCATGATGCACGAGCCATATCCAAAAGCAGACCCATTAAAAATGGTTGAGTCAACCGTTACGATGGTCATTAGTGTCAATGGGAAAGTTCGTGATAAAATCGAGGTTGATAAAGATTTAGACCAAGATACCCTTAAAAAAATGGCTTTAGAAAATGAACGTATTCTTACGTTTATTGATAAAAAGCCTGTTAAAAAAGTCATTGTCGTGCCAAACAAATTAATTAATATAGTAATATAATTATTTAAAGTCTTAAACCGATGTTTAAGACTTTTTTTCTTTTAAAAAAGATTATAATCAAGCGAAATACACGTTTAAAATACGAACAAAAATTGTCATACAACTGCTTATTTAGAAATTCTAAAAAAGTCTAGAATAAACATTGAAACCTTTAAATAAAAATGATATAATCATTTACGTAAAAACGCTTTCATCGCATAGCGTTTAAATTTTGAAGAGCGAATTTCTTAAGGAGGACTTTTTTAATGAAAAAATTTGAGTACATGGAAAAGCACGGTTATGAACAATTGGTGTTTTTTCATGACAAGACCACTGGTTTAAAAGGGATCACATGTATTCATAATACCCAACTTGGCCCAGCACTTGGAGGAACAAGACTTTGGAATTATGATAATGAAGATGATGCAACCCTTGATGTATTACGCCTTGCACGTGGGATGTCTTATAAAGCAGCGGCCGCTGGACTTAATTTAGGTGGTGGAAAAACTGTATTAATTGGTGATGCGGAAAAAGTAAAAAGTGAAGCATATTTTAGAGGACTTGGACGTTATGTTCAAACATTAAATGGACGCTATATTACCGCAGAAGATGTAAACACGTCAACCAAAGATATGGATTATGTTCATATGGAGACAGATTATGTAGTTGGGTTAAAACATAAATCTGGTAACCCCTCACCCATGACTGCACTTGGTGCTTACCATGGAATCCGTTCAGCTTTAAAAGAAGTCTATAATGATGATTCAGTTAAAGGAAAAACCTTTGCGATTCAAGGGGCAGGACAAACTGGGTATTATCTCATTGGCTACTTATTAGAAGCTAAAGCTGAGAAAATCTATTTTACCGAGATCAATGATAAACACATTGAGAAAGTTAAAAAAACTTACCCAGAAGTAGAATTTGTTAAGCCAGACGATATTTATAGTCTCGATGTTGATGTCTTTGCGCCTTGTGCACTTGGGGCAGTATTAAATGATAAGACGATTCCACAGTTGAAATGTAAAATCGTTGCAGGGACTGCAAACAATGTGCTAGATGATGAAGAAAAACATGGAAACATGCTAAAAGATAAAAACATTTTATACGCACCAGACTTTGTAATTAATGCAGGTGGTTTAATTAATGTTTATCACGAATTACAAGGGTATAAAAAAGAAAACGCAGTGAATGATATCGAAAAAATTTATGACCGTCTACTAGAAATTTATTCTCTTGCGAAAGAAAATAACACACACACACAACATGCCGCAAAATTATTTGCCAAAGCACGTATTGCAACGATTAGTACGGTCCGTTCAAATTTCGTTAAACGTTAATGAAACGCATTACGATTTTAACAGGCCATTACGGCTCTGGTAAATCGGAAATTGCTGTGAATTTAGCCATTCATAATTCACTAGATGTGTTGGTTGATTTAGACATTATTAATCCTTATTTTCGCAGTCGTAGCGTGCGAAAATTACTAGAAAAACATCATGTTGAAGTTATCGAATCAACCATAGAAAATGCAGCCGGAAGCGACCTCCCTTTCATTAGTGCGAAAGGGAGTCGTCCTTTTGTTAACAAGCATTTAAAAGCAGTCTATGATCTTGGTGGTACAAAACATGGCGCAAAAGTCATGATGCAATTTCGTGATTTTATTAAAGATACTGATGAGATTGATTTTTTAGTTGTGTTAAATATTTTTAGACCCGAAACCGACAGTGTAGAAAAAATCATTGATATCATTAAAACATTAGAAGCAAGTAGTCAATTAAAAGTAACAGGTTTAGTGAACAATTCCAATTTAATGGAATATACTGATGAAGCGATGATTAAAAAAGGAGAACGTTTAATTAAGAAAGTATCTTCGGCGTTAAACCTCCCAATTGTTTATACCTTCATCGAAGAAAATGTAAAGACCAACGCTATATTTTTAGGTGAGAATAAAACGCTTATTCGCTACCTAGCAAAAGCATGGTTATAGGAGGCTATAATATGGCAAAAGGAAGAATTATTATCGACCAAGATAGATGTAAAGGCTGTGCCCTTTGCGTGTATCAGTGTCCAGTACATATTTTAGAATTAGATACCTCAACAGTAAATGCCAAAGGGTATACCCCACTTATGGTTAATGATCCAGAAAAATGTATTGCCTGTAGTTTTTGTGCAATGATTTGTCCGGATTCTGTAATTACTGTTGAACGTTATGTGAAGGAGTGATTTTGTGGCAAAGGTTTTAATGAAAGGCAACGAAGCAATGGCTTTAGCAGCCATTAAAGGTGGTTGTGACGCATTTTTTGGTTATCCAATAACCCCTCAAAATGAAATCCCGGAATATTTAAGTTATCACATGAAAAATCATGGACGTGTTTTTGTTCAAGCAGAAAGTGAAGTCGCCGCAATTAATATGGTTTATGGCGCTGCAGGAACAGGCGCACGTGTTTTAACAAGTTCATCAAGTCCTGGGATTGCTTTAAAACAAGAAGGTATTAGTTATATCGTTGGGAGTGAACTGCCTGCAGTTATCATTAACGTCATGCGTGGTGGTCCTGGACTTGGAGGGATTCAACCTTCTCAAGCTGATTATAATCAAATTACCCGTGGTGGCGGTAATGGAGATTATCATATGATTGCTTATGCACCTGAAACGCTACAAGAAACGGTAGATGTCATCAAAGAAGCCTTTGATGTAGCGGATTTATACCGTAATCCCGTTATGATTGCAGTCGATGGTTTAATTGGACAAATGATGGAACCAGTTGATGTTGATAAAAAAATTAAAAAACGAAAATTACCAGAAAAATCATGGGCAGCTAATGGTCATGCTAAAGAACGTGGGAAAAGAAATACGATAGTTTCTTTACATTTAGATCCCTATGAACTAGAAAAACATAACCTTCGTTTACAAAAAAAATACAATCAAATGATTAAAAAAGAACAACGTTATGAAATGATTGAAACCGCTGATGCAGAAATCGTTATTGTCGCTTATGGGTCTATGGCCCGTATTGCAAGAAGTTCAATTAAAGTGTTACGTAAAAAAGGTGTTAAAGTTGGTATGATTAGACCAATTACTTTATGGCCATTTCCTGAAAAAGCTTTTGATGAACTACCAGAAAGTGTTCATACGCTTTTAACTGTAGAGATGAGTTTAGGGCAAATGATTCAAGATGTTAAAATCATTAATAACGGACGTTATAAATTAGATTTCTTTGGGCGTACAGGAGGCGTTGTTCCTGAAACTGATGAAATCGTAAAAGCCGTGATGAAAATCAAAAGGGGGCAAAAAGCATGAAAACAGAAGTAATCTATCAACCAACCAAAGGTTTAGTTGATCGTGATCTTACCTATTGCCCTGGTTGTACACATGGCATTATTCATAAACTAGTCGCAGAAGTATTAGTAGAAAAAGGTTTACTTAAAAATAGTATTGGCGTTGCTAGTGTAGGATGTAGCGTTATGAGTTATGAGTTTTTTAATTGTGACATGCATCAAGCAGCACATGGCCGTGCGCCAGCCGTTGCAACAGGGATTAAACGTGTAGCTCCTGAGTCGACTGTATTTACGTATCAAGGCGATGGCGATTTAGCAAGTATTGGTTTAGCAGAAATTGTTCATGCTGCGCATCGTGGAGAAAATATCACAGTCATTTTTGTTAATAATGCCATTTATGGAATGACTGGTGGGCAAATGGCACCAACAACGCTTGTAGGACAAAAAACTACAACCTCACCACGTGGTAGAGAGTTAAGTGAAGCAGGAGAGCCGCTTAGAATGAGCGAATTACTAGCAACCATTCCTGGAGCTACTTACCTTGAGCGTGTTAGTGTCCATGATCCTAAACATATAAGAAAAGCTAAAAAAGCCTTAGAAAAAGCATTTGATGTCCAAACTAAACGTCAAGGATTTACTATGATTGAATTTATTTCAACATGTCCAGTCAACTGGGGCATGACACCAAATGATGCTTTAAATTGGGCTGTAGATAATTTGATTCCATACTATCCTTTAGGCATCTATAAAGATGCCACTAAGGAGGATAATGATGAAGCCTAATGAGGAAAAACTTATTGTTGCTGGGTTTGGTGGACAAGGTGTAATGCTTGTTGGTCAGATCTTATCTTACGCTGCAACCAATGAAGATTTAAATACAGTATGGATTCCTTCATACGGTCCTGAAACGCGTGGTGGAACGGCAAACTGTTCGGTCACGATTGCTAAAGCGATGATTAATTCACCCATCATCACAGAACCAGATAGTGTGATAGCGATGAATTTACCAAGCTTAAAAAAATTTGAGCCCAAATTAAAAAAACAAGGTATTTTAATCGTCAATAGTAGTTTGGTTAAAGATCAAACTTACCGTAAAGACATAAAAGTTATTGAAGTTGATGCCAATAATTTAGCGTTAAAACTTGGAAACATAAAAGTTGCGAATATGATTATGTTAGGGGCTTATATTAAAGCTAGTAATGTTTTTGAAAAAGAAGCAATTTTTAAAGTCTTTAAAAAGATATTTACAGGAAATAAAGAAGCTTTAATAGGTTTAAATCAAGAAGCATTACAACTTGGTATGAAGCTTGCAAGCCAATAAGTAAAGGATGATTATTAATGAAAATTTTAACAATCAATCCAGGATCTACAAGCACAAAAGTTGCTGTATTTCATGACCACAAACGCATCGCAAAAGAAACCATCCGCCATGATGATGGGGAAATGTTAACGTTTGAGCATTTAATTGACCAATTACCTATGCGTCAAACATTGATTTTAGACTTTTTAAACGAATACCAAATAAAGTTAACCGACATTGATGGCTTTATTGGAAGAGGCGGATTATTGCGTCCATTACAAAGCGGTCTATATGAAGTCAATGAAGCGATGATTGAAGATTTAAAGACTAATAAATATGGATCTCACGCTTCAAATTTAGGGGGCTTAATCGCAAGTAGTTTAGCTGCTCAAGTTGGGAAAAAAGCCTATATCGCAGATCCTGTAGTGGTTGATGAAATGAGCAGTGTTGCAAAAATGTCTGGCTTAAACGGAGTCACTAGACGTAGTTTATTTCATGCTTTAAATCAAAAAGCTGTCGCAAGAAAATACAGTGAAAAAATCGGTGTCCCTTATGAAGATCTACATTTGATCGTTGCGCATTTAGGTGGTGGGATTAGTGTTGGTTATCATAAAAAAGGAAAAGTTGTCGATGTCAACAATGCTTTAGATGGGGATGGACCATTTTCACCAGAACGAACAGGGAGTTTACCTGTCATTAGTGTGATTGAACTAGCGTATAGTGGGCAATATACTAAAGAAGAGTTAAAAAAACTCATTCATGGGTATGGCGGTATGTTTAGCTATTTAAACACTAAAGATGCTGAGGAAGTCTCAGATATGTTATCTAGTGGTAGAGTTGAAGCTAGTCGTGTGATCAAAGCGATGGTCTATCAAATCGCTAAAGAAATAGGTGGCTTACACGCTATTACTAAAGGCAATTTAGATGCAATCATACTAACTGGTGGTTTAGCCTATAATCAAGATATTATTCAACCGCTAATTGAGATGATTGAGCATTTAGGCGAACTTGTTATTTACCCTGGAGAAAATGAATTAGAGTCACTTGCCTTTAACATGCATGCTTATTTAAGCGGCATCATAGAACCTAAAATATATTAAACCAGCAAATATTAGCTGGTTTTTTTTATTAGTAAAAAGAAATTAGCCCATGAGTTTTGTATGATAGGGTTGAGGTGATTCGATGCCTGTATGCGCAAGTTGTTTTAATTTTTATGTTAGACCTCAAACCTTTGAAACATTGTTTTCAACGAAAAAACAATGCATTTTCTGTGAGACAATCGAAAAAATTCCTTTAAACCACGAAGTTATACCGATTGAGGGTAATACATTGCATTGTTTTTCTTATTTATCAAAAGATTATCCCATCTTAACTAAAAAAGTTTTTGAAACTATGATTCAAGAACCATTAAATTTAGTCTTTTATGAAGAATTTTGGCTACAAAAGCCTTTAATTTTTTTTCTTTTAGCACATCTATTTAACCCCTTTAATCTCTTTGATTATCAAGGGTATTCAAACTATATGCATCAAATTTTTAATAAAAGTGAGTAGATATTTTTGTTTATATTAGTTTTTATTATAAATGAGTGTGCTATAATAAATGTATAAATCACATAAGGAGATGATAGTGATGCTCGTTGAAGTTAGAGGCAAAAACGGCTTCCAAATTACTGAAGCTATCGAGAATTACGCAAAAGATAAGCTAGAGAAAGTTGAACGTTATTTCCGAGAAGAATTAGATGCTTTCGTGGTCTGCAAAACCTATAAAGACCACCATAGAGTTGAAGTCACTATTCCCACTAAGTATTACACCATGCGTGCCGAAGTAAGTGATGACGACATGTATGCAGCCATCGATTTAGCCATTGATAAACTTGAAAGTCAAATACGAAAAAATAAAGCTAAAATCACTAGAAGCTTACAGAAAAAAGAAGGGGTCGCAGAAATCTTTAATGAAGATATTGACCTTGAAGCTTTAGAAAGGGAACTTGTTAGAACCCCAGTTAGACGTAAAAATATTAACTTAGAAAGAATGTCAACCGATGAAGCCATCACGGCAATGGAAATGTTAGGACACGATTTCTTCATTTATAAAGATGACATCAATGAAAAAATTAGTGTTGTTTACTTAAGAAATGATGGCAAATACGCAGTGATAGAAACAGAATAAATCTAAATGCGCCATTGGCGCATTTTTTTTGAAAAAAATCAATCTTAAAAGCAAGTTAAACTATCGTAAAACCCTTTGGTAAAAGAAGGTGTTTATGGTATGATATATATGATATAACGAGGTGAAGAATGATGTTAAAAAAACTTTTTGATCCAACACGAAAAGCGATTAGAAAATTAGAAGCATTTGCGGATTTAGTCTTAGCTCTTGAAGAAGACATGAAAGGGTTAAGTGATGAAGCAATAAAAGAAAAAACAGAATCCTTTAAAGCACGCGTTCAAGCAGGAGAAACATTAGATGATATTGAAGTTGAAGCTTATGCTTTAGTACGAGAAGCATCAAAACGTGTTACCAATATGACGCCATTTAAAGTACAAGTAATGGGTGCTCATGTCATTCATGAAGGTAATATAGCTGAAATGAAAACGGGTGAAGGGAAAACTTTAACAGCGGTTATGCCAGCTTATTTAAATGCACTAACAGGTAATGGCGTACACATTGTAACGGTTAATGAGTATTTAGCTAGTCGTGAAGCTGAAGGTGAGATTGGCGATTTATTCCGTTTCTTAGGGTTAAGCGTTGGCTTAAACAAACGTGAAATGAGTAAAGAAGAAAAACGTGAAGCGTATTTATGCGATATTTTATATTCAACCAATAATGAATTAGGGTTTGATTACTTACGTGATCACATGGTCATCTATAAAGAAGAGATGGTTCAAAGACCGCTTAATTTTGCGATTATTGATGAGGTTGACTCCATCTTAATCGATGAAGCAAGGACGCCTTTAATTATTTCAGGTGGCGCAAAACAAACCGCGAACTTATATTTACAAGCACAGGCATTTGCACGCAGTTTGCAAGATGATGATTATGAAATCGACATCAAATCTAAAAGTGTCAATCTAACTGAAAGTGGGATTGCAAAAGCGGAACGTTATTTTAGTGTTGAAAACTTATATGATGTTAATCATGTTAGCTTACTACACCATATTAACAATGCCATAAAAGCTAACTATACGATGGAATTAGACGTTGATTATGTTGTCCAAGACAATCAAGTCATTATCGTTGATCAGTTTACAGGTCGTTTAATGCATGGGCGTCAGTTTAGTGAAGGCCTTCATCAAGCCTTAGAAGCTAAAGAAGGCGTAGAGATTAAAAAAGAAACCACAACGCTTGCGACCATTACATTTCAAAATTTCTTCAGAATGTATGCAAAACTTTCAGGGATGACAGGGACAGCTAAAACTGAAGAAGAAGAATTTAGAAATATTTATAATATGTTAGTTATAGAAATCCCTACGAATAAACCTATCATTCGTGAAGATGCTAATGATTTAATCTTTGCCTCAATGAAGGCTAAATATAACGCCCTTGCAGAAGAGATTAAAGCCCGCTACTTAAAAGGTCAACCAATGCTTATTGGGACGATATCTATTGAAAGTAGTGAACTTTTAAGTCAGCTCTTAAAACGACGTGGGGTCCCACATAATGTTTTAAATGCTAAGCAGCACGAACGTGAAGCTGAGATTGTAGAAAACGCAGGACTTAAAGGGGCAGTAACGATTGCGACCAATATGGCTGGACGTGGGACAGACATTAAACTTGGTCCAGGGGTTAAAGAACTTGGTGGTTTAGCAGTGATTGGGACAGAACGTCACGAATCTCGTCGTATTGACAATCAGTTACGTGGACGTAGTGGTCGTCAAGGGGATCCTGGTTACTCACGTTTCTTTATTTCTGCAGAAGATGATTTAGTCAGACGTTTTGGTGGCGATACCTTTAAACGCCGTTTAGAGATGCTTACAAAAACCAAAGGCACAGATACGGAAACCCCTTTAGAATATGGTGTGTTTTCTCGCTTTATCAAACGTGCTCAAACACAAATTGAAGGGAATAACTTTGACCGTCGTAAAACGGTTTTACAATACGATGAAGTTTTAAGACAACAACGTGAAATCATCTATCAACAACGCCGTGATATATTACTGCTTGATTCAATTAAAGAAAATGCTGAATCGATTTGTTTTAGAACACTAGAAAACTTAGTAAGAAGTCATGTGGAAGGCGATAAAAAAGAACTTACCTTAAATAAAAAAGCTTTATTTGATGCTTTAAACGGTAGAATATTTAACATGAATCAAATCGAGTTATCAAGCATGAGTGATAATCCCGATGAGACTGTTAATTATATTATTGATAAAGCTAAAGAAAATTTACACAATAAAGAAGAAACCTTTGGTAGTGATAAATATAATGAGTTTTTAAAAGTTATTATGTTAAAAGTTGTCGATACCTTTTGGGTTCAGCACATTGATCAAATGAGTGAACTTCGTCAATCTATTGGGCTTCGTTCTTATGCACAAGAAAACCCATTAAGAGAATATAAAGAGATTGGGTTTCAAATGTTTGAAGAGATGATATTTAACATTGAAACTGACATTACACGCTATGCATTACGTGCAGTCTTTAGAGATAACTTACAACGTGTTCAAGTTGCAAAACCAACCGCAACACATTCAGGTAAAGAAGAAGCAGAAAAGAAAACCCCTGTAAAAGTTACTAAGGTTGGAAGAAATGATCCATGTCCTTGCGGTAGTGGTAAAAAGTATAAACATTGTCATGGAAGATAAAATAAAGGACTCGAGGATTTTCCTTGAGTCTTTGAAAATAGTGGTGAGATTATGGAAATATATGAAATTAAAGATGTCCTTCAATCACTTCAAACACGGTTAAATAACATTGAAAATCTTTTAGATTTAGACCAACTTAATGAAACCATTAAGCGTTTAGAAAACCAAACCTATGAACAAGGTTTTTGGGATGATCATGAAGAAGCTCAAAAAGTGATTGAAGTATTAAAACAACATAAATCTAAACAAAGTCGTTATACTGAATTAAAAGACCTATTAGAAAATCTTGAAATTTCTCTTGAACTCCTTGAGTTGGGTGAAAACGTTGATGATTTAGACAAAACGGTTATGCAAACGACCAAAAAGTTTGATCAGTTTGAAACCACCCTTTATTTAAAGGAAGATTATGATCATTTCAATGCTATCATTGAAATTCATCCAGGGGCCGGGGGAACTGAGAGTCAAGATTGGGCTATGATGCTTTTTCGTATGATTAAGCGCTATGCTGAAGATCAGCAGTATGGTGTTGCCTTAAATGATTATCAAGATGGCCAAGAAGCGGGCATAAAAAGTGTGACTTTTACCGTTAGTGGTTCATATGCTTATGGGTATTTGAAAGCTGAAAATGGGGTGCACCGACTAGTAAGAATATCTCCCTTTGATGCCTCTGGTAGAAGACATACAAGTTTTGCGAGTGTTAATGTTATTCCAGAACTTGATGATTCTATTAAAGTTGAAATTAATGAAAATGATTTAAAAATTGATACTTACCGTTCTAGTGGAGCGGGTGGACAAAGTGTTAATACAACCGATAGTGCGGTTCGTATTACCCATATACCAACTAAAGTGACCGTTACATGTCAAAATGAACGTTCACAAATAAAAAATCGCGAAAAAGCCATGCAAATCTTAAAAGGAAAGTTATACCAACTACAACTAGAAGCTCAAAATGAAGCAAAGTCACAATTTAAAGTCAGTCAATCCAATGCCTTTGGATCACAAATTAGATCATACGTCATGCATCCTTACTCGATGGTAAAAGATCATCGTACCGGTTATGAGACAGGTAATGTTGATAAGGTATTAGATGGTGATTTAGAAGGATTTATCCAGGCGTTTTTACGCTATAATGCAGGTGAGATAACATGAGCCATCCACTAAAACAAATTACATTTAAAAAACGTTACATCATGATAACATGGGGTATTTTTTTGATGGTTGCAGGCTTTTATTATTTCATCGCACCTTTTAACTTAGTTATTGGTGGTGTGAGTGGGGTTGGGTTATTATTTCATGATTTAATTCAAGTCCCAATTTCGCTTGTTGTATTTGTATTAAATGTTCTTTTATTAGGGCTTGCTTGGTTATTTTTAGGATTTAAATCGTTTTATAGAAGTATTTATGGATCGGTAATGTTTCCACTAATATTATTTATTTTAGAATTAATAGGACCACCCTTTGTATTACCTAATGACTATATCTTAGCAATCACCTTTGGTGGGGCTTTAATGGGTATTGGATTTGGTTATGTTATCCGTTTTGGTGGTACAAGTGGTGGGACCGATATTCCAATAAAAATATTAAGCAAAAAAGTTAAATTACCGCTTTCTTTATCGATTTATATTATTGATGGCAGCATTATTTTAAGTGGGGTTATCGTCTTTTATAACTCCAATGGTATTAGTGGGGGTTTATATGCAATTTTAACGATGTTGATTGCAGGAAAAGCTGCAGACTTTATTGTTATTGGGGCTAATCGTTTAACGAGTGTACAAATTATTACTGATTATCCGGATTCTGTTAAACGACTGATATTTGAAAAAATAGAACGCGGAGTGAGTGTTGTGCCTATTATTGGAGGGTATACCAATAAAGGAAAAAGCATGTTGATTACCGTTATTACTAAAGATGAATATTATTTAATTAGAAACATTATCGCAGAAATCGATCCAGAAGCCTTTGTGTTTACAAATCCTGCAAGTGAAATCCAAGGGGATTTTGAACACCGCTTAGAGGAGGATTAATATGAAAAATCAAAATCCAATAAAAATGGTGATTATTACAGGTGCGTTTTTAGTCCTATTAGTGGCTGTCTTTTTCACGGGGCTATTTATGACTCCACCAAGTCAAGATTATAATGATGATGCCTTTAATGAAACCTTTAATCATATTTTAAATGCGCATTACAGTTCGCCTGAAGAAAGTGCTTTATGGGAAGGCGCAATTAATGGATTAATCCATAGTTTAGATGATCCTTTTTCACGCTATTTTGATGAAGAAGCATTTTCACAATTTAGAGAAGGATTTAAAGAAAGCTATGTAGGCATTGGTGTCACGGTTGAAGATTATGATAATCAAGTTTTAATCCGTTATGTTTGGCCATCATCACCCGCTGAAAATGGTGGGTTACAAGCAGGGGATATCATCATAGAAATTGATGGCGTTTCTTATCAAGATAAATCCTTCGCAGAAACGACTGCGGCTTTACTAGGAGAAGAAGGTAGTGAAGTAAGTATTGGCTATGAACGTCCTGGAATTGAAGGGATAAACCGTGTAACTTTAACACGTGAAACCATTGATAACCCAAGTGTTGATGCAGAAATCTATCAAAATGATGCCCATGATATTGGTGTGATTAGTATTCATACTTTTGGGGATGAAACCGCAGAGCATGTTGAAACCATTTTAGATGATTTTACCAATGAAGGTATTGATGCATTAGTGATTGATTTAAGAGATAATGGTGGGGGCGGTTTATCGAGTTTATTAGATATTTTAGACTTGTTTGTCTCTAAAGGATCAGAACCCTTGTTTTCAATTGAACTCATGAATCGTGATGGCATCGATAAAGAAAACTACTATGCAAAAACGGATGTCTCATTACCGTTTCCTATTACGGTATTAATCAATGAACAAAGCGCTAGTGCGAGTGAAGTTTTCGCATCAGCCATGCAAGAATATGCTGGTTATACAGTCATCGGCCAACCAAGTTATGGTAAAGGGACTTTACAATCGTCCATTGCTTTAAATAGTATTGATGGGAATTATGTCCATTTAACCATTGGTGTATGGAAAACTTCTGATGGCAACTGGGTCGATAGAAATGGGGGCACAAATGGGGTTCAACCTGATTTACTCGTTGAACAAAATCCAGTATTTGCCTATCCAAATTTATTCTTATCAGAAGATGAAATGTATGCTTATGATGAAGTATCTTCAAAGATTAAACAAGCGCAAGATATCTTATTACTATTAGGTTATGATATTAGAAACGATGGGTATTTTGATATGGAAACGATGAATGCCATCATCAGTTTTCAACAAAGTGAATCCATCGATGATACAGGTTTACTTGATGATGTTACAGCAATCCTCCTTAGCGAAAGACTTAATGAATATAAACAAAATCCATTAAATGATGACCAATTACAAGCAGCAATTAACTATTTAATTGGTGAAGGCAATGACTAAAATCATCGCATTAAAGCCTAAAGGTAAACAGTTTTACACATTAACATTAGAAGATGAAACGCTTGTGATTCATCAAGAAACCGTCATTGATTTTGAACTGTTCACTAAAAAAGAACTTGATAAAAAGATGATTACTCAAATAAAAAAAAGTGATGAAATTGCCCAAGCTAAAAGCTATGCATTAAAAAAACTCAGTTACAAATTCTACACACCAAAACGTTTAAAAGATGCCTTAAGCATGGTAAACTATACTCAAGAAGTCATTCATAAAGCGATAGAAGACTTAAAGGCTTTAGGGTATATTAATGAAGAAAAGACGTTTAAACTAGTCATCGATGATTTTATTGAGTTTGAGCTAAAAGGAAAGCATGCTTTAATCGATAAACTGTATAAAGAAGGATTTAATGATGCATATATAAGAAAAGTTGATGCTTTATTTTCAAGTGAATTAGAAACATCAAAAGGTAAAGCTTATGTCGATCAAATCCAAAACCAATTACCAGGACAGTCTCATTTAAAAAAGAAACTATCCTTAAAACAAAAGCTATATCAAAGAGGCTTTACAGCAAGTGTTATTGAATCCTGTATCGAATACTATGAAAAAATGTATTTAGATTTTGATGAAGATGAAGCTTTAATGACGCTTATTGAAAACAATAAACGGTATAACTTAGATGATTTTAAAGATAAAAATCGGTTCATGCAAAAATTACTTCGCGATGGTTTTAAATATGATGCAATAAAAAAATATTTAAAGTGAGGGTTAACTATGAAAAAGATGAATCAAGATACACTTTATTATTTTAATCAGGGTGCATTAATTGATGCCTATAATCATTTTGGGGCACATTTGATTAAAAACGATTCTGGTGAGGTTATTAAAACGCGCTTTACAGTTTATGCACCTCATGCCAAAGCGGTTAATTTACTCGGTGAATTTAATGATTATCAAAATTGGGTGCATCAATTAACCAATATTGATCAAAGTGGCATTTGGCGAATCGAAATTCCTTTAAATCTTGAATGGCAAAGCTATAAGTATGAAATCATTACCCATCATGGCCAAAGACTTTATAAAAGTGACCCTTATGCGTTTTTTGCAGCAACTAGACCAGATACTGTCAGTAAGGTATATGATATTGATGGTTATGTTTGGCATGATCAAGCCTACATGGAAAAGCGTCATACAATAAACCCTTATGAAGAAGTAATGAGTATTTATGAACTGCATATGGGTACGTGGATGCAAAAACCAAATGGTGATTTTCATAAATTTAATGAAATGGTTGATTTATTAATTCCTTATTTACTTGATAAAGGCTTTACCCATGTCGAGTTTATGCCTATTATCGAACATCCTTTTGATGGGTCTTGGGGGTATCAAGGTACTGGGTATTATGCCGCAACATCAAGATATGGTGTCCCAAAAGACTTCATGTATTTAGTTGATCAACTCCATCAACATGATATTAAAGTCATTTTAGACTGGGTTCCTGGACACATATGTAAAGATGCCCACGGGCTATATATGTTTGATGGTCAACCCCTTTATGAATATCGTGATCCCTTTATTCGTGAAAATGTCGAATGGGGGACGGCTAATTTAGATTTAGGCCGAGGAGAAACGCAAAGTTTCCTTATTTCAAATGCGTTATTTTGGATGAAATATTTTCATGTTGATGGCTTTAGAATTGATGCCGTAAGCAATATCATTTACTATCTTGGTGATTCAAGAATTGGTGAAAATCATGGTGCGATTGAATTTTTAAGAAAGTTATCTCGACAAGTATTTAGCTATTATCCTCAAGCGATTTTAGCCGCAGAAGATTCTACGGCTTACCCTAAAGTGACGCATCCAATTGAATTTGGCGGTTTAGGGTTTAACTATAAATGGAATATGGGTTGGATGAACGATACCTTAAAATACTTTGAAAAAGACCCAGTATATAGAAAGTATCATCATCATGAGCTAACATTTAGTTTACATTATGCCTTTAGTGAAAACTATATCTTGCCATTATCTCATGATGAAGTGGTTCATGGGAAGAAAACCCTTGTTGAAAAAATGCCTGGCGATTATTGGCAAAAATTTGCGAATTACCGTGCTTTAATGGGCTATTTCTTCACCCATCCAGGCAAAACCTTGCTTTTTATGGGACAAGAATTTGGTCAAATGCATGAATGGCGCGACTATACTGAACTTGACTGGCATCTATTAAAATACCCAATGCATGATAGTGCATTACGTTACATTAAAACGTTTAATGAGTTAGTGAAAAAAGAAAGTGCCCTTCATGAATTAGATCATGATCCAAGTGGTTTTAAATGGATTGATCAGCACAATAGTGATCAAAGCATTTTAAGTTTCATAAGATTTAGTAAAAACCAAAAAGAACATATTGTCGTCGTATTAAATCTTACCCCTATCGTGCATCACTATTATGATATAGGTGTGCCTAAACAAGGCACTTATACTGAAATTATGAATAGTGATCTAGCTATTTATGGTGGCAGCAATCAATATAATGGTGCCCCACTAAAGACCTTTGATAAAAAAATTCATGGCTTTGATCAAGCCATAAGCCTTACGGTTTCACCTTTAAGTATCACCTTGTTAAAATGGAGTGATTAGATGAGTAAAGATGTTGTGGCGATGGTCTTAGTTGGTGGTAGAGGAACGAGGCTTGGTGCGATTACTAAACATACCGCAAAACCAGCGGTAAGTTTTGGTGGAAAGTATAAATTAATAGATTTTGTCCTAAGTAATTTATCTAATTCGATGATAGATACCGTTGGGATAATCACACAGTATGAACCCCATGAGCTGATGCGTTATATTCAAAGAGGGGCTTCATGGGATTTAGACGTGGTTGATGGGGGCGTTCATTTTTTGACCCCGTATACAAGTTATGACGGTGAAAAATGGCAAAAAGGTACAGCTCATGCGATTAAACAACATTTTCACTTTATTAAAGAGTATAAACCAAAATATGTCTTAATATTATCAGGTGATCATGTATATAAAATGGATTACCGTAAAATGATTGATGCACATATTAAAAGTGGTGCAAATATTACAATTGCGGCGTTTAAACCACACGATGACTTAAGTCGTTATGGGATATTATCGGTAGATAATAATGACCGTATAACTGATTTTAATGAAAAACCTAAAGAACCTAAAAGTGATTTAGCAAGCATGGGAATTTATGTTTTTAACATGGATATTTTAGAAGATATGTTGCTTAAAAAAGAAGACTTAGATTTTGATTTTGGGAAAGATGTAATTCCTAAAGCCCTTTCGCAACAGTATTATTTAAATGCTTATTTGTTTGAAGGATACTTTAGAGACGTTGGTACCGTTACATCCTTATATGAAGCAAATATGGATTTGATTGATCATCCTGAATTTTTAGAACTACATGATTATAAAGAGTTTCCCTTGTTTACTAAAAGTCAAGATTTACCGCCTCATCATAACCAATCAATGGACGCTGTTACAAACAGTTTAGTGAGTGATGGCGTTATCATTAAAGGGCGCGTACATCATAGCATCATTTCGAGTAATGTTTTAATTAAACCGTTTGCGAATATTGTAGATTCTATTATTTTATCCGGCGTTAAAGTTGGTGAACATGCCCAAATAAAAAACTGTATTGTTTTAGAAAATACAGTTGTTTTACCGCATACAAAACTGGTTTTTGATGAGGTAAAGGTAATCGATAACGATGTCTTATGGCATTTGGGGGTAAATCATGAATAATACTATGCTAGCCATTATTGATGCAACCGCTAAAGCCCAACTAGATCGTTTAACCATTCACCGCATGCCTGGAGCTTTACCATTTGCAGGAAAATACCGCTTAATTGACTTTGCCTTATCGAACATCAAAAATGCTAACATAACCAATGTGGCCATTTTTCCTTATGGGAATTACCGTTCGCTTCAAGACCATATTGGAAGTGGAAAACGTTGGGATTTAGATAGAAGAAAAGATGGATTGTTTATTTTACCCCCTAAAAACATGACATTTGCAACCGAAGATATGGTTACATTTCAACGCATGAGTGAACATATTGAATATTTCAAGCGTAGTTTACAGCCTTACGTTTTACTCATTCAAGCGCATATTGTTTGGAATATTGATTTTAGTCATGTATTAGATGACCATATTACATCAGGTGCCGATATTACTGAAATCATGGGTGAAAAAACCCGATTAAAATCGTTTATTATCGCAAAAGATAAACTATTAAACTACATTTTAGAATATGATGCTATTCCTTATAAAACCATTAATGATGTCGTTTTAAATGCGCCATCTATTAAAATAAATACTTACATCCATAAAGCCTATACACGCTATATTACTGATAATTTTAACTACATGAAATCGAATCTAGATATGCTTAGATTTGATATTGGACGAACAATTTTTTCTAGTGATAGGCCAATTTTATCCAAAGAAAAAACTGCCCCACCAACCTTTTATGATGAGCACGCCAAAGTATCCAATTCCATGATTGCAAGTGGGACTTATGTCAATGGAACTGTGAGAAACAGCATTATTGGTCGTGATGTCATCATTAAAGAATCTGCGGTGATTGATAATAGCGTCATTATGAGTAATGCAGTTATTGAGAGTAATACCTTTATCAATTACGCTATTTTAGATAAAGGTACCATCGTTAAAGAAGATACGTATATTGAAGGGACTTCAGTAGAACCCTACGTTACCCAAAAAGAACAGATTGTGACTCCACAAACAGATTTTCATGTCTTGCATGTTGCAAGTGAGGCACTCCCTTTTGTTAAAACAGGTGGGTTAGCGGATGTTATTGGTAGTTTATCAAGACATCTTGCTAAAAAAGGGATAAAAACGAGTGTCATATTACCCCTATATAAAAAAATCAAAGAAAATTACGAAGATGCTTATGAAAAAAAGATCTCAAAAGTCATTACGTTTGGTGATACTTCACATAAAATAAGACTCTTTCATATGATTTATAAACAGGTTAATTATTATTTCATTGAGTCGTTTCATTACTTTGAACGTACCGATATTTATGGGTATGATGATGATTGTGAACGCTTTGCGTTTTTCAATCTTGCTGTAAGTAAAGTCTTAGAAGCTATAGAACCTGTAGATTTAGTACATTTACACGATTGGCATGTAGGGTTGATTCCTACGATTTTATCCCAACAAAACATAAAGAAAAAACCTAAAACGCTTTTAACATTACACAATATTGATTATCAAGGGGTTTGTCAAAATACATGTATGAATCAACTGCATTTAAATCAACACTATAATCCAGAACGTTTCACAAACTTTTTAGAAACTGCGATACTTACTGTTGATAAACTTACGACAGTTTCCCCAACATATCGTGATGAATTACGCTATGATTATTATGGGAAAAACTTGACTCAAGTCTTATTAAAACGTGAACGTGACTTTTATGGCATCTTAAATGGTATTTCATCAAAAAACAGTCCACAAAATGATTCCTTAATCCATACGAAATACCATATGCAAAATCTAGAAAAGAAAGTTGAAAATAAACGTTTCTTACAAAAAGAAATGCAACTTGAAATAAATGATGCTTATTTTGTTATAGGGATTGTGAGTCGCATTGCTGAACAAAAAGGGTTTGATATCATGATACCCGCTTTAGATGAATTCTTAAGTGACCATCATGATTGTCAAGTAGTCTTATTAGGAACTGGCAGTAAAGAGTACGTCATGAGGTTAACCGATTTAGCGACTAAGTATCCTAAACAAGTCAAATTAAATATTGGATATGATGCAACCATTCCAAATTACATTTATGCAGGAGCCGATTTATTTTTAATGCCATCAAGAGTTGAACCTTGTGGGTTATCACAAATGATCGCCATGCGCTATGGTACCATACCTTTAGTTAGACATACAGGGGGTTTAGCCGATACGGTTACGAATTATGATGCTATCACTAAACAAGGTCATGGCTTTAGTTTTTTCCCTTATGATGTTTCAAGTTTAAAACAAACATTGCACGAAGCTAAAAAAGTTTTTAATGAAGAACCAATCACATGGAAAAAAATGATGAAACGTTCAATGCGTCAAGATTTTAGTCTAGAACGCCAAGCAACAAAAATGATAGAACTCTATCGAATGATGTTAGAAAATTAATGATTGAGGTAACGGTTTCACGCGAGTTCATCGTGTAAAACCGTTATTATTTGGTATAATACGATTGAGGAGTTGACGAAATGAAATCATTTGAAAATAAAACCGTTTTTGTAAAAGATTATCAAGAACGTTTAGAAAAAAAATATGCGATATCATTTAAAGATTCTAGTACAAGACAACGTTATCAAGTATTAGGAGAAATGGTATATGAAGCCATTAGTGAAGATTGGTTAAAAACAAAACAATTATATAATAAGGCATTACCAAAAGAAGTTCATTATTTCTCAATGGAGTTTCTTATGGGAAGACTCATCACGAATAACTTAAATAATTTAGGGTTAAGAGATCTTGTTGAAGAAGGCTTTAAGTCGCTTGGACTTGACTTATTTGAAATTGAGCACTATGAAGCTGATGCAGGGTTAGGAAATGGTGGACTAGGTCGTTTAGCAGCATGTTTCTTAGATTCTATTGCGTCTTTAAATTTACCAGGTCATGGTAACGGAATTCGTTATCGCTATGGTTTATTTGAACAAGGAATTGAAAATGGTTATCAAATAGAAAAACCAGATGACTGGTTGAAAGATCAATACGTTTGGGAAGTAAGAAATGAAGAAGAAGCCCTTGAAATTCCATTTGGTGGGTATGCTTATTTTGAAGATGGGCATGCAAAATATGTACCAAATGAAATCATTAAAGCCGTACCTTATGATGTGCCTATTGTTGGTAATTTAAATGGGACTATCAACAACTTAAGATTATGGAATGCAGAACCAACAAAAGTTTACCCAAGTGATATTCATGCTTTTGAATATGATACAGAAATTAGAAGAATCAGTGGATTTTTATATCCAGATGATACAACAAAAGAAGGTAAAATCTTACGTATTAAACAACAATATTTCTTTAGTGCTGCAGGAGTCAATAGCCTTCTAAAAAAACACTATGCACGCTTTCAAACCTTTGATAATTTAAGTGACCAATTGGTATTTCAAATCAATGATACCCATCCTTCTTTAATCATCCCTGAAATGATGCGTATTTTAGTTGATGAATATGATTATGAGTGGGAACACGCTTGGGATATTACAAGTCATACTTGTGCCTATACAAATCATACGATTTTAGCAGAAGCTTTAGAAAAATGGCCGGTCAATATATTCCAACCAGTCTTACCTAGAATTTATCAAATTATTGAAGAGATTAATAAACGTTACTGTAAAATGTTAATTGAAGTAACGAATAATGACCAAGATAAAGTTAGAAAATTAGCGATCATCGCTGACAATCAAATTCGTATGGCTCATTTAGCTATTGTTGGTTCATTTAGTGTAAACGGGGTTGCAGCGTTACATACTGAAATCATTAAAAATATTGAAATGAAAGACTTCAACGAACTTTACCCAGACAAATTTAACAATAAAACCAATGGGATTACCCATCGTCGCTGGTTAAAACATATCAATAAAGAACTTTCAACAGTATTAGATATGGTGAGTGATAATTGGTTACACGATCCATTTGAACTAAAAAATTTAGAGTCTAAAATTAATTACAAAAAATATAGAGAACCTATTTCAAAAATGAAACGTGCTAAAAAAGTCGCTTTAGCAAAACGTATTGAACAAGAACAAGGCATTATATTAAACCCAGATTCAATTTTTGATGTGCAAGTAAAACGTCTTCATGAGTATAAACGTCAATTGATGAATGCGCTACATATTATGATGGTTTATAACCGTTTAAAAACAGATATCGTATTTAAAGAAAACTATGTCCCTCATAGTTTCATATTCGGTGCTAAAGCTGCATCAGGGTATTTTTACGCAAAAAAAATTATTAAGTTAATTAATACTATCGCTGATAAAGTCAATCATGATCCGGATACCTCAGAATATTTAAAAGTCGTTTTTGTTGAAAATTATAATGTCACCTACGCAGAACAAATTATTCCAGCCTGTGATATCAGTGAGCAAATATCAACCGCATCTAAAGAAGCTAGTGGGACAGGAAATATGAAATTCATGATGAATGGTGCAATTACTTTAGGCACTTTAGATGGCGCAAATGTTGAGATTGCAGAACTTGTTGGGGATGATAATATTATCATCTTTGGTTTAACGAGTGATGAAGTTAATGAACTCAATGCAAAGGGTGGGTATAATCCACTTGATATTTATCAACATGACAAAGAAATTCAAGTTGTGATTGATCAGTTAACTAATGGTTTCTTTGGAGAAGTGGCTAAAGATGAATTTAAAGAAATCAAAGAAAAATTATTAGGTAAAGATGAATATTATGTCCTTAAAGATTTACGTGCTTATGCTAGCGCACATGAGAAAGCCAATGAGTTATATAAAGACAGCGAGCAATGGTTAACCATGTCAATGATAAACATCGCACGTAGTGGGTATTTCTCAAGTGACCGTACGATTAATCAATACGCCAATGAAATTTGGAACATTAAACCAATTAAGTAAAGATGCAAATTTTTGCATCTTTTCTTTTTATTATCAAGTATAATATTTACGAGGTGAGACAGTGGACTTACTTATATTAATGGGTGGTATTATATTACTCATGGTTGCGATTTATAAAGGCAAAAATATTATCCTTGTTGTGCCAATGATTTTATTATTGGTGATTTTTTTATCGGGAGAATTGCATGGCTTTTTTAACTATCTATCGATTTATGTACAGGCAATGCTTGCCTTTTTTAGTGCTAATGCCCTTTTATTTTTCTTAGGCGTATTACTTGGTGCATTTATTAGTGAAACACAGCTTGCTTTAAATATGGCAAATACCTTAATTAATGCTTTAGGTGAGCGTTATGCCGTGGTTGCACTCATTTTACTAATCAATATTATGATGCTTGGAGGCATTAGTGGATTTATTATTATTTTTACAATCTATCCCATTGCATTAAAAGTGTTTAATGAACTCAACATTCCAAAACGGTTTATTTTTGGACTTATTGGGGTTGCGATGGCAACTTATATGATTGGGGCATTTCCTGGTAGTTTACAAGTCCAAAATATTATCCCTACGATGGTTTTAGATTCTAGTATTTATTCTGGATTTACCCTCGGACTTGTTTTGACGGTTTACTTATTTATTACAGGGACAACTTATTTAATGTGGCGAATTCATAGTGTTTTAAAAAAAGAAGGCATAACCTTAAAAAGAAGAAGTCTTCATCGCGTTAAACCTAAAGAATTTTTAGTGTTTTTACCCCTTTTTATTGTTTTAACCCTCAATTTAATTTTATCCTTATTTATTTTACCTATTGTCCTAAAATCTAATCATCAAATTACCTTGACTGCAATCAATATTAGTTTAATGTTTGGGGTTTTAACAACATGGCTTATGCGTGTAAAACCTTTAACTAACTATAAACAAATCGTTTATTCAAGTTTTCTTTTAGCATTAAAACCTCTATTATTTGTAGGCACGACTTTTGCGTTTGGTTCTGTCATTAGTGCTATGCCTTTTATTTCAACCATTAAAGCCCCCCTTCTTGAATTAAATCCTTATATTGCGCTACCTTTAACGGTTGCATTATTTGCTGGAATTAGTGGGAGTGCAACCGGAGGATTAAGTATCGCTTTTCCGTTTTTAGGGGACGCTTTTATTCAACAAATTAATACCTTAAATATTAACCAATCACTTTTGCATCGACTAGCTGTAATGAGTAGTGTTACCATTGATACC
This sequence comes from Candidatus Izemoplasmataceae bacterium, assembly GCA_046541015.1. Taxonomy (GTDB): domain Bacteria; phylum Bacillota_I; class Bacilli_A; order Izemoplasmatales; family Izemoplasmataceae; genus Liberiplasma. Next base: position 156,816 of record JBKHEA010000002.1, read on the forward strand.
TTGCCAACAAACGGGACGACATTAACAATGTTAAAAGTTACCAATTTAACCTATAAAGCAATCTACTTTGATTACTTCATGATTACTGTATTAAATACAAGCATTGCGACTGTTTTAGGTATGCTTTTAGTGATTAATACTTGAAAAAATCTTTGAAAGTCGTTAAACTTAATATGAAATGAGTGAGGAGGCCCATCATGAAATACGAAAATGATTTTTATGTAAGCGCAGCAAAAATAGGAAAACAAGCCCCACGTTTTAGCATGAATGCTTTAATACCAAATACTTCTAATGGTTTTAAGGGTGATATATACGTACTTGATCATACAGTTGATCAAGGTAAATGGATTATCTTATATTTTTATGGGTTAGATTTTGATAATAGCGCCTTAGAAATGATTCAAGGTTTTGATGCATTAAAGGATGACTTTGAAAAAGAAAATGCGATATTAGTTGCAGTTTCAACTGACTCAATTAGTGCACATAGTGCTTGGCAAAATGGTGCTTTAGGAAAAATAAATCACATTCACGCAAGTGATTTAAACCATAAAGTAAGCGAAGCTTTTGGGGTTTTAGATGAAGTGCAAGGGTTATCAAATCCTGGCGTATTTATGATATCGCCTAATGGCATTTTAAGTGCGAGTTTTACTCAAATATTTAAATCAGTTCTTAAAGCGGATATGGTTTTAAAGACCTTTATAGACTTAAAAGAAACCTTAAAATAAGGTTTTAATTAAGTTGTTATTAAGTCAGTTTTTAACTGGCTTTTTTTATAGCAAGTTATTTAGAAAAGACGGATTTTGTATTGAAAAAGCAAGAACGATAAGTTATAATACAAATGTTATAAAAGTAAGCACGTTATAATATATATGAAAGGGCGTGAACCCGTGAATAAAATCTATGAAACTTGGCTAAACTATGAAGGTTTAGATCAAGACTTAAAAGATGAGTTAAAATCAATGAATGAAGAAGAAATAGAGGATGCTTTTTATAAACCCCTATCCTTTGGAACGGGTGGGATGCGCGGCATTATTGGTGCAGGCATCAATCGTATGAATGTTTATACTTTACGCAAAGCAGCTTATGGCTTTGCGCAGTTTTTGCTTGAAAGCAATAAAGACGCAAAAACTAAAGGTGTAGCTATAGCCTATGATAACCGCTATAAAAGTGAGTTATTTGCGAAAGTTTGCGTTGGTGTCTTAGCTGCGCATGGCATTAAGTCTTTTTTATTTGAGCAGTTACGCCCAACACCATTATTATCATTTGCTGTAAGACAAACAAATGCAGCAGGTGGCATCATGGTCACTGCAAGTCATAACCCGCCAAACTATAATGGCTTTAAAATTTATGACGCAGATGGGTGTCAGTTGGTCCCAAGATTAGCTGATCAAGTTGTTAAACATGTTGATCAAGTAAGTGATGTATTTAAAGTTCAAGCAATGCCTTTTGATGAAGCAAAAGAAAAAGGGTTTGTGACTATGCTTTCTCGTGAGATGGATAATGAATACTTATCTTATATTAAAACCGTTCAACTAAAACCAAATCAGAAAAAAGCATTAAAAATCGTTTTTACCCCCTTGCATGGAGCAAGTAGAGAAATTGGATTACGTAGTCTAGTTGAAAATGGTTATGAGGTCATACCAGTTGAAGAACAAATGGTCGCAGACAGTAAGTTTTCAACCGTTAAATCACCGAATCCAGAAGATGAAAATGCTTTTGAATATGCCGTTAAATATGGGCTTAAACATAAAGCGGATTTACTGATTGCAACAGACCCTGATGGGGATCGTTTAGGAATTGCTGTATGGCATCAAAATAAATACCACTTTCTAAGTGGAAATCAAACAGGTGCTATTTTTATTGATTATTTACTAAAAACCTTACATGAAAAGGGTAAAATCCCTGCCCACGGACTAATTTACAACACGATTGTTACAAGTGATTTTGGCGCGAAAATTGCTAAAACCTATGGAATCGATGTCCAATCAACCTTAACTGGCTTTAAATTCATTGGAGAACAAATGAAAAAAATAGAGACAACCAATGAAACCTTCTTAATGGGGTATGAAGAAAGTTATGGGTATGTTATTAAAGATTTTGTCCGTGATAAAGATTCTATACAAGCGATGGTATTTGCAAGTGAAATTGCAAATGATTTAAAACATTTAGGAAAAACTTTGATTGATTACTTGTATGAACTTTATGATATGTATGGTGCTTACCGTGAAGATTTAGTCAGCATCAATTTAGAAGGTCAAGCGGGTGAAGCACGAATCAATCAAATCATGGAATATTTTAGAGCCTATGATCAGGAAACCTTTGATGGTAAAAAGATTCTAGCAAAAGAAGATTATTTAAAGAAAATACGCTATGAAGATGGCAGAAAAATTGTTATCAATTTACCACCATCCAATGTAGTTAAGTTTATCTTAGATGATGAATCATGGTTTGTTTTAAGACCTAGTGGGACAGAACCTAAACTAAAAATTTATATCGCTTTAAAAGATTCAAGCATCAGTAAAGCTGATGAACATATAAAGCTTTTAAAAGAATCAATTCTTAACACAATTAATACGATAAATGATGAGGATGTGAATACATGATTAGTAAAGAAAAGCGTGTTGCCGATTATAAACAACTAACGACTGAACTACCGCTTTTGCGTTATGTTGACCCTGAGCATGTTTACTTAAATCTAACGACTGCACGCTGTAAAACCTATACCCTTGATGTTAAAGAAGGGGACCGTGTGAAACTCGGTCAAATTATTGGAGAGCGTGATGGCGGTTTCTTTAAACAACCTATTTATTCAACCATTAGTGGGACTGTTGAAGAGATTGTAACAAAAATAGATTCAACAGGCATCGATGCTGAGTTTATTACCATTCGCAATGATTTTAAAGATGAGTATCATGAAAGTATTGCCGATAGACCTGATAGTGTCATTGAGCGTTTAACTCAAGAAGATATGGTTGAAATCGTTAAAGAAAAAGCTTTGGTTGGACTTGGTGGAAGTGGATTCCCTTCCTACGTTAAACTATCTACAAAAGAAAAAATTGATACCGTTGTTATTAATGCAGTTGAATGTGAACCGTATTTATCAAGTGACTACCGCTTGATTAAAGACCAATCGTATCAAATTTTCAAAGGATTAGAATATATTATGCAAGCTGTTAACGCTAAAGAAGGCGTTATCGCAATTAAAAAAACCAAAAAAGAACTTATTGAAGTATTAGAACGTGAATTAAAACGTTTTAATAAATATAAAATTAGACTTGCAAAACTTGGTAATTATTATCCACAAGGCTGGGAAGTTGAAGTTTTTGAAAAAGCTTTAGGTAAAAGAATACCACTAAAAGAATTACCAATGAAACATGGTATTTTAGGCTTTAATGTGTCAACTTGTCAAAGTATTTATGAAGCGATTAAACATAATTTGCCAATTACTAAACGCTATATGACTGTTAATGGGGATGCAATTAGTTTCCCACAATCAATTCGTGTGCGTGTAGGAACTAGTGTTGAGGACTTGATTAAATTAAGTGATGGATTTAAACAAGAAGCGGAAAAAATCAACATTATTATTGGTGGACCTATGATGGGGGCTGCAGTAAAAAGTACTGATGTTGTTGTAACCCCAACCCTCACAAGTGTATTAGTGTTTAAAGATATTGATTATAAAGAAGAACCATGTGTTCGTTGTGGATCATGTGTTTTAAGTTGTCCTGTTGATATTCAACCAGTCAATATCATGAATGCTGTAAAACGAAATGATACAAAAGCTATGGAATTACTTGGTGCTAAAAACTGTATTGAGTGTGGGCTATGTGCCTTCGTATGTACCAGTAAAATTCATGTAACAAACTACGTCAGAGAAGCGAAGAAGATTTTAGGGTGATAACATGGATATAATACAAAAAAGTAGTCCTCATTTAAGAAGAGTTAAAGCAAACGTTGTCCGCATGATGCGTGATGTAGCTATTGCCTTAATGCCATTAGTCATATTTGCGATAATTAAGTATGGGCTAAGCGCGGTGTATATTTTAACTGCTGCAGTGCTATCAATGGCATTAACTGAATATGTTTTTTATCAATTTCAAGATTTTAAAGCGCGTCGATATAACGATTCACAGTATCATCAAAAGTTGGCTAAATTAGAAGAGACTAAAAATGCAAATAAGAAAAGCATGGATGATACCGATTATAAGACTTATTTAGCGAGTTATAAAGAAGAAAAGAAAGCGTTAAAAAATGAACTAAAAACCTATGCAGCTTCACGACCTACCGAAGAAAACATGTCGTTTAGATTGCGTAATAAAAGTTTTACACTGTATAACTTTACCGTTATTGTTAGTGGATTAATTTATGGATTAACCATTCCTGATGGTACCAATATCACCGTGGTGGTTATTGGTGGGATTGTTGGGGTGTTCTTAGCTAAACTTATCTTTGGTGGTATGGGGCAAAACATCTTTAATATTGCGGCATTTGCTCGTTTGTTTATCGCACTCAGTTTTGGGGGTGCTGTAGCAGTATCGCAATATATAGATGCTGATGCAGGCGCAACCGCGCTTGGTATGCTCACAAGTACACCATTTGAAGATATTACCGGAACTTATTCTATGTGGGCACTCTTTTCAGGGATTGGATTGCCTGGTGCTTTAGGTGAAACCAGTGCATTACTTATTCTTGTTGGCTTTGCTTATATGTTATATAGAAAAAGCTTTGATGTGTTCATTCCAATTTCATATGTCTTAACGGTATTTGTTTTAAGTTTATTTGTGATGATTACTCAAGATTTAGGATTCTATTACCCATTAACTCACGTTATTGGTGGGGGCTTATTATTTGGGGCAGTCTTTATGGCTACAGACCCTATTACGTCTCCAACCACAAGACCAGGTAGAATTTATTTTGGTTTTGGCCTAGGGTTATTGACATTCCTCATCCGATTATTTGGAAGTTATCCTGAAGGCGTTGCTTTTAGTATATTAATTATGAATATCTTTGTTCATACTATCGATTATCCGAGATGGTCGCATAGTCGTTTCAATTTAAGACGAGTACTTATCTTTAGTGCAGTAGTCATTGTAAGTATTATTAGTGTGATTGTAGGTGCTAATTATGTTGGCTAAATTAAAAATAGCGTTAACGCTATTAGTCATTGGTTCGATCAGTGGGATTTTAATATGGGGAACCAATGCCTTAACAGAAGAGCGTATTGAACTAAATAGAGAAGCTAAACGTTTTGAAGTCTATGCAGAAATGTTTGATGGTGTGGATTTAACAAAGGTTGAAACAGAAACCATTGAAAATAGTTTAGTTGAAGAAAAACTCACCATGTATGATAACAGCGGTACCTTACTTGGGTATGCTTTTAGAGGGTCAGCTAATAATGCTTTAGGATATGTTAATGTTGTTGTAGGGATTGATGCTGATGGTACCATTGTTGATGTTGTCATTACTGAAACAGACAATACCCCAACTTATGTATCAGGGTTAGAAAGTAATTATCTTGACAATTTAAATAATCAATCGATTAGCGAACTTAGCTTTGATTCATCTACTGGGGCAACGATAACTTATAACTCAGTTAAAGCTATCGTTGAAGCTTCAGTTATTTTAGTTGCAGGTGACCCAATCTTAGAAAGTTACCAAACATTATTTGAAGAGGCTAATCGCTATGAATCAAATTTTGAATTCTTAACAGGAACCATTAACGAAGAAATAACCATTTATGATGAAAATGATAATGTTTTAGGGTATGTATATCAAGGTAATGTTACCGTTGATGATAGTACCTACCAAGTTGCTTTTGCAGTTGATAGTGACTTAACATTCTTTTGAGCTACTAGTTTAGATGATGAAATACCTTCTACCTTAAGTGATGCTTTAGATAGTTTTGATGCCTATGTTGGTGAAGAGATTTCAACGATTTCTTTAGATATCTCTGGAGATTTAAAAGATGATCTTGAACTGCTTGCAACCCATGCATTCATGCGTGCTGATGAAGATGAAGCTACTAGAGAGTTAAGACAATATTTCATTGAAGCAGCGCGAATTGGAGATACTGAAACTATTACGGATGATGTTTTAGTAGAAGCACAACCTGTTTATGATAGTGAAGATGATTTAATTGGGTATATCTATTTAGGTGTCGAAAATGGTTATAATCCAGACGTTACGTTAGAAGTTGCAGTTTATCTAGATGGTACGGTTTCATCTGCAGTGGTTCTTAGCCATGATGAAACGCCTGGAACTTCTGATCCAGGGTTTGATGCTATCAGTGAATTTATCGGAAAAACCGATTTAAGTGAAGTTAGTAGTGATGTTTATGCGGGTGCTACTTATACAGGAGATGCTGTAAGAGCTATTATTAGTGCAGCTCAAAATCATGTCTTAGAAAGAGAGGGTGCTTAGGATGACTGAAAAACAAATGGCGAAAAAGCTCAAAAAAGATACAGGCCGTTTAGCTAACTTAACAAAGGGCTTTATCAAAGAAAATCCAATCTTTGTATTCTTACTTGGTATGTGTCCTTCATTAGCTGTTACAAGTACCTTTGAAACCAGTTTAGGCATGGGACTACTCGTTATCTTTGTTTTAGTTAGTAGTAACGTTGTTGTTTCACTAGTTAGAAAACTTATTCCTGCAGAAATTAAAATACCAGCTTATATTGTAATTATATCTACGTTTGTTACTATGGTTGGTATGTTAACTGAAGCCTTTGCACCAGCTTTATTTGAATCTTTAGGGATTTTTATCCCATTAATTGTTGTAAACTGTTTGATTTTAGGACGTGCTGAAAGTTATGCATCTAAAAATGGCGTTTTAGATAGCGCTATTGATGGACTTGGTATGGCTTTAGGATTTACGTTTGCGCTTATGCTCATCGGATTTACACGTGAATTTTTAGCAACTGGTGCTATTGCTTATGGAGTATATTTACCACTAGCCGTTGAAGGTAGTATTGTTAACTTAGATACGTATTTCTTAAAAATGGCTGTATTTTCAGGTCCAGCTGGTGGGTTTATTGTAATAGGTGTGCTCTTAGCAATCTTTAATGGCATTGGACTTCATAAAAAAGCCAAAGCTGATTTAAGTCGCAAGCGTTTAATTGAAGAGAAAAAACGTATTGCGTTAGAAAAAAAGCGTCAAAAAGCTTTAGAAAGCGCGGGTGAGCAAGCATGAGTTGGACAGTATTTTTCGTAGCAATATTTTCATCAATGCTTATTAATAATGTTATTTTATTAAGATTTTTAGGGGTTTGTCCGTTTTTAGGAGTTAGTAAGAAATCTGATTCAGCACTAGGTATGAGTATTGCGGTCATGTTTGTTATGGTAATTGCAAGTATGGTTACTTATCTACTTTATTATTTAGTACTTGTACCACTAAATATTGAATACATTCAAACCATTGCATTCATTTTAATTATTGCCTCACTCGTACAACTTGTTGAAATGTTTATCAAAAAAGCGAGTAAAAAATTATACAAAGCTTTAGGGATTTATTTACCGCTTATTACCACAAACTGTGCAATATTAGGGGTTGCTGTATCAAATATTAGTGATGATTTTGCGAGTCAATATGGGTTTGGCCAAGGTTTCTTAGTAGCAAGTGTCACTGCCTTAGGGACTGCCTTAGGATTTGGACTCATTATTTTTGCCTTCTCAGCCATTAGAGAACGTCTCGATGCTGCAGATATACCAGAAAACTGGAAAGGGGTTCCTGTTGCTTTAGTCACTGCAGGAATTATGGCTATTGCCTTCCTTGGATTAGCTGGGATTGTGTAATCTATGTGGTTAGGATTTTTATTCGTTGCTGGAATTATTGGCCTATACATTTTAAGTTATAGTTTAAATAAAAAAACACCAGCACCGATTGATTTAAAAAACATTGATGCCGTAAAATGCGGCGCATGCAATAATTTTGCATGTACAATCAAACAACATTATGAGGAGGAAAAATAATGGCAGCATTTTTAACACTTGGCATTTTAGGTGCGCTTTTAGGGTTAGGATTAGCGTTTGCTTCAGATTATTTAAAAGTAGAAGCTGATCCACGATTAAAAGATGTTAAAGAGTTACTACCCGGTTATGATTGTGGTGCGTGTGGATTTCCTGGATGTGCAGCATTCGCAGAAGGTATCATTGAAGGAGAAGTCGATCACTTATCTCAATGTAAACCAGGAAAAGATACCCATTATAATGCAATACTTGCTTATTTAAAAGATCATCCTAATAAAGATGGATCAAAAATAACGGTTAAAAAATAACGTAAAATCCCTTGTTTTAGACGAGGGATTTTTTATTTATAACGATGTAAGCGTTATCAAATTTAAGGCGCTATTTATAGCCAATTTAAAGCCCTTTTCAGTTGAACTTTAACTTTATAAATGATATAATACTTTCGTGTTTAAAACATCGTAAAAAATCATATTATGAAAGGTGAATATTATGAAAAGAATTTACATGTTTGGTGAAGGTCGCGCTGATCAAAAAGAACTCTTAGGAGGAAAAGGTGCGAACTTATCAGAGATGAAAAGACTCGGTGTACCTGTACCAGCTGGATTTACAGTTACAACCGAAATGTGTACTGCTTACTATGAAAATGGTGGTAAAAACTCACAAGAATTACTCGATGATATCAAAACCTATGTTAAACAATTAGAAGAAGAAACTGGTAAAGTATTTGGAGGATCAGAAGATCCATTATTAGTATCTGTTCGTTCAGGGGCTAAATTCTCTATGCCAGGAATGATGGATACCATTCTTAACTTAGGAATGAATGACGCAGTTATTGAAGGGTTTATTAAAAAAACTAATAACCCACGTTTTGTTTACGACTTATACAGACGTTTAATCCAAATGTTTGCAGAAGTTGTACTTGAAGTTGATGCAGATTTATTTGAAGATGTATTAACTGAAGCAAAAGAATCTAAAGGTGTTGAACTAGATACACAATTAGAAGCAGATGATTGGAAAAACATTAGTGAAAAATTCTTAGCAATCTTTGAAAAAGAAGTTGGAAAACCATTCCCACAAGACCCAATGGAACAACTATACATGGCAATTGATGCTGTCTTTAGAAGTTGGGATACACCACGTGCTAGAATTTACCGTAATCATAATAAAATTCCTCATGACTTAGGAACCGCTGTCAACGTACAAGAAATGGTTTACGGAAATACTGGTGATAATTCTGGAACTGGGGTTTTATTTACTCGTAACCCTAAAACAGGAGAAAAACATATCTTTGGTGAGTTCTTATTTAACGCACAAGGTGAAGACATTGTTGCTGGAATTAGAACACCACTTGATTTAGACGAACTTGATAAACGTCGTCCAGAAATTTATAAAGAGTTAGTAGACATCTTAGATAATTTAGAAGCACATTATAAAGAAATGCAAGATGTTGAGTTCACTATTGAAGAAGGTAAACTCCATATCTTACAAACACGTACAGGAAAACGTACAGCTGCTGCAGCTGTAAGAATTGCTGTTGACTTAGTTAAAGAAGGACTCATCTCTAAAGAAGAAGCAATCCTTAGAATTGATGTTCCTGCGATTGACCAATTATTACATCCTGTTTTTGAAGAAAAAGCAGTTGCTAAAGCAACGCCAATTGCCAAAGGTTTAGCGGCATCACCAGGTGCTGCAACCGGACGTATTATCTTCTCAAGTGAAAAAGCAGTTGAACTTAAAGAACAATTTGGAAAAGTATTATTATTTAGAAAAGAAACTAGCCCTGAAGATATCGAAGGCATGATTGTTGCTGAAGGATTTGTTACTCAACTTGGTGGTATGACTTCGCATGCAGCGGTTGTTGCTCGCGGTATGGGTAAATGTTGTGTTAGTGGCGTTGGTGCATTAAGCATCAATGAAGCTGAAGGGACAATGACCATCAATGGTATTAAATACAGTGAAGGTGATTACTTCAGTATTGATGGAACTACAGGTTTAATCTATCCAGGTAAAATTGATACTGTATTACCTGAATTCAGTCCTGAGTTTGAACAAATCTTAGAATGGTCAAAATCTATTAAACGTTTAGGTGTTAAAGCAAATGCTGATAACGAACGCGATTCATTAACTGCCATCAAATTTGGTGCAGAAGGTATTGGATTAACTCGTACAGAACACATGTTCTTTGATGATGAAAGAATCACAAATGTTCGTGAAATGATTATTGCTGAAACAAAAGAAGAACGCGAAATTGCTTTAGATAAAATTTTACCGCATCAGTTAAAAGACTTTAAAGAAATCTTTAAAGTTATGGATGGTAAAAGTGTAACCATTCGTCTATTAGACCCACCTTTACATGAATTCTTACCACAAGAAGACGAAGTTAAAGAAGTTGCTAAAAAATTAAATGTATCAGAAGAACGTTTAAATCGTGCACTTGAAACCCTTCATGAGTTTAACCCAATGCTTGGTCACCGTGGATGTCGTTTAGCCGTTACTTTCCCTGAAATTACTGTTATGCAAGTTAAAGCAATTATTATGGCAGCGATAGACATGGCAAAACAAGGCGTACAAGTTAAACCTGAAATCATGATTCCACTTATTTCTACTGTAGAAGAGTTTACATATCTTAAAAAATATGTTGTAGAAACAGCAGATGCTTTAATCAGTGAATCAGGTGTTGACGTTAAATATTTAGTTGGTACTATGATTGAAACCCCACGCGCAACACTTGTTGCAGCTGAGGTAGCAAAAGAAGCTGATTTCTTCAGCTACGGAACCAATGACTTAACTCAAATGACCTTTGGATTTAGTCGTGATGATGCAGGAAAATTCTTACGTGAATACGAAGAATTAAAAATCTTTGAACACGATGTTTTCCAATCAATCGATCAAAAAGGTGTTGGACAACTCGTTGAACTTGCTACAAAAAACGGAAGAGCTGCCAATGAAAACTTAGTATTAGGTATTTGTGGAGAACACGGTGGAGACCCAGTTAGTGTTGAGTTCTTCCATAGAGCTGGACTCAATTATGTATCATGTTCACCATTCCGTATTCCATTAGCAATTATTGCGGCTGCACAAGCACAATTAAAATATAACTAATTAAATTCCTTAAAAGCACTACTTCGGTAGTGCTTTTTTATGTATAATAAAGATAGGTGATATGATGAGTTTATGGAAAGAACAACTAAATGAAACCATTGAAACGACATGGTTTAAAGCAATGTTAAAACAACTTAATGTTTTAAATCAGTCAAAAGTAATCTATCCTAAAAAAGAAGATTGGTTTAAAGCGTTAAGTCTAACGCCTTTTGAACGAGTAAAAATTGTCATTATTGGTCAAGATCCTTATCATCAAGAAAATCAAGCCATGGGCTTAGCTTTTAGTGTAAAAAAAGGTATTACCATTCCGCCATCACTTAGAAATATTTATAAAGAACTTGCTTCTGATTTAGGGATTACACCACCTAATCATGGTGACTTAACCGCTTGGGCTAAAGAAGGTGTGTTGCTTATTAACACAACTTTAACCGTAGAACAAAGTCGACCCCTTAGCCATGTCAATTTAGGTTGGGAGAGATTTACAGATGCTATTATATTAGCCCTTAATCAAAAGCAAACACCAGTTGTTTACTTACTTTGGGGCAAGCATGCTCAATCCAAATCCAAGCTCATTAGCAACAAACATTTAGTTTTAAAAGCACCTCATCCATCCCCTTTATCGGCACATAGAGGTTTTTTTGGTTGTAGACATTTTTCTAAAGCAAATGCCTTTTTAATTGATAAAGGTATTGAACCCGTAAATTTTAATCTTACTGCTTGATTAAGTTATAGAAACTGTTACAATATTTATATCAGAGTGGCTATTTTGCGTTAAGTGTTATACCATGGGATGTTGGGTATAAACGAACACAACTTGTGGCGGTAAAATAGCGCGTCCGCTGAAACACCTTGAAAAAGAATGTTTTTGTGGACCTCTTAAAATAGGAGGTTTTTTTCATGAAACAAGAAGAAAGTAATATCGTTAAGCGTTTAGTTTTAATTGGAATTCTTACAGCCTTAGCTAGTATTATCAAAGTTTTCTTTCAAACAACCACTACTCCAGGGTTTAGAGTAACCTTTTACGAATTGCCCATTATTATTGCAGGAGGATTATTTGGCCCACTAATGGGGGCAATATCAGGACTTGTTACGGATATTGTTTATTTAGTTACTTTTGGTTATACAATTAGTTTAATGACTTTATCTAGTATTCTTTGGGGTATCATTGCCGGACTTGTGATTTATAAGAAACACTGGTCAATGAAACGACTAATAATGGTTGTTTTAATTGGAAGTGTTTTAGAGTTTATGATTAATGGAACCCAGTTATTTATTTGGCAATATACAGGTGATATCTTGCAAGATTTACGTGTATTTTTACCCCAACAGCCAATTAGACTTATAATTTTAGTCTTAAAGTGGCCAATTCAAATCATTTTGATTAAAATTGTTTATGAACGTGTTATTCAAACTGTATATTAAAAAAAGCGCTTAATGAAGCGCTTTTTTAATGGTTTCTTGAAATGATTTTATGGTTGATTCTTCAGTGTTTAAAGGATTAACTTGATCGGTATTACCTAGAAGTAATGTAAATGTGTTCTTAACACTAAATAGTTTTTCTAAAATTCTAATAGTGAGCTTTAATCCGTCAAACATGCTTGTGTCATCTGAGGCACAAGTACTAATTACGATAAGGTTATCAATGGCTATATCATGCGTGTTATGAGTAAATTTACGTTCAAAAAGAGATTGAAATCTGTTGATAATTTTTAATAGTTGATCAGTCATTGCGCCAAAATAAATCGGTGTCGTTAAGATTAACGTGTTAGCTATCTTTAAATCCTCGATGATCTTTGTGTGATCATCATTAAACTTGCATCCTAACTTATAATGACAAACTTTACAATCATCGCAACTATTGACATTAACTTGATAACTATCATAACGTTTTATATCATAAGATTTAAGAACTTCTTTTGCAACGCCCATGGTAAACCCATTTAAATTTGGAGAACCATTAATCCATATAGATTTAGAACTCAACAATTTTTACTTCTCCAGCCCCTAAATGTAAATCAAGTCCATGTGTGCCATCAAATTGGGTAAACGTTCGTGGTCCTTCATGGGTCGAAAAGAGTAGTGAACCAATGGTTTCTTGGTTATTTGAAGCATTTCTTATAGTTTCAATATTTGGTTTTAAATAGTATTCTTGATAAGGATTTAAATTTGCAAGTACAAGCAATACATTTTGTTTATTATTTTTGTTTTTATTAATAAATGCAAAACCAATAAACAGTTTATTTGAATCATCAATTGAATAACTTTTAGAAGCATTGGTAATCGCCTTTAGATATTTTTTTCTAATAGGTTTTATGTAGTCTAATATGTCGGGTAAAACCCAACGAGATTCCTTAGTATAGTGAAATTGATAACGGTCAAATAAGGCGAGTTTTCCATAATACGGATCGTTTTCATCTAAACGGTAAAGGTCATCAATTGTACAATCTAAACCTGTATTCATTGGTTGTCTTTCAAAGACTTCTTGGCCACTATTGATGAAAGGAACACCATTTGGCATAAACATGTTTAAAATAGTCGTGGTAATGGATAGTGTTTCATGTCCTTCTCGTGCTGCAATACGTGGTGTATCATGTGTTTCTGTACATGCAAAAACTGGTGCTTTTAAGAATTTAGACTGATGATAAAATTCATGTGCTTTTCCTTGCCAAATTCTTGGAACCATGATGAAACCATTCCCAATGATCATGTTGTAGCCAACTTTTTTTGCGATTTCTGCGTTTTTAGGTTGTAACTCTTCTGCAATAAAAGCAAAATCAGGATCAATCGCACGGGCTTTATTGAAAATCATCTGGATGAGTTTTGCAGGAAGTGCATGACCCATATCAATTCGAGCACCATCGATTCCAAAACGGTTTTGATAACTAGGAACAATATCGGATAGTTTTTCCCACAAATCTAAGTTTGGTTTTTTACCGTGATACATATTAGACTTGATGGTATCAAATAAGATATAAGGCGCAGTGTTTTTATTCTCTAAAAATTCTACAGTTTCAGCTGGATGGTCTAGATACATTCTAAAGAAAGTTATATCTGTCCATGGGGGTTGAGTATCATTAATGTGATCGCTAAAGGCAGGAGCGATTTTTAAATCATAATATTTTTCAATGGCATCGATAATATTTTTATGTTTTCTAACCTTTTTCCAAAGTTCAGGATCTAAAGTTTTTGGATCAAATGAAAACATATTGATATGGCGTTTAACATCATCACTTTGATAGACTTTAGGCATTAAATCCAGTGTAGGGGTTACAGTATTTTCTATCCCTTTAACATAAGGGACTTTATAGTGATTAAATTCACTAGCTTTAATCCAATAAAACCAATCAGGGTGATCTTTGATCAAATCATTCTCAACTGCATTTGTACGAGGAATAATATCAATCATAACACGCATATTTAAGAGATGACAGGCTTCAACAAATGCTTGAAATTCTTCATCTAAAGTCATTTCATCTTGAGTTAAGCTATCTTTTAAGTTTGGATCAAGTTCATTAAAGTTAGAAACACCATAAGGACTTCCTAAATCCCCTTTTTTATCTTTCAAACTAAATTTAGAAATAGGCAACATGTAAATCGTATTAACGCCCATCTTATTTAATAGTGGTAATAGTGCTAGCATTTTTACAAATGATCCAGTTTCACGCATATGATAAATATTATCATCTTCTAAGCGACCGCTTCTGTCGTGATCCCAAGCACTTGAAGTACGAATCATGGTACTATACATTACACTTTCTTTTACCCAATCACCCCCGCGTGGTTTACTTTTTTTAGCAAGGGATAAAGATACGGTTGGGTCAAATGAACTTTTATGTTTTAAAAGTAGTACATGGTCAATAATATAGGTATAAAAATCATAAGGATTAACCATCAGTTCGTGATTTAATGTTTTAATCATTTTACTTTCTGGATAATCAAAACAATTCCATAAATCAGGAACTGTATAATTAAGACCATGACTTGGTTTTAAGGTTTTTAATACATGACTTAATTTTTCAAGTTTCAATGCGTGCATAAAAAAACACTCCTCTCATGGACTATTATACATGAACGTAGTCGTATTTAGAACGAAAAAGTAAAACAAGTAAACGCTTACCGAGAAGCCTTTTTAGTTTTAAAACCGCTCATTTCTTGTTATAATTTTATTTGAGGTGAGGTTAATGAAAAAACCTGTAGTTTTAATTATTATGGATGGTTTGGGACTTGCAGAGGCATCAAGCGGAAATGCTGTGACTTTAGCAAAAAAACCAGTCTTAGACCGATTATTCAAAACGTATCCGAACAAAACATTAAAAGCTAGTGGTATGAATGTTGGATTACCAGAAGGTCAAATGGGAAACAGTGAGGTTGGTCATTTGAATATTGGTGGTGGTCGTATTGTATACCAGTCTTTAACACGTATTCATAAAGCCATTAGTGATGGGTCATTTTTTGAAAATGAAGCCTATTTAAAAGCCATGAATCATGTTAAAAAAGAAGGGTCTAGTTTACACGTAATGGGTCTACTTAGTGATGGCGGTGTCCATTCACATATTAGCCATTTTAAAGCGATGTTAGAACTTGCGAAAAAAGAAAATGTTGAAAAAGTCTATGTTCATGCCTTTTTAGATGGTCGAGATGTACCACCCCAATCAGCTATTACCTATACAGATGAGTTAGAAGCGACAATGAAAGCACTTGATTATGGAACTTTATCAAGTGTACATGGACGTTATTATGCGATGGATCGCGATAAAAACTTTAATCGTACGAAATTAGCTTATGATGTTTTAGTCCATGGTAAAGGTAAAGTTTTCCCAAGCGCAAAAGAAGGAATTGAATCAAGTTATGAAGATGGAGTGGTTGATGAATTTGTCATTCCATTTATGGTAAATCAAGAAGCAACTATTAAAGATAGTGATGCGGTTATTTTTATGAATTTTAGACCAGACCGCGCTATTCAGTTATCAACTGTACTTACTAATCCAAACTTAGCGCCATTTGATGGCGCGAAAACGCTTAAAAATTTACACTTCGTTTCTACCATGCACTATTCAGAAAATGTAAAAGGCTCAATTGCTTTTGACTTACAAACACTTGATAATATGTATGGCGAAGTGGTTAGTAATGCTGGTCTTAAACAACTCCGTATTGCTGAAACAGAAAAATATGCTCATGTAACTTTCTTCTTTGATGGTGGTGAAGACAAAGAAATTGAAGGTTCTACGCGTGTTTTGGTTAATTCACCAAAAGTTGCAACTTATGATTTAAAACCAGAGATGAGTGCTTATGAAGTTACTGATAAAGTCTTAGAAGAATTAGATAAAAAGATTCACGATACCGTGATATTAAACTATGCAAATTGTGATATGGTCGGACATACTGGGGTGATTAGTGCAGCGGTTAAAGCTGTTGAAACGGTTGATGAGTGTGTTGGAAAAGTTGTTGAAAAAACCTTGGCATTAGGTGGTGTTGCCTTGCTTACTGCTGATCATGGGAATGCTGAAAAAATGCTTGATGAAACAGGTGGCATTCACACTGCCCACACAACTAGTTTAGTCCCTATTATTATTACTGATGAAACCATTGAGATTAGAGATGATGGTATTTTAGGAGACTTAGCACCTACAATGCTTGAATACTTAAATCTTAAGCAACCAAAAGAAATGACAGGAAAATCACTTATAATAAAAAAATAAAAGTGTTTTCATCGTCTTACTTTGATTGTAATTTAATCATTAACTCGCTATAATTAACTTGAAGAAACCATTATAAAGGAGAGTTTTAAATTATGCCATTTATTAGCGATATTTATGCTAGAGAAGTATTAGACTCACGTGGAAATCCTACGATTGAAGTTGAAGTCTATACAGAATCAGGTGCCTTTGGACGTGCTTTAGTCCCAAGTGGTGCATCAACAGGTGAACACGAAGCCATTGAACTACGCGATGGTGATAAATCACGTTACTTAGGTAAAGGTGTTTTAAAAGCTGTGGATAATGTTAATGACGTTATTGCCCCTGCATTAATTGGGATGGATGTAACCCAACAAGTTTTAATTGACCAAACTATGCTTGAACTTGACGGAACCAAAAATAAAGGTAATTTAGGTGCAAACGCAATTTTAGGTGTCTCTATGGCTGTTGCACGTGCAGCGGCTGAATATGTTGGATTACCACTTTATTTATACTTAGGTGGATTCAACGCAAAAGAACTCCCAACACCAATGATGAACATTATTAATGGGGGATCACATGCTGATAATAATGTTGACTTCCAAGAGTTCATGATTATGCCAGTTGGCGCTAAAACTTTTAAAGAAGCATTACGTACAGGTGCAGAAGTATTCCATGCCTTAAAAAAAGTATTATCTAAAAAAGGATACAACACCGCAGTTGGTGATGAAGGTGGATTTGCACCAGACCTTAAATCTAATGAAGAAGCACTAGAAGTTATCATCGAATCAATAAAAAATGCCGGATATAAACCAGGGGAAGATGTCTTACTTGCTATGGACGTTGCCTCAAGTGAGTTTTATAATAAAGATAAAGGCGTTTATGTCCTTGCTGGTGAAGGTGGCAAAGAATTAACTGCCGCTCAACTTGTTGATTTCTATGCTGACTTAGTCGACAAATACCCAATTGTATCAATCGAAGATGGACTTGATGAAAACGACTGGGACGGATGGAAAGTACTTACAGAAAAACTTGGTAAAAAAGTTCAATTAGTTGGTGATGATTTATTTGTTACAAACACTGAGCGTTTATCAAAAGGGATTGACGAAGGAATTGGAAACAGTATCTTAATCAAAGTCAACCAAATAGGAACTTTAACTGAAACTTTCGAAGCCATTGAAATGGCAAAACGTGCAGGATATACTGCTGTTATCTCTCATAGAAGTGGTGAGACAGAAGATTCTACCATCGCAGATATCGCGGTTGCAACTAACGCAGGTCAAATTAAAACAGGATCACTTTCAAGAACTGATCGCATCGCAAAATACAATCAATTACTCCGTATTGAAGATGAACTTGGACAAACTGCGAAATACAATGGAAAGAAATCCTTCTATAATTTAAAATAACACTTAAAGAGCTCAACTCGAGCTCTTTTTTTCTTAATATTCTTTTCTTTTAACTTGATTTTAAGCCCTCAAACCTCTATAATACTTATGATAAGATTTAATCTTAAAACTAGTTGATAAAACCCTACATAAGTGGTATTATATTCAGTAGCAAACATTGTTTAGTAAGGAGGAATATCCATGTTAGGATTTGCAGATATTGTATTAATCATTGTTGCAGTATTCTTAATAACCCTTGTCGTTGTTCAAAGCTCAAAAGATGACATCCAAAGTGCATTTTCTGGAGAAAAATCAGAATTATTCGCTAACCAAAAAGAACGTGGTGTAGAACTTTTCTTAAGCCGTGCCACTTTAATCACATCAATTTTATTTATCGCGACTGCAATTTGGGCAATGGTATCTTAAGAACACTTAAAGGAAGTGTTCTTTTTTTTCTCAAAAGGAGGGCCTATGAAAGAGACAATTTTAGATTATTTAAAGAATCATCCTGATCAACGTGTATCGATTAAAGATTTAAGCTTAGCACTTAATTTAACTTCAAGCGAAAACTATAAAGCACTCGCAAAAACGATGAATGAGTTAGAAGAAGAAGCTTTAATCATTGCGAATAGTAAAAACAAGTATACACTGATTGAAAATACCCCTTATGAGAAAGGGATTTTAGACGTTAAACAAAAAGGGTTTGGGTTTTTAAAAATAGATGATGGGTTTGATCAAGATGATATTTATATCCCTAAACATAAACTTCATGGGGCAATGAATAAAGATCATGTTTTAGTCTACGTAGAAAAAAGTAAAAAAGGCTTAAAAAGTGAAGGCGAAGTGGTTAAGGTATTATCACGCCACACGACTTCAATCATAGGAACGGTTTTAAAAAGAGGAAACCGTTACTTCCTAATGAGCGATGATAAAAGCATAAAAGATGAAATTATTATCCCTAATAAATACTTAAATAATGCAAAAGCTCACGACAAAGTTCAAGCTCGCATTGTTAATTATGCTTACAAAAATAAGATTGAAGTCGAAGTTATAACGGTTATTGGTAATATGAATCAACAGGGGGTTGATGTTTTAAGTAAAATCTTAAAATATAATATAGACCCTGCCTTTCCCATTGAAGTTATAAATGAAGCTAGTCAGTATGATCATATTCCTTTAGAAGATCTACAAGACCGTGAAGATTATACTGATCATTTAATTATTACTATTGATGGCGAAACCGCAAAAGACTTTGATGATGCAGTTGAAGTGTATAAAATCGATGAAGATACCTATTATTTAGGCGTTCATATCGCTGATGTTTCTCATTATGTGAAAGAAAGTACGCTACTTGATCAAGAAGCATTACAGCGTGGTACAAGTATTTATTTAGTAGATCGTGTAATCCCGATGTTACCAGAAAATCTTAGTAATAACCTTTGTTCACTCATGCCTAATGTTAAACGCTTAGCTTTAAGTTGTGAAATGCATATAGATAAAAAAGGTTCGATTAAACATCATCGGATATTTAATAGCGTTATAGAATCTAAAGCTAGGATGACTTATACAAAAGTAAATAAAATTTTAGAAGGCGATGTAGTATTAAGTAAAGATTATGATTTCTTAGTCCCAATGCTTAAGGAAATGCATACGTTGTCAAAAATTCTACTGAAAAAACGTACCCTTGAAGGTAGTATTCAGTTTGAAACCAAAGAACCATTCATCACGCTAGATGAAAAAGGAAAAGCGATTGATGTTGGCGTAATCAAGCGTAAGGATAGTGAAAAACTCATAGAAGAATTTATGCTTATCGCTAATCAAGTCGTTGCAGCACATGTTAATTGGTTAGACCTTCCCTTTATTTACCGTATCCATGAAGAACCTAAAGAAGAAAAACTTGAAAAACTCCTTGCGATGGCAAATGCTCTTGGTTTTGATGTAAAAGCTAAAAATGAGATCTCTCATAAAGAACTTCAAAAACTCTTGCAAAAAGTCGAAAACACAGCCAGTGAACAAGGCATTAACTTAGTTATGCTAAGAAGCATGCAAAAGGCAATCTATTCAAACCAAAATCTTGGACATTTCGGTCTAGCTTTTGAACATTACACGCATTTTACAAGTCCTATCAGACGTTATCCAGATTTAATTGTCCATCGTTTGCTAAAAGCTTACTTAAACCCAAGTGATGCAATTTATAAACACCTTGATTTTCTATCTAACCAATTAAAAATGATTGCACAAAAATCAAGCGATAATGAGCGCACAGCCGTTGAACTTGAACGTGAAGTTCTTGACATGAAGAAAGCCGAATATATGGCCAACTTCATTAACGAAACCTTTGAAGGCACCATTTCATCTGTGACCAACTTTGGGTTATATGTCTCTTTAGAAAATACGGTTGAAGGCTTGGTGCACATTAGTGAACTTGATGATGACTATTACATGTTTGATGAGGATGTTTTAATGCTTAAAGGGAAAGATACAAAAAAAACTTACAAAATTGGTGATACTGTTAAAGTGAAACTAACTGGGGTTAATATCTTTGATGGAGAAATTGATTTTATACTGTCAAAATAGAGGTGAATCATGAAAATTATTGCCAACAATAAACAAGCATCGCACTTATACTTTTTAGAAGAAAAATTTGAAGCAGGTATCGTTTTAAAAGGAACAGAGATTAAAAGTGTTCGCGCAGGCAAAGTTGCAATCGCAGACAGTTATGTTCGTATTAAAAACCTAGAAGCTTATGTGATCAATATGCACATTGCTAAGTATGACCGCGGCAATCTTTTTAATCATGATGAAACCCGAGAAAGAAAACTCTTATTGCATAAAAAAGAAATCATTAAATTAGCAAATAAAGTTCAAAAAGAAAATTATACCTTAATTCCTACAAAAGTCTATTTAAAAGAAGGCTTATGTAAAGTAGAATTCGCCCTTGCAAAAGGGAAAAAACTGTTTGATAAACGCCAAACCTTAAAAGATAAAGACATGAAGCGTCGTCTAGAAAAAGAACTGAATAGGAGAGATTAAATTGACACTTGAAGTTACCCTCATCATTGGAACAATCATCTTATTTTCTTCTTTCATCAAAGGTGTTACAGGCTTTGGAACTGCATTATTTGCGATGCCACTCATTACATTATTCTATCTTACCCCACTTGAAGCACGGCCTTTAATTGTAACCATTAACTTAGCACTTAATATCTTTATTCTACTCAAAGAAAAGAAACTGAATAAAGCATCTATTGCCCCCATAAAAACCTTGTTTTTATCGGGGTTTATTGCGGCTATATTAAGTGGCTTTGTTTTAAGTAGTATGAATGATTTTTTGTTTAATTTACTTTTAGGTACTTTACTGATTTTCACATCAATTAATAAACTATTCAATTTGAATTTTGTGATTAGAGCTTATGAACGATTTTACCTACTCATTGGTTCTTTAGGTGGACTTCTTAACACCCTTATTGGAGCAGGCGGGGTTCCTGTTCTTATATACTTATCTAATACCGAATTAAAAAAGGATCATTTTAGGATATCAATTTTACTTTATTTTTTTGCGATGAATATTGGAAGTCTATTAGCTTTTTTAATTAATGATACCTATTCAATAGATATTTTCTATACTTCTTTAAGTATTATTCCATTTGCCTTAATAGGTGGTTTTGTTGGTTTAAGAACCATTCCTTTAATCAACAACCAACTATTCGGTAGAATTGTCTCTGTCTTACTATTGTTAATGGGAGTAAACAGTTTACTATCTATTTTATAAATTATTTGATATAATGTAAGTACGGGGTTGATATTGGATTCGACAGGGTAGTTAGAGCTTGATAAGCATGCCTTGGTAGTGCAAGTAAAAACACTAGGTTAAATATAACCGGAAACACAAATTACGCTTACGCGGCTTAAGAAAAAGTTGCGACTACAGGCATTGCCAGTCTACGGGCATTGTTTGTAGACAGTTTAGTAGACTATATGCATGAGGCACCGTCTTCGCATCATGCAAGAACTCAATAAGACTAGCCATTAGTAAAAGGCGTTCATTGCTTGACTGATGGCGAAACAAAAACGATGAACTAAGCATGTAGAAAGTTGGGTTTCGGCTATTTTGGACAGGGGTTCAAATCCCCTCAACTCCACCA
>JBKHEA010000003.1:0-117804 GCA_046541015.1 Candidatus Izemoplasmataceae bacterium
TTTGATTCTGTCTACTCAAAGTATTTCTGTTCTATTCAGTTTTCAAAGACCATAACTGGTACAAAATATCTTGATAATCGAGCGAGTTTTTAAAGCTCTTCCTCGGCCCGCAATAAAGAGTATATAATTTATCAAGATTAAAGTCAACCTTTTTAACTAACTTTTTTTATGTTTTTTACGTTTCAAAATTTAGTGTAAAAAAAAGGCTGCTCGCTAATAAACATAATATAAAAAAAGAGTGCATTTGTCAATCAAAAACACTCTTTAATTTTACTTTATTGGATAGATTTTAAAATACCTTCAAGTTCACTTACTAAGACAATTTGTCTTTCACTAGTGTAGCGATTTAAAAGTTCTACTTTACCTTCACTATAATCTTTCCCGATAATGATGCGATAAGGAATTCCAATTAAATCAGCATCCTTAAACTTAATACCAGCACGTTCGTCTCGATCATCAATTAAAACGTCAAAGTCCTTTGATAAGGTTTGATATAGTTCATCAATCGATTTAGCATTATCCTCAGTGATTTTAACAGGTAT
Organism: Candidatus Izemoplasmataceae bacterium; assembly: GCA_046541015.1. Lineage (GTDB taxonomy): Bacteria > Bacillota_I > Bacilli_A > Izemoplasmatales > Izemoplasmataceae > Liberiplasma. Next base: position 543 of record JBKHEA010000003.1, read on the forward strand.
GACATGTAAATCAAAAGGTGTGATTTCTTTTGGCCAAACTAGCGCATCATCATGACTGTGCTGTTCAACACTAGCCATAAGGGTTCGACTAATCCCAATACCATAACATCCCATAATCACAGGTTTTTGTGAACCATCTTTATCTGTAAAATAGGCATTCATACTAACAGAATATTTAGTCCCAAGTTTAAAGATATTGCCAACTTCAATCCCTTTAGCGGTTTGAATTGTTCCTTGGCAAACAGGACAAGTATCACCATCATGTAACCCACTAAACTCTTGATTTGCAGCATAATCACAAGATTCACAATATGAAATCGTATCTTCACCTACTTCACTCATAACCATAAATTCATCAGCTTCATCTCCGCCAATTTGTCCTGTATCCGAAGATACAATACGGGTCTCAAGCCCACTACGTTTAAAAATAGCAGTATAAGCTTCTTTCATAGATTGATACCAAACATCTAAGTCTTCAGCTGAATCACTAAAGGTATATAAATCTTTCATGATGAACTCACGGCCACGCATTAAACCAAATCTTGGACGCATTTCATCTCTAAATTTTGTTTGGATTTGATAAAGGGCAAGTGGTAACTTTTTATAAGAGTTAATATAATCTCTAACCACTGCGGTAATTACTTCTTCATGAGTAGGACCTAAACAAAAATCACGATCTTTTCGGTCCTGAAGTCTCATAAGTTCAGGACCATATTGATCCCATCGTCCTGATTCTTCCCATAAATCCTTTGGTTGCAAGGCAGGCATCAATAGTTCACTACATCCTCTAGCATCTAGTTCTTCTCTAATAATGGTTTCAATTTTTCTTATAACGCGATGTCCTAAAGGTAAATAGGTATAGATTCCTGATGCAGTTTGTTTAATAAGCCCTGCGCGAGCCATCAGTTTATGACTTTTTACTTCAGCGTCTTTTGGTGCTTCTTTTAGTGTTGGTACAAATAATAATGATTGTTTCATCAAATCACCTACCTAAGGTTTAATAAACGAAGAATATCGTTAAATGTTACAAAGAATAATAAGCCTAATAATAAGAAATACATTAAAATATGTAAAGAGTTTTCAACTTTTTTATTAACGGGTTTACGCGTGATTGCTTCATAGCCTAAAAAGACTATGCGCCCACCATCAAGCGCTGGAATAGGTAACAAATTAATAACCCCTAAGTTAACACTTAAAATAGCCATCCAATTAATAAAAGCTATGAATCCTTGTGAAATTGCACTTGATGTAATCGTAAATATCCCTACAGGACCGGCTAAATCACCAACCCCTACACGTTCTTCTTGGAATAAGGCTTGTAAGGTAGAAAAAATCATGCCCATTGTAGAAAAGGTTGCACGGGTCCCATAACTAATACTTCCAAAGAAATCAAACGCATAGCGCGGACTAATCCCAATTGAAGCTTGTATAAAAGGAACGCCTTGTCCTTCTAAAAATTCTTGACTAAAGGGTCCTAAATCAAATGTCATAGACTCTTCATCTCTTAAAATAGTCACTTCCATATCAAGACCTTCTTGATTTGCCTCCATTGCTTCAACAACGTTTTCCCAAGTAGAAACTGGATAAACTGATTCTGAGCCATTTTCATTGATAATGACTAATTCTGTAATCTCATCGCCCACTTCAAGGCCTGCTTTATCGGCAGCACTTCCTTGTCCGATACTTCCTATAATAACTTCATCATATTGATCGGTGTTCGAACTAAAACCTGCATTATAAAATTGTAGTAACGGATTAATATCTAAAGAAATGCTCGCACCATCTCTAATAACTTCAAAACTTAAATCTTCTTGACCTGCATATTCTCTTAATAAAAGACTAATGTCCTGCCAACTTTTAACTTCATTGCCTTCAATGGCAATAATTTCATCACTAACATGTAAAATACCATCTGCAGGCATAGATTCACTAATTTGTGCAACAACCGGTTCATCTTGAGGTAAACCAACTGCGAATGCAACCAAAATAAATAATATGAAAGCTAAAATAAAATTCATTAAAGGTCCTGCAAATATGGTAATAAAACGTTGCCAAAGCGTTTTAGATTCAAAACTTCGATCATAAGGTGCTATTTGCAGCGTTCTTTTTTTCATCACATATAAAGCATCCTTTAAACAAGGGTATTGATTAATTCTTAAAGGATCTCCATGAACACTTTTTAAATCCACATATTCTACTTCAATCGTTTCAGCATCTAAATAACGTTCATCATCTAAATCTAAAATAATATGGGAGATATGACCGGGTACTTCATCACTAAATAATACCCTTATTGTTTGGCCAACTTTTACAAGTTCATCGTTAACTTCTTCACCAGCCATCATGACATAACCACCAATTGGTATTGCACGAATAGAATACGTCGTTTCGCCAATTTTTTTACTATAAAGGACTGGTCCCATACCAATCGCAAACTCGTGGCACAAGATGCCAGCTTTTTTAGCCATCACAAAATGTCCTAATTCATGTAATAAAATAACCAATCCCAACATGAAAATGAAGGCTAATATACTTATTATAATGCTCAAATTAATCACCATCCAAATATTTACTTCTAATATACGCTCTAACTTCTTGATCATGAGCAATAATAAATTCTAACGTTAAATCAAACACGTTATCAAAGTAATTTAAACACTCAACAATCACTGTTTCAATTTCTAAATAACTAATCTTTTCTTTTAAAAATAATTCAACCGCTACTTCATTTGCGGCATTCATAGTCACTACATGGCTACCTTTTCTTTTTGCCACCGCGAGTCCTAAATCAAATAATGGGTACTTAGCTCTATCAATGGGTTCAAAGTGTAATGAACCAATTTTAGTTATATCAAAAACGGTTGGATAACTCAAATGATTAGACCCTTGAAGTGCTGTAAGAATTGGGATATGCATATCTGAAGGTCCCATATGGGCCATCACATTCCCATCTTTATAATATACCATACCATGAATAATACTCTCTTTATGGATTATTGCATCAATTTGATCATAACTTACATCAAATAAATAGTGTGCTTCAATCACTTCAAATACTTTATTCATCATGGTTGCTGAATCAATCGTAATCTTTGCGCCCATATCCCAGTTTGGATGCTTTAAAGCATCGTTAACTTTAACATCCTTTAAGGCTTCCTTAGAGTAATCTCTAAAACTGCCGCCACTAGCAGTAATGACAATTTTATCAATCGTTTCTTTCAAATGACCTTGCATACATAAAGCAAGCGCAGAATGTTCACTATCTATAGGGATTAATTTTGATGGTGATGTCTTTAACAAAGGATTAATTATTTCTCCACCAACCACTAATGTTTCTTTATTAGCAAGCAATATATCTAAACCTTTTTTTATTGCCTTAACAGTTGGGCTTAATCCTACACTCCCTACTAAGGCATTTAACAGGATTGTATCGTTTGGTAAAGCTTCAATAAAATCATCTAAATGTTGTGTATCAAAAAAACGCAGTGAACTGTGTTTTTTTAATAAGGTGTCCTTATAGTCCTTATGTGCAGCAACTAAATCTAAATCATGGTTATTTATTAGTTCATCTAAATCATTTACTGAGTGATTTACAGTAGCTGCAATCAACTTAAACTGATTAGGAAACTCGTTTATGATATCAATCGTTTGTTTACCAATACTTCCACTCGCACCTAATATAGCAATTTTTTTCATTTTAAAGAACTCCAAAAATTAAAAACATAATCATTAAGGCAATAGCCGCAAAACTGCTTGAATCAAAACGATCTAGTACCCCACCATGGCCTGGGAAAATATTAGAGTAGTCTTTTATGCCGTGATCCCTTTTAAAACTTGAGGCCACTAAATCACCTATTTGAGCTGTAATGCTTACAAGTAATCCTGTAAATATCGCAACTATTATGAAAATCCCAATGCGCTCAAATGGTAAAATATCAAAATAATAAGCAAATATGCTTGCAAATAAAACCGCAAAAAAACTGCCACCGATTGATCCTTCGATACTTTTTTTAGGACTAATTTTTGGTGCTAAGCGATGTTTTCCAAATTTAACGCCAACAAAATAGGCAAACATATCAGTTACCATTGATAGAATGAGTAAATATAGTAATGTATAAACACCTTCACTGCGGACCATGCTTAAAGCCGCAAAAGAAACCCCTACATAAAGCATATATAATATCATTTTTCCTAAAAGTTCACTAGTAAGTTTTTCGATAAAAACATGCAATAATAAACCCGTTAATAAAACCGCAAATAACCAAACTAATAAACTCTCAATCACAAAAAGATTTACATAAAGGGCAATGAGTGTAATGTATAAAGTTAATGTTGCTAACCCAAAATAAATCATCATACCCTTAGGTATAAAATGTTTATGTTTAAGCATATTAACAATTTCAAAACTTGCAATTAAAGTAAATACTCCTACAATCCCGTAAAAATAAAGGGGTCGTATAAAAATTAAAGGCAATAAAATCACTGTCAATATTGCCCCTGTAATCAAACGTTGTTTCATTACTTCACCCCTTTAATCCACCATATTTACGATTTCTATTTTGATAATTATCAATCGCTTTATGAAGTTGTCTTTCACTAAAAGAAGGCCAATGAACCTTAGTAAAATAAAGTTCTGCATAGGCTACTTGCCATAATAAATAATTGCTTAATCGGATTTCACCACTTGTGCGAATTAGTAAGTCAACGGGTGGTAATCCACTGGTGTATAAATGATCACTCACGGTTTTTTCAGTAATAGCTTCAATTTTTAGCTCGTTAGCTTTAACTTTTGAAGCAATTTGTTTAGCAGCGTTAGTGAGCTCATCTTGGCTCCCATAATCAATGCATACATTCAAAATAATGCCATCACGATTTTTGGTTTCATTTTCTACACGATTGATTAATGCAATATTATCTTTTGACAAACGATCTCTTCTTCCACTAAATACAACTTTAACGTTATATGACTCAAAATCTTCTTGATACTCATTTTCAAATACTTTTGGTAAATTCATTAGATAATCAATTTCATCTTGAGGTCTTTTCCAATTTTCGGTACTAAAGGCATAAACGCTTAATACTTTTACGCCTAAATCATTTGCTTCTAAACAAATTGTTTTTAAGTTAATAGCACCTTGTTTATGACCATAAGAGCGATTTAAGCCACGTTTTTTTGCCCAACGTCCATTGCCATCTAAAATGATTGCAATATGCGAAGGCATTGGTTTTTTCAATATTTTCTTTTTGAGTCCCAATGTTGTCACCCCATTTTTAATTGCACATAATATTATACACCAAATAATGTCTGAATACCATGACAATTATGGTAAAAATTGCCTTAAAAAAACCACCTTGAGGTGGTTTTTAAATATGCATTAATTCTTTTTCTTTTTCAGCTAATACTTCTTCAGCTTCTACAATGTATTTATCCGTTAACTCTTGAACATCTTCTTGATACCCTTTTGAATCATCTTCTGATAAGTCACCAGCTTTTTCAAGCTTCTTAATGTGATCATTCGCATCACGTCTTACATTTCTAATCGCAACTTTAGTTTCTTCTGTAATTTTTTTTACATCTTTAACAAGTTGACGACGACGTTCTTCATTGAGTTGTGGTAAAACAATACGAAGTTGTTCCCCCTCGTTTTGTGGGGTTATGCCTAAATTTGCAGCTAAAATAGCTTTTTCAACTTCTTTGATTACGCTTCTGTCGTATGGTTTTACTAATAGTTGTGTAGGTTCTGGAACAGAGATACTACCTAATTGATTAATCGGTGTATCTGTACCATAATAATTGACTCTAACAGAATCAAGTAATTTTGGATTCGCACGTCCTGTGCGAACTTTTGCGAATTCTCTGTGTAAACTATTAATTGCGCCATGCATTCTTTCTTCAGCATCTAATAAAATTTCATCAATCATTTTAACCCTCCTATTTTATAACTGTTCCTATGTTTTCACCAAGGGCAGCGCGTTTGATGTTGCCTTTGATGTTCATGTCAAATACTACAATTTCAATCCCATTATCTTTACATAATGCAGCAGCAGTAGAATCCATAACCTGAAGCCCATTTTCTAGTACTTCATGGTGTGTTAAAGTATTGTATTTAACGGCATCTTTATGGACTCTAGGGTCTTTATTATAAACCCCATCCGTTCCGTTTTTAGCCATTAATATGGTTTCAGCTCCGATTTCTGCAGCACGTAAGGCACTGGTTGTGTCGGTACTAAAGTATGGATTTCCAGTTCCCCCACCAAAGATCACAATCATTCCTTTTTCTAAATTACTTATGGCTTTACGTCTAATGTAGGGTTCTGCGACTTGAGGAATATTTAAACTCGTCATAGCGCGCGTTTCAACCCCTAATGCTTCTAAGGCATTTTGTAAGGCAAGTGCGTTCATGATTGTTGCAATCATCCCCATGTAGTCTGCACTGCTTCTTTCCATACCCATTTCACTAGCTGTTTTACCACGCCAAATGTTGCCACCACCTACAATAATCCCTATTTCAAATAAATGTAGATCGTATGCCTCTTTGATTTCAGCTGCAATTTCTCTTACACGTAATGGATCGATGCCCTTACCATCGCTCGATAACGCTTCACCACTTAGCTTTATAATCAGCCTTTTCTTTTCTACCATAAAGTTTCCCCCTTATAAAATTAGGACACAAAAAAGTGTCCTAAAATAATTAAGCTTGGTTCATTTGTGCTTTAACTTCGCTTGCAAAATCCTCTTGACGTTTTTCAATGCCTTCGCCAACTTCTAAACGGACAAATGATACGATTGAGGCGTTAGCATCTTTCGCATATTGTTCAACAGTAATATCAGGATTTTTAACAAATGGTTGATTGACTAAACAAATTTCTTTTAAGAATTTGTTTAAACGTCCAACGACCATTTTATCAACGATGTTTTCTGGTTTTCCTTCATTTAATGCTTCATTTCTTAATACTTGACGTTCATGTTCGATGACGTCTTCACTAATTTGGTCTTGATTTAAGTAGCGTGGATTGATTGCTGCAACATGCATTGCGATGTCTTTAGCTACATCCTCATTACCACCTTCAACAATAGAAAGTGATACGATTCTACCACCCATATGTGAATAAGCACCAAAGTTCATTGAATCGCTTTTCTCAATCACGTATACACGGCGTAAAGATAATTTTTCACCAATTTTTGCGGTTGCATTAACCACAACATCCTCAATGGTAACCCCATTGATTTTAACTTTTAATGCTTCTTCTAAGTTTGTTGCATCACTATTTAAAATAGCTTCTCCAATTTCATCAAGTAAGCTTAAAAATTCTGCGTTTTTAGCAACGAAGTCTGTTTCTGAATTTAATTCAAACAAAACAGCTTTGTTGTCTTTTGTTAGGATATTACATAATCCTTCAGCTGCAATACGATCTGCTTTTTTCGCAGCTTTTGCGATGCCTTTTTCACGTAAATAGTCAATGGCATTATCAATATTACCATCGGTTGCTTCTAATGCTTTTTTACAATCTAACATTCCAGCTCCGGTTTTATCACGTAACTGTTTTACTAATGCTGCTGTTACTGCCATGGTAACCCTCCATTATTTGAATTTGTCTCACTAAATATTTTATCATAGATAGTGGCTTAATAAAATAGCTCATTATTTTTTCTTGAAAAAGAGAGCAAGAAGCTCTCTTATAATTATTTTCTTAAAGCTTCAATTAGTTCAGCTTTTTTAAGTTTTGAGTAACCTGTTAACCCTTTTTCTTTTGCAAGTTCACGTAATTCAACGACAGTTTTTTCTTCTAAATCGTCGTTAACAACTTCAATCACTTCTTGTGTTTTTACTTTTTTAACTTCTTCTTTTTTTACAAATTCTTTTTTAGGTTCTTCTTTTTTAACTTCTTCTTTTTTTACAGCTTCTCTTACAGGTTTAGGTTTTTGAACAGGTCTTTCTTCCTTTTTAAACTCTTTTTTAGCTGGTCTTTCTTGTTTTGGTGTTTCTTTTTCTGTAACATCACTAGCTTCTCCACCAGTTCCTTCAACAATGGCATTTGCAAGTGTTGTAACGATGACTTTAATTGAACGAATAGCATCATCATTTGCTGGAATTACAAAGTCTAATTCATCTGGGTCACAGTTAGTATCTACCATTCCAAATACAGGAATGTTTAATTTTTTAGCTTCTAAAATTGCGTTTCTTTCTTTGCGTGGATCAACGATAAATACTGCATCAGGTAAAGTTCTCATATCTTGGATACCACCTAAGAATGATTCTAAACGTGCAAGTTCTTTACGCAATCCAATAACTTCTTTTTTAGGTAAACGATCAAATGTTCCGTCATTTTCCATCGCTTTAATATCGTGTAAACGACGAATACTTTTTCTGATTGTTTTGAAGTTTGTTAGGGTTCCACCTAACCAACGTTTTGATACAAAGAATTGGTTAGAACGTTTTGCCTCTTCTTCGATAACTTCTGCGGCTTGTTTTTTAGTCCCTACGAATAAAACTTTTCCACCATCTTTAGCAATTTCTAAAAATTTTGTGTAAGCTTCTTCAATAAGTACCACGGTTTTTTGTAAGTCAATGATGTGAATACCGTTACGAGATGTATAGATATATTTATCCATTTTTGGATCCCAACGGCGTGTTTGATGTCCAAAATGAACACCAGATTCTAACAATTGTTTCATTGTAATAACTGCCATAATCAATTACCTCCTATATTTTTTTGATTTTACCCTCCACAAACGTCTTCGCTATGATCCCACTGCCCATGCAGCTCAAGAGAATATAGCTCATCTTGTGTGTGTATTTTACGGCATTTAGTAGTATAACAAAAAAACACCTGCAACGCAAGTGTTTTATATTAATTGTAGTGGATTTTTTTAAGATTAATGTTCTAATTGATTCCACTTTATTAGTTCTTTATTTAAGGTGTTATAAAGTGGTGTAAAAAGCCATAAAATTGTAATAAAATTGCTTAATGCCATCACGATTTGAAAAGGGATATCAGCAATAATATAAGCCCATATATCAAAAACTTCTTGTTCAATCATTCTAAACGGCACAAAAACAAACCCATATAAGATTCCAAATAGAATACCGAAAAACGCTAAAATATAAACATTTTTGGTTTTTCTTAAAAACGTGTGGTAACTTATAGGGATGATCATCCAGGCAATAAACATGGGTGCCATCATTAAAGGATATAAGGTGCCTAATGCTAAATTATCTAAAAAAACATACACCATGATAATTAAGACATTTTCCTTAAAAGTAAATAGTGCCGCATAAAGCACAACTAGCAAGGTGGTAAACTGAACATTTGGTATGAGGATAAGCAATTGTTCTTGTACAAATAAAATGGTGATGCACATCGCAAGAAAGATTAATCGTTTTAAAGCCATAGCTAACGCCCGTTTACACTAGCATACTCAAAAGTGTATGTGTTGCCATCTATAAGTGGCAACATATCAATCCCTACCACTGAAATATGATTGACTTTTTCGACTAAATCACCATTACGGTCATAAAGATAGCCATCGACTAAAATACGAATAAATGTTGATTCAAAATTTGTTTGTACATCATTAATTCCTAATATTACTGTACTATCTGGCAATTGAGTAAATCCTTTTTGAGTGGTTACTTCATAGTGCGATTCTAGTAAGCTTAAAAGCGTGTCATCTTCAGTAAAGGTTAATGAGTCATGAATGACTTCATTACCCTTTTCATCGATCACAACAATTTGAACTTCCCCTAATGCATCATTAACAACTTCAGGTTGCAATGCATTAGAAAAGTATAACGAAATACTCATCACAACTAACATGACACCACTCATAAATACTTTCATACAATCACCACTTTTATTTGGTTATAAATGGATGGGTTAAAGGATCTCCATTTAGATAATTATCATACATAACAAGCGCTAAAAATGCTTGTGGGGTTGAGAAATTTAAATCAACTGATGTGTCATCTTCTAAATAATAAAAACTTCCATCACCTTCATGAAAACTTAAAAACACATCCATAAAACTCGTTTCTTCATCTTGGTTATAAGTTGCTTCTAAAGGATTAATACCTTGACTTAATAAAGCCATAATAACATGTGCAAACGTTGCACTGTTATTTCCGTATGCACTCGTATAAAGTGTTGCAGTAATCGCATCTAAGATATCTTCTAAAAGCACACTGTCTTCTTCTAACATGGTTAATGCAAGGACCATTAAGCTTAACGAATCTAAATCCGTTTCGGTTAATGTTCTATCTTCTAAATCTTCAATATAATCACTCTTAAACATTTCTAAATCTAAGGCATCATTTTGACTAAGTGCCATCACTTGTAAACTTGTAGGATAAGGATGGCTAATACTTCTTAAATCATATAATGAAGCGGTTAAATCATCAGGATCTTCACCAAGTGCTTGTGCAATGAATATTTGTTTGACATAATCATTAGCTGTAGGTGATTGTGGTAAGTCATTAAGGTTAAGATTATACTCATCAATCACACCCAACTGATTAAGCCCTAAAATAACATAATAATTTTGAGATTCTCCAATATACTGATCAACCTGGTTTTCTAAGAATTGATTGATGGCTTGATCTACTGCTTGCGCTGTTAAATCCCACCATAAAACTTCAAAGTAAAAGGCATCTTGGTCACTATAACTTGCATCTTCTAACCCAACATCTAAAATCTCTCCATTTTTAGAAATTGAAATATAGTTACCATATTTTGTCGTTAAATCCTCAATGCCTACAATGAATTTACCATATTCACTTTCTGTATACTCTACATCAAAAGCTTCAGTTAGTAAATCAAACGCACTTAAAGATTCACTTTCTAAATACCCTACACTTCTTGTAGTTAATTCTCCATCAATATGAAGGGTAAAACTAACAACCCCATCGTGTAACGATGCAAGCAACTCATCATAACTAGCTTGTAAAGTATCAAGTGCTTCTTGAAGCGCAGTATTTGAACTTTCTTCAGCCTCTAGTTCAAGTTTGAGCGCATGAAGTTCTTCTTGAAGTGAAGTAATCAATGCCGCATCAATTGAGGCGTCATCTTCTAATGCCGCTACTTGACTTTCTAAGGTTTCAAGATCTTCAAGTAAGGTTTCTAAACGTGTATTGGTTTCTTCGTTAGCACACGCAGCTAACGTAAAAGCCATTAAAAAAACAATGACCAGCGAGAATAGTTTTTTCATTATTTCCTCCTTGTATTTTTTAAATAAAAAAACCATCCTCCTGGATGGTATACGATATCTAAAATAAAAAAACATCTAGATAAACGTTACTACTCATACCCAGGAGCGTAATCTTCTTTAGAGTCTAGGTAGGTCTACCGGCTTGGCTTCATTCTACTTTGCACCTTCCCGCTAAAAAGCAGTGGTTGTTTGCATTTCGTCAGCATTACGGTTGCTGGGACAGCTTGGGAGTTTCACCCAATTCCCTGTTATGTTATAAAACACCATAGTCTCTATATTTAGTCTAGTCTTATGTATCTTAAATGTCAAGGAGACTTTTGTTAAATCGGAAAAGGAAAATCTTTTACTTTATGGTATAATATCTCAAGTAAGGAGTTGATGTGATGCGAGGCTTTAAAATAGCAAAAGGGTATGAATCATTACCCATTAATTTACCCAAACGTTCTACAAAATATAGTGCAGGCTATGACATACAAACTTGTGAAGATTTAACGATCAATCCTAATGAAATTAAGCTTGCGAAAACAGGTATCAAAGCGTTTATGCAACCTGATGAAGTCTTAAAAATGTATCCTAGAAGTAGTTTACCAAGAACTTTTGGTGTCACCATTCCAAATAATGTAGGTATTGTCGATGCGGATTATTATGAAAATAATGACAATGATGGTGCGATATTTATCTCACTGATTAATTTTAAAAACGAGCCAATATTTATCCCAAAAGGGACAAGGATTGCGCAAGGCATATTTATGAAGTATTTAACAGTTAGCGATGAAGAACCCATTATGGCCACACGAAATGGTGGTTTTGGTTCTACCGGAAAATAAAAGGCGATGCAAAATCAATTGCAAGCCTTTTTTATTTTCCTATTGCAAATAATAATTCAGCTTGGCAAACAAGCTCACCTTCTACAAAAGCGCGTCCTGTGCCTTTGCCAATTGGTCCTTTCATTTTAGTGATTTCTACTTCTAAAGTTAAAACATCACCAGGGATTACTTTGCGTTTAAATCGCGCTTTATCAATACCTGCAAAATAAGCGGTTTTTCCTAAATGGTTCTCATCACTTAAAATGGCTACAGCCCCTGCTTGAGCTAAAGCTTCAATAATTAATACACCAGGCATAACGTGTTCATTAGGGAAATGACCTTGGAAATAGGGTTCTGATGATGTAACATTTTTTAGCGCTTTAACTTGCTTTCCAACCTCTAACTCAATGATGCGATCAATGAGTAAAAAAGGATAGCGATGCGGGATAATTTTTTGAATTTCATTACTGTTTAACATAGCTTACTCCTCCCATCTTTTAAAAACAATTGTAGCATTATGGCCACCAAACCCTAATGAGTTTGATAACGCATAATGGATTGGTTTAGATACCCCTTCATTTACAGTGTAATCTAAATCACAATCAGAATCAACGGTTTTAAAACCAATCGTTGGTGGAATAAACCCTTCTTTTACTGCTAGGATACAAAATATTGCTTCAACTGCGCCACTTGCTCCTAGTAGATGTCCTGTCATAGACTTGGTTGAACTAACATTTAAGCGATAGGCGTGATCTTTAAATAAGCGTTTTATAGCTAAGGTTTCTACCTTATCATTCAGTGGTGTTGATGTGCCATGTGCGTTAATATAATCAAGGGCAGTTAAAGGAACATTCCCGTCTTCTAAAGCAATACGCATCGAGTTCATAGCACCACTTCCTTCTAAATCTGGGCTAGTAATATGTGTAGCATCACAAGTAGCACCATATCCAACAAACTCTGCATATATTTTTGCGCCACGTTTAACCGCGTGATCATAAGATTCTAAGATAATAGTACCTGCACCTTCACCCATCACAAATCCGCTTCGATTTTTATCAAAAGGCGTACTTGCGCTTGCTGGATCGGTTGCAGTACTTAGGGCTTGCATAACTTTAAAACCACTTAATCCTAAATCTGTTATGCTGGCTTCACTACCACCAGTAATCGCAACGTCAATATAGCCATCACGTATAGCTCTAAAAGCGTCACCCATGGTGTTTGTAGCACTAGCGCAAGCCGTAACTGATGAGGTTGCTGGCCCTTTAAACCCATACTTAATCGCAATATTGCCTGGGGCAATATTAATGATAGACATCGGAATGAAAAATGGGGAAATACGGTGAAATCCTTTTTCCATACCTTTTGCATGTTCATTGGCGATAGTTTCTAAACCACCTATACCACTACTATAATATACACCAACTTTGTCTTTGTTTAAATGTTCCATATCAAAACCAGCATCACTTATAGCTTCTTCTGTGGCAATCATCGCAAATTGAACAAAACGATCTAAACGTTTCGCTTCTTTTTTTCCCAAGTAATCAGTGACTTCAAAATCTTTAACTTCTGCAGCGATTTTCACTTCTAAATTTGATGTATCAATACGTTTGATAAAATCAATACCATTTTTACCTTTTTTTGCAGCTTCCCAGGTATCATTTACATTGTGTGCTAATGGGTTAATTGACCCCAATCCTGTAATTACAACGCGACGTTTCATTAAATCATTCCTCCATTAACACTAATAACTTGTCCTGTTATATAACTTGCTTCTTTACTTGCTAAAAATAATACAGTATGTGCAATATCTTCACCTTTACCAAAACGATTTAAAGGAATTTGATCTAAATAGGTTTTTTTAACGAGTTCTGGTAAAGCATCGGTCATTTTTGTTTCGATGAACCCTGGAGCTACGGCATTGACGGTTACTTGTTTTTTGCCAAACTCTTTAGCTAATGATTTGGTTAATCCGATAATGCCTGCTTTTGATGCAACGTAGTTACTTTGTCCTGCGTTACCAATAATACCAACAACACTAGAAATATTGATGATAGCACCTTTACGGTTTTTAAGCATGCTGCGGCTTACTTGTTTAATCATATTCCAAGTTCCTTTTAAATTCACATCAATGACTTGATCAAAATCATCTTCACTCATACGCATGATTAATTGATCTTTAGTGATACCAGAATTATTCACTAAAATATCTACCGTGCCAAATGTTTCTATGGTTTTACTCACTAACATTTCAGATTCATCAAATAGTGCAACATTTGCTTTTAAAGCAATCGCTTTACCACCCGCATGATTGATAGAATTTACAACATCATTTGCACTATCTTCATTATGCGCATAATTGACAATAACATTCGCACCTTCTTTACCAAAGGCTAGCGCAATGGCTTTACCAATACCACTAGATGCTCCGGTGACGATTACCGTTTGATTTTTAAATTTCATCGCTTGTCAACTCCTTTATATCTAAGATGGTTTGATTTAAAGATTCTAAATCCGATACATGATAGATAAGTTTATCATTAACTAATTTTTTTACCATGGATTTTAAAATGGGTTTTGGCCCAACTTCAATAAAACAATTCACACCATCTTGTACCATATTAAATATCATATCATAAAATTTAACAGGTGCTGTAATTTGATTAATCATAGACTGTTTTATGTCTTTTTGATAACGTTTACCACTTACGTTTAAGTAAAGTGGTTTTTTGGGTTCGTTTACTTTAACATTTTTTAAATACTCTTCAAAATGCTTCTTTGCCTCATCCATATAAGGTGTATGAAAGGCTCCACTTGTTTCAAGCAAAACAGCTCGCTTGATACCACATGATTTTGCTTTTTTCATAATGCTTTCAATGGATGCTTTTGAACCCCCAACAACATATTGATTTAAGGTATTGTAGTTTGCAATATAAACATCATCATATGCTTGGATACATTCATGTACCGTTTCTAAATTACCTAATAACGCAAGCATTTTAGTTTCTTGTTTCAAGCTACATTCTTGCATATAAAGTGCTCGATGTTTAATAATTTGTAAACCTTCTTCAAAGCTGAAAACTTGACTGTTTAATAAGGCATTATATTCACCAAGAGAAAGTCCTGCATGAGCGTAAAATATGAGATTTTTTTCTTTTAAGAGGGTGCTAAGCCCTGCATTCATAACATAAATAGCAATTTGTGCATACTTGGTTTGATTCACTTCATCTTGATGAAACATCATATCCTTTAGATCAAAATCTAGTAACCTGTTTGCATAATCAACGTGATCTTTAAAGAGTTTACTTGATTCGTATAGTGCTTTTCCCATCCCTATTTCTTGACTACCTTGACCACCATAAATCACTGCGATTTTCATAGTATGCCTCACAACTTGATAATCGCGCCACCCCAAGTTAATCCTGCGCCAAACGCAACCGTCGCAAAAAGATCACCTTTTTTTAAATGACCTTTTGAGATGGCTTCATCAATAGCTAAAGGAACACTTGCGGCACTCGTATTACCATAATTTTCAATATTTAAATACATTTTTTCTAAGGGATAGTTTAATACTCTTGAAGCTTTATCTATAATGCGTTTATTAGCTTGGTGGGCAACAATCATCGTTAAATCATCTAACTGAAGGTTGGTTCGTGATAACAACTCTAAAATGGTGTTGGGTAAAACGGTTGTGGCAAATTTAAAGACTTCTGCGCCTTGCATGGTTATAAATGGAAGTTTTGTCATGGGGGTTTTAAAATCCTTTTTAAGCGGATACCCTTCCATTCTTAAAAGCCCTTCTGTATCTCCTTTTGAATAGGTTACGATATCTTTAACAAAAGGTTCTTCGCTTGCTGTAATAACCATAGCGCCTGCAGCATCTGCGAATAAAACACAAGTATTGCGATCTTCAAAATCCGTGTATTTAGTTAGTGTTTCTGCACCAACAATGAGTGCGGTTTTATAGGCATTGCTTTTGATCATTTTATCCGCAATATTTAAAGCATAGATAAACCCTGTACATGCAGCGTTTACATCAAATGCTGTAATCGCTTCTAAATCGAGTTTTCGTTGTAATAAATTAGCTACCCCAGGAAATGGAAAATCAGGTGTAACCGTTGCAACAATAATCAAATCGATTTCATCTTTACTGATTTGGGCATTTTCAATCGCTTTTAACGCTGCTTGAAAGGCTAAATCAGAGGTATTTTCTTCTAAAGCGATATGACGTTTTTTTATCCCGGTTCGACTGGTAATCCATTCATCTGATGTATCGACAATTTTTTCTAAATCTTGATTAGTTAAAAAATCTTTTGGAACGTATGAGCCTGTTCCTAATACTTTGGTATAACTCACTTTACCACTCCTTTTAAGTGCTCATAGTTAAAGCGTTGGAAGAATCCAATGTTGCGATATTTAGTATAACGAGCGGTTTTTATATCGAATGTTGTCATGGTTTTAAACCCTTCTAACGTTTCTAAAAGTGTTTCTTTAACCGCGTTAAAGGTTGCATTTAAGTTGTGATGTGCACCACCTAGAGGTTCTTTTATGATGCCATCGATGATGCCTAGTTCTTCTAAGTCATAGCTAGTTAATTTCATCACTTCAGCTGCTTCTTTTGCTTTTGATGCATCTTTCCACAAAATGCTTGCATAACCTTCAGGTGATAAAATCGAATAAATACTATTTTCTAGCATTAGTACTTTATTCCCCATACCTATAGCTAAAGCACCTCCAGAACCGCCCTCACCAATGACTACTGCAATAATAGGGACACTTAAGTCACTCATCTCTGCTAAGTTTTTCGCGATGGCTTCTCCTTGGCCACGCTCTTCAGCACCAATACCAGGATAAGCACCTGGAGTATCGATAAAAGTAATAATCGGACGATTAAATTTTTCAGCTTGTTTCATAAGTCTTAAAGCTTTTCGGTATCCTTCTGGATGGGCCATCGCGAAATTACAAGCAATATTTTCTTCAGTATTATCACCTTTTTGTTGGGCAATAATTGTAATTGGTAATCCTTCAAGCAATGCAATTCCACCAATGATTGCTTGGTCATCTTTATAGTTTCTATCGCCGTGAAGTTCTATAAAATCATCGAAGATATATTCAATAAATTTTCTAGCGTTTGGACGTTTTGGGTGTCTTGCAAGCAAGACTCTATCCCAACTTGTAAGTTTAGACATAGCTTCTTCTTTATAATCTTCAATGGTTTCTGTGATGGCTTCAATGGCTTTTTTATCATCTAATTGTCTTAATTCATCTTCTAAAGCTTTTAACTTCTTTTCTTTTTGTAAAATATCCATTTAAACACCTCTTTTATGCATGATTAAAAGTCGACTTAACATATCACGCATCTCATGGCGATGAACAACCTTATCAATCATGCCTTTATCTAGTAAAAATTCAGCACGTTGAAAATCTTCAGGTAATTTTTGTTTAATGGTTTGTTCAATCACTCTTGGTCCTGCAAACCCAATTAGTGCGCCTGGTTCTGCAAGAATAATGTCACCTAATGATGCAAAAGAAGCCGTTACGCCACCAGTTGTTGGGTCGGTTAATACGCTAATATATAATAGCCCTTGACGATGTAATTTTTTCACTGCACCACTCGTCTTTGCCATTTGCATTAAACTATAAATGCCTTCTTGCATGCGTGCCCCACCAGAGGCAATAAACAAGATTAAAGGGAGTTTTTTATATAATGCATATTCAATCGCTTTTGTAACTTTTTCTCCAACGACACTTCCCATACTACCCATCATGAAGTAACTATCCATAACGCCTATAATACATGGCTCTTCTTTTATTTCAGCATAGCCATAGATAAAGGCTTCATCAAGATTTGTCTTTTTCTTATAGGCACCAATTTTATCTTCATAACCTTCTTGAAATAAAGGATTTAATGTAATATACCCGAAACCTTTTTCAACGAAGGTGTGGGGATCTGCGGTCATCGAGATTCTATCTATGGCACGAATTCTAAAATGACTTTGACATTTTGGACAAACAAGCATATTATCTAGTGCTTCTTGTTGGGGGAATGTACTTTTACATTTTAGGCATTGTTCATATAATCCTTTTGGAACATCGGGTTGTTTATGTTGGCTTAAAGGTTTTTTTTGATATAAGTTCATACGACTTTTTAACGATTTTTTCTTCTCAAATGAGTACTTTAAGATATCACGTTTCATAATCTAGCAACTCCTTGAGTTCTTTTTCGATAAAGCTTGTATCAACTTCTCCTTTAACGTACTTTTCGTGCATTAAAATCATCATTAAGAAGGTTTGATTATTTGGTACACCTTCAATAATCAACTCTTCTAATGTTGCACGCATTTTTCTTATTGCATCTAATCGACTATACCCATGGACAATGACTTTTCCAATCATGGAATCATAAAATGGGGGTATTTCATAATCCGTATAAATCATCGAATCAAAACGAATCCCTAATCCACTAGGTACGTGTAACATATCGATTAACCCTGGACTTGGTCGAAAATCATGTTTAGGATCTTCAGCATTAATTCTAACTTCAATCGCATGACCATTAAAGGTGATGTCTTCTTGTTTATACTTTAGGTGTCTTCCTGCGGCGATACGCAGTTGTTCTCTAACGATATCCACCCCTGTAATCATTTCAGTGACTGGATGTTCTACTTGGATTCTAGTATTCATTTCAATAAAGTAAAACGCATCATCCTTAACAATGAATTCAATAGTCCCTGCGTTTTCATATTGGACGTATTCTGCGGCTTTTATCGCCGCTTCAAACATCGCTTCTTTCATTTTTAAAGGGAGCGCACTTGGCGCTTCTTCAACAACTTTTTGATTACGTCTTTGAATGCTACAATCTCTTTCACCTAAATGGATAATTGCCCCATATTTATCCGCTAATATTTGAACTTCAATATGTTTAGGATTTTCAATAAATTTTTCAATATAAACGCCATCATGTTTAAAGGCTAAGGCAGCTTCTTGTTTTGCGCTATGATAAGCTTTATCAAAGGTTGCTTCTTCTTTTACGATACGCATCCCTTTTCCGCCACCACCAGCACTCGCTTTGATTAGTACTGGATAGCCAATCTCTTTAGCAATCTTTTTGCCTTCATCCAAACTAACTTCATGCGCACTACCTGGGACTAGTGGTACTTTAGCTTCTTGCATAAGTTTTTTTGCCATCGCCTTATCACCCATCTTAGCGATAACTTCACTTTTTGGACCAACAAATATAATGCCACATTCTTCACATAGTGCCGCAAATGATGCGTTTTCACTCAAAAAGCCGAAACCAGGATGAATGGCTTCCGCTCCAGTATTAATGGCTGCACTAATAATATTTTCCATATTTAAATAAGATGAAGCGGCTTTGTTATCACCAATGCATACTGCCTCATCAGCTAATTGTACATGAAGACTATCTTTATCTGCTTTGCTATAGACTGCGACGGTTTCAATGCCCATTTGCTTACATGCTCTTATGATGCGAACCGCGATTTCACCACGATTGGCAATCAATACTTTATGAAGCATGATTACTCAATCTCCATAACGACTTGATCATACATAACCATATCGGAATTCTTAATATGAATGGCCATAATTTTACCGTCTTTTGGTGCTGTAATTTCATTCATAACTTTCATGGCTTCAATGATAAACAATGGATCACCTTTTTTAACAAGTTGCCCAATCCTTACATAAGGTGGTTGATCTGGGGCGGGTGACTCATAAAAGGTTCCAACTAGTGGTGCTTTAATCGGTTCATAAGTCTTTTCGACTTTTTTAGGTTCAACAGAAACTTTTTTAGGTTCTTTTTCAACGTTTTCTTTTTCATGCACAAACTCTTTAACAATCGTTTGCGCTTTTTCAAGTTCTATAGTAACTTCCCCTTTATCAAGTTTCATTCTAGATAAAGAAGAAGATTCGAATATTTTAATTAGTTCTTTTAACTCTTTATTAGTCATGCTTTAATCCTCCTAATGAAGGGCTTGTGTAAAGAAATCTCTTTACACAGCTCCCTCAATATATTTCACAATATCTTCTACCGTTTGCATAGATTGCGCTAACGAATCTTCTATTGTTACATCAAATTCATCTTCTAATGCCATAATGAGTTCTACAACATCTAAAGAATCTGCGTCTAAATCATCAATAATATTTGCTGAAAGGGTAATTTTTTCTTCATCAACCCCAAGTTCAGATGCAATAATCTTTTTAACTTTGTCAAACATGTATGTAACCTCCTTTCAAGCCATTATAAACATCTTTAATTTATGTGTCAACTTATTTTGATATTCAAACATTTCGATATTCGACATATTTCTATCCGCACATATGAATATAGATAAATATGTATCGTAGTCCAGTGTGAATTGCTACAATAAAAAATGCCATAAACCCTTTTACAAAGGTGTTTATGGCATTTACAATATAAAGTGATTTTTGTGGATGATTCTACTAGTTAGTTTGCTAACTTATAACGCAAATAGTGTAAATTGTTATTTATAATTATTACAATTATGTATTTAGGTCGAATTTCAGTTTTGTACATGGAACTTCTTTAGTTTTTTTGTGATCTGTAATAGTACATAGAAAATCATCGTTAAAATCTATTAGTTCGTATACGTTGTTATTTAGATGTACCGATTGATTCAAACTTACAGAATACGATTTAAACAAAGAAAATACCTTAGATTTATCAACCTTGTTAAAGTGGTCTATAAAATCATTAAGTATTTGAATCTTATCATGTTTTTGATGAGTTTCTTGATGAATGGATGTCGCTTTTAAAGTTGCACCATCAAAACGTTCGTTAACGTTTAATCCTACTCCAACAATGTAATGAATGTGGGGGTGCATAACGACGGTTTCAATCAAAATCCCAGCAATTTTTTTATCTTGAACATAGATGTCATTGGGTAATTTTATTTTTGGGAATAGTCCATATTGACTTAATAATGAAGTTAAAGTAACGGTAGTTTGATACATTAGTTGATAAGAGTAATTCGGTAGATCCTTAATTAAGAATGAAAACAATAAGTTTTGAGCAGGCTTACTTTGCCACTGATTATCTCTTTGACCTCTGCCTTTAGTTTGAAAATTTGATTGAATGATAAATCCATTTGGTAAATCAGAAAGATATTTTCTGATGAAATCATTAGTTGAATCAATTGTATCAACTTGCATTAAAGAATTTTTATTAATCATTTTATCACCAAACTAATCTTAGCTTGCTATATACTTAATGTCAAATAAAAAGGCGCTTGCGCGCCTTTAAAAATGTTACTTGAGCATTTGGTTGATAAACCAAAGTTCTTTGTCATAACCTGCTACATACTCTTCAAAGATTGCAACAGTAACAAAATCACCGGTTTCGTCAGCTAAATTTCTGATTTCGATAGCTGCTTCTCTTAAACGAGTTACTTCATCTTTTACAATAACCATGGTTTCGTCAATGTCATAATCACGATTTTCTAATTCTTTTACAGTAGTTGTTTCTAAATATGATTTTTGTGAAGCTAAAGGATATTCCCCTAACATTTTAATGCGTTCTGCAACCTCATCATATTTTTCAAATAGATCATCATATAATTCTTCAAGATGTTCGTGAATTGGGACAAATCTTTCTCCCTTGACATTCCAATGTAAGTTATGAAGTTTTGTGTTTAATACAGCTAAATCAGCTACGTATTGATTTAATAATTTTACTAGTTTTGTCATATTATTTCCTCCTTATTTTTATACTTTAATTATAACATATGACAACTTATATTCAAGGTTAATGCATAGATTATCTTTTTGATGCTTTTGCTTCTTTAATGGACTTTTTAAGCTCTTTTTCGGCGGTTAAAAAGTCAATCGTTCGACGTCTATTTTCTTCTAAACGTTCTTTTCTTACTTGATTTAAATGTTCCATCGCAGAGTCTTTGTTTAATCCAACATGCGCTTCTTGCGCAATGACGGTAACTAAATTATCTTGTTGTTCTAAAACGCCATTAATAATAACGGTGTATACAACTTGATCTGCTTTTACGAGTTTTAAATAGCCTACATCAATTGTACTTACAATAGGTGCATGGTTATTTAAGATCGCAAAATCACCGTTGTTTTTAGCGCTGACTACAATGTAGTCAACGTCTTCGTTGTATAAAACACCATTGGGATTAATTACTGTGAGTCTCATCAAATCACCTTCTATTTTAAGGCTTCTGCTTTTTTAAGAACATCTTCAATGCTTCCAACTAAGCGGAAAGCATCTTCTGGGATATCATCATATTTTCCATCTAAAATACCTTTAAACCCTTTAATGGTCTCTTCAACAGGAACATATGAGCCTTTTTGTCCTGTAAATTGTTCTGCAACGTGGAAATTTTGTGATAAGAATAAACGAACACGACGTGCTCTGTGGACCAATAATTTATCATCATCAGATAGTTCATCCATCCCTAATATCGCGATGATATCAAGGAGTTCGTTATAGCGTTGAATGGTTCGCTGAACTTCACGGGCAATTTCATAGTGTTCTTTTCCGACCACTTCAGGTTCTAAGGCACGTGAGGTTGATGCTAGTGGATCTACTGCAGGGTAAATCCCTTCTTCACTGATTTTACGGCTTAAGTTTGTGGTTGCATCTAGATGAGTAAAGGTAGTTGCTGGGGCAGGGTCAGTGTAATCATCTGCAGGCACGTATACCGCTTGAATGGATGTAATTGATCCTTCTTTTGTCGATGTGATGCGTTCTTGTAATTTACCCATTTCAGTTGCGAGGGTTGGTTGATACCCTACCGCACTTGGCATGCGTCCTAGTAAAGCGGATACTTCACTTCCTGCTTGCGTAAAGCGGAAAATGTTATCAATAAAGAATAAAACATCTTGTTTTTCTACATCTCTAAAATGTTCAGCCATAGTTAAACCAGTTAATCCAACACGCATACGCGCACCAGGTGGTTCGTTCATTTGACCAAATACCATCGCAGTTTTATTGATAACCCCTGATTCAGTCATTTCATGGTATAAGTCATTACCTTCGCGGGTACGTTCTCCAACGCCTGCGAAAACTGAAATACCGCCATGTTCTTGAGCAATATTATGAATTAGTTCCTGAATTAATACCGTTTTTCCAACCCCTGCACCACCGAAAAGACCGATTTTTCCACCCTTTACATAAGGCGCAAGTAAGTCTACGACTTTAATCCCTGTTTCTAAAATCTCAGTTTCACTACTAATCTCATCGAGTTTTGGTGCTTCACGATGGATTGGCATACGTTTCACTTTATCTCCAACTGGTTTTTTGTTGTCAATTTCTTCACCTAAAACATTAAATATTCTACCCAATGTTTTTTCTCCAACAGGGACACTAATAGGATTCCCTGTATCAATGACTTCCATACCACGTTTGACACCATCGGTTGAGTCCATGGCGATTGTACGCACTATATTATCTCCTAAATGAAGAGATACTTCTAAAGTGAGTTTAATATCAACTACACGATTTTTATCACTTGTATTGTCAATTTGAAGGGCATGGTTAACCTCTGGTAATGCTTCATCAAATTTAACGTCAATTACAGGTCCCATGACTTGAATGACTTTACCTTTGTTCATAATGTCTCCTCCTTAGTTTACCGCGTTCGCGCCACCGATGATGTCTGTAAGTTCTATCGTTATGGCATCTTGTCTTGCACGGTTATAGTGAAGCTGTAAATCTTTGATAAGTTCTTTTGCGTTGTCTGTAGCACTTTTCATTGCGGTCATGCGCGATGCATGTTCACTTGCTTTTGATTCTAAGATCATTCCATATAATAAATTGACAACTACCATAGGAATTAAATTAGTTAAGACAGACTGTGCACTTGGTTCATAATGGTAAATACTTTTTAATCCACTTGGTTTTTCTTCGGTAATATTTGATAAAAGGAAATTGTTGCGATTAAGCGGTAAAATGGTCTCGCTTTCAACACGTTGTGTAATGGTATTAACAAAGCGATTATAAAAGACATTTACTTGATCAAAGCTGCCTTTTAAGTAATCTTTAATAAAATCATCAGTTAGTGATTGAAAATCTAGAAACTGAATATCATCTCTCACTTGGATGACCTCATCGTTATAGTTTTGATACCCTTTTCTTTTGACGAAACTATACGCTTTATAACCTAGGGTTGCAACGACAAACTCATCATTTGATTGATGATTTTTTTCAACGTGATAAGAAAATGCTTTAAAAACATTTGCATTATATGGTCCAGCAAGTCCACGATCACTAGAGACCAAGACATAAAGCGTCTTTTTCACTTCACGCGACTCTAACATCGCATGAGTTAGTGAGTGATCATTTTCCAAAATACGAGCTAAAGAAGCCATTAAACGTTTTGTTAATGGTCTAAAATTGAGTATACTTCTTTCAGCTTTTTTAAGTTTCGATGCACTAACCATGTACATGGCTTTAGTAATTTGGCTAGTTTTTTGAGTAGCGTTTATTCGTTGTTTTATTTCTCGCATTGAGCCCATAAAACTGCCTCCTTACGCAAATGTTTTTTTGAATGATTCAATCACTTGATTGAGTGATGTCACCTCAGGTAATTGTTTAGTTTCTTTAATGGTATTTAAACAATCTTTACCTTCTTTATTGTTTTCAAAATAGTGGTGCAATTCTTCTTCAAAACGTTTGATATCTTCAGTCTTAACATCATCTAAATAGCCACTAGTAAGGGCATAAATTGAGATTACTTGTTTTTCAACATCTAAGGTTTCATGAAGTCCTTGTTTAAGAATTTCAACTGTGCGTTTCCCGCGTTCTAGTTTTTTCTTTGTAGCATCATCTAAGTCAGAACCAAACTGAGTAAAGGCTTCAAGTTCACGGTAACTGGCTAAATCTAAACGTAAGGTTCCTGAAACTTTCTTGATCGCTTTAATTTGTGCAGCGCCTCCAACACGGGATACACTTAGTCCTGCATTAATCGCTGGACGTACACCTGTATAAAAGAGATCACTTTGTAAGAATATTTGTCCATCTGTGATACTTATGACATTTGTTGGAATATAGGCAGATATATCACCTGCTTGTGTTTCAATGATAGGTAGCGCTGTAATAGAACCTCCACCTAAATCATCGCTTAGTTTTGCAGCACGCTCTAATAATCTAGAGTGTAAGTAAAAGACATCTCCAGGATAGGCTTCTCTACCTGGTGGGCGTCTTAGTAATAAACTAAGTTCACGGTATGCGGTTGCATGTTTAGTTAAGTCATCATAAACAACTAAAACGCTTTTTCCACTAAACATAAACTCTTCAGCAATAGATACCCCTGCATATGGTGCTAAATATAAAAGGGGTGCTGGTTGTGAAGCACTCGCATTAACAATGATTGAATAATCCATTGCGCCATATTTTTTTAGTGTATTAATAACGCCTGCAACGGTGGATTCTTTTTGTCCAATGGCAACATAGATACAGATAACATCTTTACCTTTTTGGTTAATTATTGTATCAATCGCAATACTCGTTTTACCCGTTTGGCGATCACCGATAATTAACTCACGTTGTCCTCTACCAATAGGCACTAAAGCATCAAGTACTTTGATCCCTGTTTGAAGTGGTTCATCAACCGATTTACGGCTCATTACCCCTTGTGCTTTTTGTTCGAGTGGACGGGTTTTATTCGCTTTAATCTCACCAAGTCCATCAATCGCTTGTCCTAAAGGATTAACAGCACGACCAATTAACCCTTCTCCAACAGGAACTTCTAAAATGCGTCCGGTTGTTTTAACGGTATCGCCTTCTTTAATTTCTGTAGATTCATCTAAAATAATGGCACCTACATGATCTTTTTCTAAGTTTAAAGCCATACCAAATACATGGTTAGGGAACTCTAGTAATTCGCCGCTCATCGCTTCTTCTAAACCATGAACAAGCGCGATACCATCCCCAACACTAATAACCGTTCCAACGCTTTCAGTTTTGATGTCTTTACTGTATTTTTTAATTTGTTCTTTTATAAGTGCACTGATTTCTACTGGATTTATTTTGCTCATACTTTCACCTGCCTAATTACCCAAATGTGACTTGATAAGGTTTAAATTGTTATTGATGGTATTATCTAAGACAACCCCAGCAAACTCATACTTTAAACCTCCAACGATGGTTTGATCTACAACGTTTTCAATTAACACATTACGGTTATATTTACGTTCAAATTGTGACTGTATTTCTGTCACTTTTGCTTTGCTTAAATTTTCTTTGCTATACACTTTAACCACCATTTGATTGGCCAAATTAATCATAAGATTATGTAGTCCTTGATAGATTTCTTTTACATAGTCAAATCGGTTATTATCAATTAAAACATATAAAAAGTCTCTAAATAATTCAGGCAAATCAAATTGTTTGATTAAAGCTTTTTTATCATTTTTTGATATTTTTGGATGTAAGAAAAACTCCATTGTTTTTTGGTCTAAAGATGGGATAAACGATTCATACGTTACTTTCAAATCATTTAAGGAATCATTCTCAAGTCCAAGCTCAAAAAGGGCAACCGCGTATTGATCGCTTAAAGCGCTCATCGACTTTGCACCTCTTCTATAGCTTGATCGATTAATCGATCATAGGTTTTCTTATCAATTTCCTTATCAATTACTTTTTGAGCTAATACAGTTGCAACATCAATGATTTCTTGTCGTAATTTAGCACGGGCTTGATCGATTTCATAGTTAAGATCTTGTTTAGCACTTTTCTTAATATTAATCGCTTCTTCTTTTGCTTTAACTAACAATTCTCTTCTTTGATCTTCAGCGCGTGTTTTTGCATCATCTAATAATTGTCTTGCTTCTAATTTTACTTGTTCAAACGCTTTTTCAGCTTCTTCTTTTAACATGCTTGCTTCTTCATTACGTTCAGCTGCATCGGTTAACTCTTTATCGATATATGCTTTTCTTGCATCGATAAAGGCAGTTACTTTATTCCAAAAGAAAAACCTAACAATAATCACAAGTAAGAGGGTTGCACTTATCTGAATTAACATTTCAACCAGTTCAATTGATAAGGCTACACGTACTAAGTCATTAATAGCTTGAGCGGCTTGGTCCATGGTGTTGCCTCCTAACTAAATATATTATTGTCCGATTAAAACGAAAGCGATGATGAGTGCATAAAGCCCTGTTGTTTCAGCCATAGCTTGTCCAACAAGCATTGTTGTCGTGATTTTCCCTAACGCTTCAGGTTGTCTTCCAACTGCTTCAGCAGCTTTTCCTGCAGCAAATCCTTGTCCAATCCCTGGTCCAAGACCAGCAATCATAGCAATTCCAGCACCTAACATAGCCATACCTGTTACAAAAAACTCATTATATTCAGCTACTAAATTTAACATCTTTAAATCCTCCTATAAAATTTCATTATTTTATTATAATCTATTTCTTATTCTTGTGCCATTTCTTCATCATCAGAAACAGCCATGGATAAGAAAATAGTTAACAACATAAAGTAGACAAAGGCTTGAATAAGCCCGAATCCAATATTAAAGATTGGATGTAAAACAAAGGTTGTTACAAGTGTACTTGCGACATTATTGATTAAGTTATAAATAACTACTGCCATTACTGTCCCACTTAATAAATTCCCAAATAAACGCAATCCCATCGCAAGAGGCGTTGATATTTCACCAATAATGTTAATTGGTAATAACCACCATTTTGGACTACTTAAATCTTTTAAGCGTTGAAGGGGTTTTTTTGCGATTAATGCCGCAATTTGAATGGTTAAAAACGCAAATAAACTAAATGATAATGCTACACTCATATTCGCAAGCGGATTAGCTAAACCTATTAAACTTGAGGTATTCGCAAACGCTAAAAAGAGTAAAACACTAATTAGCAGTGGTGCGTATGTTCTCCACTTATTGCCATAAAAATCTTTAATGAAGTTATTCAGGGTGTCTACAAACATAATCGAGATGAAACTTAAACCTTTTACTTTATCTGTAGGTTTTAGTTTTTCTATCTTCTTACCTGCAATAACGACCATAATACTTAAAAATGTAACAATGACTATGGTTGACTTTATATTCGCAGATAAGCCTTCAATGAACTCAATCATCTAGATCGACCCCTTTCTTTTTATATATCATATTTGATATAGCAAAATTAAGTATCATAACAATTTTAAAGGATAAGAATCCTAGGAATGTTACGATTAGATACATAGTTTCTTCATAACGGAAATAGATAATGGCTAGTATTAAAGAGTAAAAACCATAACGAAACAAGTAATTAAAAATAGCTCTACTTCTCAATTTTTCTGATTCTTTAACCGCTGTTTTCATAGTGGTTTTATAATTATGGCTCATTAACATTACACTAACAGCGCCACCTAAAAAGAAATTAAGGGCAAGCGCTCGGTTAAACCCTGAAAGTAAAAAGATGATCAAAGATACCGTTATAATATAAGGCCATACATAAATAAATGTGGCTATAAAAATTCTTTCAGTCTTTGTCTTTTCCATCTAATTGTGCTCCTAATTTATAAACTCTTACCATAAGATTTCTTATTGCAGCTAAAGCACCTAATACCATAAATATAATCGTAAATATCGACTCTAAATTGAATAGGCGATCTAAAGCTATCCCAATTAAATAGCCTAGTAAGATAGCCGCAAGGGCTTCATAGATAAAACTTGATGCAATCGCGAAGAGTTTAAGTAAAAATTTCTTATCTTTCATTATTTAGTTCCAAATAAGCGATCTCCACAATCACCTAAACCAGGAACGATATAGCCTTTATCATTGAGTTTTCTATCCAGTGCTGCTAAGTATATATCAACATCAGGATGATGCATTTTAAGCCATTCAACACCTTCAGGTGCCCCAACAATACCAACAAAACGAATATCTTTAGCCCCAGCTTCTTTTAATGTTTTAATTGCTGCTGCGACACTTCCACCGGTTGCAAGCATCGGGTCAAGCAATAAAACCGTCGCTTCTTTAATCTCTTTAGGAAACTTTTGATAATAACTATGAGGTTCTAAGGTTTCTTCATCACGCCATAACCCTATATGACCAACCTTAGCGGTTGGTATAAGGGCGTGAATGCCTTCAACCATTCCTAAACCAGCACGTAAAATTGGAACAATGACTACCTCTTTAGATAGCTGTTTACATGTAGTTACTTCAAGCGGCGTTTCAACTTCAAAATCTACAGTACTTAAATCTCTTGTAATTTCATAAGCCATCAGGCCACTAATCTCACTCACATTTTCTCTAAATGTTTTTGTATCTGTAAATTTATCACGTATTTTACACATTTTATGTTCGATTAAGGGATGGTTAAGAATATGGACTTTTGACATAATTCACCTCTAATTTTCTATTTTATTAACTCTTCTAAGATGTCTTTCCTCGTTAGAAAATTCCGTATTTAACCATGTATCTACAATAGCTAATGCAAGTTGATCACCAATGATTCTTCCTCCCATAGATAAAACGTTAGAATCATTATGTAATCGTGTTTCTTTTGCAGTAAATAAATCATGGACTAAAGCCGAGCGAATTCCTGGCACTTTATTGGCTTGAATACTCATGCCAATCCCGGTACCACATATTAAAATACCGCGGTCAGCTTCTTTATTGCTCACTGCGGTCGCAACTTCTTTTGCAACATCGTTATAGTCGCAACTTACAGGTTCAAAAGTACCATAATCCTTGTATTCATAGTGGTTTTCTTCAAGAAATTTAATGATTTTCTCTTTTAGGTCAAAACCACCATGGTCAGCACCGATTGCTACTTTCATCAAATCACCTCTTTGAAATCGTTTTTATACCATTACAATTATACCAAAAGTCACTTATATTACAACCATTTTAAACTATTTAAATCGATATAACCGTTTTAAAAATAGGAAATTATTTAAGTTTTAACTGTAGTTGTCTTTCTAAGACTGCTTGAACAGGTTTAAATGATTTTCTATGTTCTAAAGTAATCCCGTAATCGTTAATCGCTTTAAGATGCATCTTTGTTGGATAGCCTTTATGACGGTTAAAACCATATTCAGGATAACGATCATGTAGCTTTTCCATGTAGTGATCTCTTGATACTTTCGCTAAAATACTTGCGGCCGCTATAGAAGCACTTAATTGATCCCCTTTAATGATTGCTTGATGGGGAACTGAAAAGTTGCCTAAAGGCATCGCATCAGTCAAAACATAATCTGGTTGAATATTTAACCCTTTTAGCGCATTGATCATACCTGCTTTACTTGCTTGATAAACATTCATTTTATCAACTGTAACAACATCAATAAAAACAATTTGATAGCTTAGTGCCCTTGATTTTATTTCATCAAAAAGAGCAAGTCTTTTTTTGGCACTTAAACCTTTAGAATCATATAGACCATCAATGTTATCTAAAGGATTTAAGATAACCGCAGCGCATACAAGCGGACCTGCTAAAGGGCCTCTTCCAGCTTCATCACATCCAGCGACTAAATGATACCCTAGATTATTCGCTTGTTGTTCAAACTCATACATCTTGATCAATTCTATCTAATATAATCTTTCCAAACTGCATATGTCTAAAATCGTGCAAGAAAATATCGATGACACGGTCATAATCAATTTCATTACCTTTTCTTAAACACCCTCGTTTGATACCAATATCATCAAATATTTTTCCTATATTATCTATATCAACATTAATATCATAACGGGATTCAAATGCTTTTTTATAATATTGATTTAAAAATTTCATGCCATAGATTACTACATCATCAAGTGGCAAAATCGTATCTTTAATCGATCCAAGTAAAGCTAATTTCAACCCAACTTCTTCATCATCAAACTTTGGCCAAAGTATTCCTGGTGTATCAAGCAGTTCTAAATCATCATGGATGCGAATCATCTGTAGATGTTTAGTGACGCCTGCTATATCACCAACTTTTGTGACTTTCTTAGATACGAGCTGATTAATGAGTGTGCTTTTACCAACATTAGGAATCCCAACAATCATCGAACGAACGGGACGTTCAATACGTCCTCGTTTCTTCTCTTTTTCTAAGATATCTTTAATGAGTGATTTCGCAAGAGAAGGTATTTTTTGAACATTCATACCATTTAAGGCGTTTATAGCTAAAACTTTATGGCCTTGTTTTTCAAAATAATCAATAAACTTCTTCAATTCAAATGTATCAGCTAAGTCTGCTTTATTTAATAAAATCAGTCGTCTTTTATGACTACTAATGCTCTGAATCATAGGGTTTTGGGATGCAATTGGTGCGCGCGCATCTAATAACTCAATAACAATATCAACCAATTTAAGTTGTGCTTGTATTTGTTTTTTTGTCTTGGCCATGTGGCCAGGATACCATTGAATGGTTTTCATTAGTTCACGCTCCCGAATCGTTCTAGTGGTCTTACTCTAAAAATAACTTTACCAAATAAATCTCTTTCATTAACCGGTCCAATAACTCTTGAATCTAGTGAATCATCACGGTTATCACCCATCACAAAATATTCATCCTCACCTAATATGAATTCATTTGGTGTATAGGTAAAAGATTGGTCTAAGTAACGCTCACTAATTAAATCACCGTTAATATAAACAGCACTTTCTGTAAAGGTAACACGGTCACCTGGCAAGCCAATAATACGCTTAACATAGTAAGTCTCTTCGCGAACTCTTACAACAACAATATCAAATTGATCGTAATCTATCATAAAATGATTAATAATAATATCATCTTGGTCTACGAAGGTTGGTTCCATACTAATCCCATCAACCATCGCAAAACTAAAAAAGAACGTATTTATAGTTATCATAATAACCATTAATGTTAAAACATAACTAATCAAATCCATTAATTCAGATTGCCATTTAATCATCGTTCGGTCTTTAACATTTGAAAAGTCAGCTTTAGGCAAAAGTAACTGATAGATAAATATAAACAAGAAAATCATCATGCTAAGTCCTAACAAAACATTAAAGACACTTGATTGGTGCATGACATCAAAATCTTGATAGCGTTTAAAGATGAGTGGAATAAGTAAAATCATGAGTAAGTCAAAAAGTGCTAAACGCATTTTTTTATGCAGTTTAGACACTTGATTATTGGCTAATATCATGATGTTTTCATCAACTTCATCATGACGTTTCTCTTGTTCAAATGCGTTCATTACTTCACCTAATTTCTTCAAGTATACGCATTAACTCTTCTTTAGTTACTAAAACATCACGCGCTCTTGAACCTAGGTTTTCTGAAACAACCCCTAGACTTTCTAGCTCTTCTACAATGCCTTGAGCACGATTAAATCCGATGCTAAATCGTTTACTAATTTTATTAATGCTTGCTTCTTGTTCTTCAACAACGAATATCGCGACTTCTTCAAAATATTCATCACGCTCTAAACTCGTTGCGATATTTCTAATTAAGGTATCTTGATCAAATAAATACTCAGGCTTCATTTGCTCGCGAATAAAATTTGTAACTTTTTCAATATCTAAATCTGACACATATGCGCCTTGAACA
Source organism: Candidatus Izemoplasmataceae bacterium (assembly GCA_046541015.1). Lineage (GTDB taxonomy): Bacteria > Bacillota_I > Bacilli_A > Izemoplasmatales > Izemoplasmataceae > Liberiplasma. The sequence continues at coordinate 33,065 of JBKHEA010000003.1, forward strand.
CGTACTTTATTTTGACCATTACTTAAAAACAACATATCCCCACGACCAAGCAATTTATCAGCACCACTTGAATCAATGATGGTTTGAGAATCAACATGACTTGACACACTAAAAGCAATGCGTGTTGGGATGTTTGATTTAATCGTTCCTTTAATAACATCCGTAGATGGTCTTTGGGTTGCGATAATTAAATGAATCCCACAAGCTCGCGCTTTTTGTGTTAAGCGCTTGATGGAGTCTTCTACGTGTTGACTTGATACCATCATTAAATCGGCAAGTTCATCAATCACAACTACAATAAACGGCATGTAATCAACATCCCCGATTTTTTGATTGTAAGCATCGATATCACGCACGCGTTCTTCACTAAAGGTATTAAAACGTCTTTCCATTTCATCGACTAACCATTTTAATGCCGCAGTAGCTGCTTTTACATCGGTGATGACTGGGGTTAGTAAATGCGGTAAGTCATAATAACTTGATAACTCAACCATTTTTGGATCGATTAAAATCATTTTTAACTCTTGAGGATTATATTTAACTAGTAAGCTCATTAGTAACGTATTAATACAAACACTCTTACCACTTCCCGTTGCCCCAGCGATTAAACCATGGGGCATCGATTTAATCGATGCAAAGACAGGTTGCCCATCAATATCTAAACCAAGCGCAATGGTTAGTGGCTGTGCTGCATTTTTGAACATGGATGTATTGACAATGTCATAAAAGTGAACTGTTTCAGCTTGTTCATTGGGCACTTCAATCCCCACAGTACTTTTCCCAGGGATTGGTGCTTCAATTCGAATTTGTGTTGCTGCTAGTGCCATCTTTAGATTATCAGCTAAGCCCGTGATTTTTCTTACATTCACGCCACTTTCTAAACTAATTTCGTATCTAGTTACGGTTGGCCCTTGTGTATGTTTATAAACTTTTGCGCCAACTTGAAACTCTTCAAACGTCTTGTTTAAAATAGAAATTTGTTTTTCAATTGATGCTGATAAATCAGGTTTGTTTTCTGAAGGTTTTTGAAATAATGATATTGGTGGATATTGGTAATGCTTTAGTGTTTTAGGATGACTCGATACAAACTTTAAAGGGGCTTGCTTTTGAGGCAACGCTTCTTTAACTGATGTTTCATCATTTGATGATTCTTCAGTAGGTTTTTCACTTGTCGTTTTTATTTCACTTATAACTTCTGCTTTTTTGATTGATTCATCAGATTGATTAATCGGTGTTTCAGGGGGCAAATCGGTTTCTTTAAGGGATTCATCTTTTTCATAAAAATGTTCTGGTTTTTCAACGGGTTCATAGGGTTTAGTTGGTGTTTCATCGATGATTTGGGTATGAACAACCCGTTTTCCTTTACTTTGATTGTCTAAAACTTCTTGGAGGTTTTTCCCTCTAATTAAATCAAACTCAGGATACTCTGTCCCATATTTTTTTATACGCTCTTCTTTAGTCATTTTTGGGCGTGTTCTAAAAGAATCTAATGTATCTAGATTATGTTTATGTTGTGTCATGACTGGAATGACAATTTCATCTTTAACATTTGTCCCAAAAATAGGCGATACAAATCGCTCTTTTTTATACTTGTGTTTCTCTTCTTCTTCTAAGATTTCAAATACTTGAAAAGGCGTATCATCAGGGGTACGCTTTAAAGGGGCAATGATTTTTTTCTTACGTTTAAAAAAGCACATACAATCATCCTTTTACTTTAAGAGTATTATCAAGAAAATCTTTTATTTCTATAAAGGTCTTTCTACGTTTGTCGATATAGTGATTTATTAGTGTCCCATCTTTAAAGACTAAAAAGCTAGGCACGCCATCAACACGATACTGTTTGGTTATATCAATAAGGGTTTCTCGCTTAACTTCATAAAAGTTAATGGCTTCATAAAGCGCTTCGATATGATGCATAAAGGTCATTAAATAGTGACAGTCTATACACCAATCACTTACAAAGACAAAAACATGGTATCCTGAAGCATTTTTAGACGTTTCAAATAAGGTGCTTGAATTAATCAGTTTCATCATCTTCACCAGACTCTAAGGCTTTTAATTCCTTATCAACTAAATCAAATTCAATTTCTTTATCAAAGAGTTTTTTGGAATATACTTTACTTGTTTCTTCACCAACGACTCCGATAATCATTAAACAGATTTTTTTAGTGACAAAGTCCATTGAAGCATTGATCACAAGTTTTCTAAACCAATAAGCAGGATTCATAATATTTAAAGCTGTTAATGCAACTTTCATTGTTTTTTTAACTGGTTTACTTTTTGCTGCTTTTATGAGTTTCTTCTCATCAATGGATTTTTTTAATTCATACGCTTGAACAATTTTAGTTATTCTTATATTGCGCGTATTTTTAAGAATTGGTTGTTCTAAAATTTTATCCATACGCTCTGTAATATATTGATTCAAGGTGATGATTTCATTTACACTTAGTTCAAGCATAGGGTATTTTGAATTTGGAAAATAATAATGCGATATTTCATCGATTAGTTCATAGGATAAATCAAATATAATTTTCCCAATTTTTTTATCTTCTTTTTTATAACGCTTTTTAAAAACATCTTGTTTTTCTAAGATCATGGCTTCGAGTTCTTCTTCTTTAACTTCTACCTTTGGTTTATGAATTAAGCTCGTGTCAAGATTTTTTCCACGAACTAAAAAATACGTATAGATTATTGTAAATAAAATAAACCCAGATAAGATACCGAGTAAAAAGTTGATTAAACCACCAAATGATATTTCAGGCATATCTTCACCTCTTCCATAGTTTATTATATCATAAAACTTTGTTTTTTTAGGGTTATGATATCGTTAAAATAATTGTAAAAATCTATAAGATATGCGATAATGTTTGAAGGTGATTACTATGAAAAAATACTTAATTGTGCTTGATTTAGATGGAACCCTTTTATATGATTGGGAGACGCTTAAAGAAGAAACCGTAACTTACTTAAAAAAAATCAAAGCCTTAGGCCATCAATTAGTGATTGCAACAGGCAGACCATTTAGAAGTAGTGAACGTTATTATACGATGCTAGAATTAGATACCCCAATTATTAATTATAATGGGGGTTTAGTCTCATGGCCAAATCATGACACATTTAAAGAAATTAGTTTGAATTTAAACAAAGACGATGTTGTTGATATATTTGAAAAGAATAAAATGTATATTGAAAATGGTTTTTGTGAGATTAAAGAAGATATTTATCTTCTAGAAGAAAAAGATGATATTATGCCACTTCTTCATTACTTTAATGGTGCTAAGCTACATGTTGGGCATTTTAAAGAGACCTTGCCAAAAGGTCCGAATGGTTTTATTATTGTCGCTAAACCTGGTAAGGGTGCCTTTATAGAAGATTATGTTCGTACCAATTATCAAGGTAAGATTTTATCAAGAAACTGGGGTAATGAATATAATTTTATTATTGAGTTATTTACTCCACAAACTAATAAAGGAACCGCGTTAGAATATGTTGCTAAAACACTAGGGTTTAAACAAGAAGATATCATTGCTTTTGGTGATGGTCATAATGATATTGAAATGCTTAAATATGCCGGGCTAGGTGTTGCTATGCACAATGCCCATAATGAACTTTTAGAAGTCGCTGATGTTGTTAGTCCTTATACCAATCAAGAAAATGCGATTGAAAAATTTTTAGAAGATTTTTTAAATAAAAAGAACTCATAATCGAGGTGAAATGATGCATCTATTTATGTATGTTTTAGTCTATGCATTTTTCGGCTGGTTACTTGAAGTCTCTTATTATTTTTTTAAAACGAGAACTTTTGTTAATAGGGGCTTTTTAATTGGACCTTACGTTCCGATTTATGGTATCAGTGCCTTATTAATTCATAGTATGCTTAATCCTTATATTAATGATTATAGCCAACTAAATCTTGAAAATATTTTGTTAATCTTTGGTTCAATCATACTTGTTTCAACTATGCTTGAATTGATTGGCGGCATGGTTTTACACGCTCTTTTTGGGATTAGATGGTGGGATTATTCAGAAGAAAAGTTCAATTTTAAGGGCTATATTTGTCTTAAGTTTTCAATTTATTGGGGTTTGTTAGGGACACTTTTTTATAGCGTGATCCATCTTGGATTCATCGTCCCTTTTATTAATAGTTTAAATGAAAGTATCCTTAGAACCATTGTATTATTTGTTGTACCTTTATTGTTGGTTGATTATTTCATAACTATACTTTCACTTGTTAACTTTAAAGCATTACTTAATGAACTAAGATTGCGTTTAGCCATGGTTGAAGATTTTGCTCAAGAAATCAAAGAACATCTTCCTAAAGGATTATTACAAAGAATTGATCAATTAAAAGATAATGAGCATTTTAAAAGTTTTCATCAACGTTTTGAAGATTTAAAAACAAAACTGATAGATATTAAACCAAAGAAATTTTCAAATGACGTTAGTTTATTAAGTGATATTAATAAATCTTTATCTAAAAATCGCTTGTTCAAGGCGTTTCCTGATTTGAAAATCCCCTTTAAAAAACGTACAAAAAAGCGTGATTCTAATGAATAATTTTGAAGCTTTTTTTGAACTTGCAAAACCTATAATTACGCACCCAAAATTCATCTTACAAAAGAATTATCGCCATCACACAACCAATCTATACGATCACTGTATTTTAGTAGCATTTCATAGTTACAAATGGGCTAAGAGGAAAAACCTTGATGTAAAAAGTATCGTCCGAGGTGCACTACTGCATGATTTTTTCTTATATGACTGGCGAATTCAAGGTAAAGCAATAAAAAAGCGAGGGCTTAAAAAACATGGTTTCACCCATGCTTTAACAGCCTATAAAAATGCAGATGCCTTATTTGGTATGAATGATTTAGAAAAAGATATCATTTTAAAACATATGTTTCCATTAAATTTAAAACCCCCACGTTACAAAGAAAGTTGGATTGTCAATATTGTTGATAATTTCATTACGTTTAAAGAGTATTTTAAAGATCCATCTCATCCAATACTAGATTATATAAAAAAAAGGTGTAATGATTCATAAATTACACCTTTTTACGATTTAAAATCTGAAGCCTCCACGGTTTTTCCCTTTTCCCTTTTTAGGTTTGGATTTAGGAGAAGGCATTGATTGAAGTGGGTTATTAGGATTAATGCTTTTCGGATCCATAGACCCCATTCGTTTCATGGCGTCTTTTTGTTGGTCAAGCGTTTGAATAATGCGGTTAACTTCTGATACAGTGCGTCCTGATCCACTAGCGATACGTCGTCTTCTTGAACTACTTTTCTTAATTAAATCAGGATTCTTTCTTTCTTTTTCTGTCATCGAACCAATAATCGCTTCTATAAAAACTAGCTGTTTATCATCAATATTTGTATTTTTTAACATTTTATTCATGCCAGGAATCATTTTTAAAAGACCCCCTAAAGATCCCATACGTTTAATCATTTTTAATTGTTTTAAATAATCATTATAATTAAACTTACCTGACATCATTTTTTCCATCATGTTCATCATGTCATCTTCATCAACGTTTTCAGTTACCTTATCGATTAAAGTTAAAACATCCCCCATGCCAAGGATTCTGCTTGCCATGCGGTCTGGATGAAATACATCAAACGCATCGAGTTTTTCACCAAGTCCCATAAACTTAATTGGAACACCAGTAACTTTTCTAAGTGATAAAGCTGCCCCACCACGTGTATCACCATCTAGTTTGGTGATAATACTCCCTGTAATAGAAAGTGATTCATTAAAATGACTTGCGACACTTACAGCATCTTGGCCAGTCATAGCATCTAAGACGAGTAAAATTTCATCTGGTTTAATTAGGGCTTTAATATCAAGTAACTCTTTCATCATCGATTCATCGATATGTAAACGTCCTGCGGTGTCAAAGATGATAAAATCATGTTGATTGGTTTTGGCATATTCTAAAGCTTCTTTAGCGATATTCACAGGATTTTCTTTAATTCCTTTTTCAAATACAGGGATTGATAGTTGTTTACCAATAGTAACAAGTTGATCAACCGCTGCTGGTCTGTAAATATCAAGGGCAACCAATAATGGATTGACTTTATGATGTTTTCTTATGTAAGCTGCAAGTTTCCCTGCAGTAGTTGTTTTACCTGAACCTTGAAGCCCAGCTAACATAACTTTTGTTTGGGCATTTTCGTTTATCGCAAAGGTACTGGTTTTACCTCCTAAGAGTTCTTTTAACTCTTCATGAACAATTTTTACAACTTGTTGAGAGGGATTTAGCCCTTTTAAGATTTTTTCATTGAGCGCTTTTTCTTTAATTTCAGCAGTAAACGTCTTAACTACTTTAAAGTTAACATCCGCTTCAAGTAAACTAAGACGAACTTCACGCATCATTTCTTCAATATCATTTTCGGTTAAACGCGCTTTCCCTGTCATTCGTCTTAATGCCATTTGTAAGCGGTCGGATAGTTGATCAAAAGCCATAGATTATTCCACCTTCATAAGAGTGTCAATTAATGCTTTAAAGGTATCTTCATCCATTTGATCTTTAAAGTCATTAAGGATTGATTCTCGTTTTAATGATTTTTCTTTTAATTGTAACTTCATTTCAAAATCGTGCAGTTTCACGACTGTACGTTTTAATTGATCGTGAACGGCATTTCTTGAGATATTTTCAATCTCTGCGATTTCACTTAATGTATAATTATCTAAATAATAGTATTGAATCATGAGTTGTTGTTTTTCAGTTAATAGGGGTTTATAAAATTGATATAGCTCAGCAACTTCAATGTGTTCAGCTAGATTAACACTCATAGCACATCAGAGAATAATCCATAGATATATTCCTCAATATCAAAATAGTCTAAATCATCAATTTTTTCCCCTAAACCAACCATCTTAATTGGAATGTCAAATGTATCTTTAATAGCTAAAGCTATACCACCTTTAGCTGTTCCATCTAATTTTGTTAAAATGACGCCTGTTAATTTTGTAACTTCGTTAAATAATTTTGCTTGACTTAAGCCATTTTGACCAGTTGTTGCATCAATAACAAGTAATGTCTCATGAGGAGCTAAATCAACTTCTCTTCCAATAACGCGGTGAATTTTTTCAAGTTCCTTCATAAGGTTTTGTTTGTTTTGTAAGCGGCCTGCGGTATCACATAGTAAAACATCTACGTTTTCTTTTTTTGCAACATTAATCGCATCAAACATTACACTTGATGGGTCTGAGCCTTCTTCATTTGCATAAAACAAACAACCAACGCGCTCACTCCATACTTTTAGTTGATTAATAGCACCAGCTCTAAAGGTATCTCCAGCCACCATCATCACTTTCTTCCCTCTATTTTTTAAGAGATGGGCAACTTTACCTATCGAAGTGGTTTTGCCTACGCCATTAACGCCAACAAATAAGATGATGTTTAGTTCATGTGATAGATCTAAGTTCGTATCCACAATATCTTCTTTAACATAACGTTTAAACATTTCTTCAACGATAACTTCTCGTAAACTTTCTGCATCTGTTAATTTTTTGGTGTTTACTGTTTCTCTTAAATGGTTTACTAAGGCGATCACTGTATCAACGCCAATATCTGCCATAATAAAAATTTCTTCGATATCATCAAATAAATCTTCATTAATTACTGCACCACTTTTTAATAGCGAATCAAGTTGATTAAACACATTTTTACGTGTTTTCTCCATACCGATTTTATAGCGTTGTGATGCTTCTTTTTGTTTCTTCGTTTGAAATAAATTCTTAAAAAATCCCATAAAATCACCATTCTTTATCTTATCACAGTGTATTATAACATAACGCTTTAATTATAAAAACAAAAACCCTATAAAAAGGGAAAATCCGCCTCTCGGCGGATTAAGGAAGGGGATGTGTGAATAAATAAATTATTCACCATGCTATGTAAGGGATAAGTTGCGACCTCTCAGTCGCACTTTAATATTAGCATATCGGTTTAATTGTGTCAATACGGATACCCTAAAAAAATCATTTTATCTATCGGACATATATGTCCGATGCAGATTAACGCCTTAACTAGGGCTAAAGTACATTTATTACAAATTTATTAATTTTTTTGACCTGTTAATCTTTGATATATCCACAGCTTTTTATATCGTCACATCGTACTTGACCATCCGCTGTTTCTACCATTAAATTATTACATTTTGGACAGTGTTCACCAGTTGGTTTGCCACTTAAAATGTGTTTACATTTTGGAAAATTATTGCATGCGTAAAACACATTTCCTTTATTTTTACCGCGTGTAGCAACGCGTTCAACGATGGTACCTTTTTTACATTTAGGGCATGTTACTCCCGTATCTTTTACTTCGGTTTTTTGTTTGGGTTTTGGTTTAATGTATTTACATTCTGGATACCCACTACATGCTTCAAATGTGCCATAACGTGATTCTCTATAAACCATTGGTCTACCACATTCAGGACAGTCTTCACCGGTTAACTTAGGTGGTTCTTTTTCCATCTCTTTATTCGCTTTTTCAACAAGTGGGACAAAGGTATAATAAAAATCAGATACAATCTTACTTTGATCGGCTTCATGGTTGGCAATATCATCTAACACACTTTCCATTTTTGCGGTGTAGTCAACACTGATGATACGGCTAAAATATTCATTAAGTTTTTCTATGGTTAAAATCCCTTGTTCGGTTGGAATGAATTTTTTTTCTTCGATTTTAACATATTTTCTTAACTTAAGCGTTTGTATCGTTTGTGAATAGGTTGATGGTCTACCAATGCCTAAATCTTCCATCTCTTTAATAAGTTTTGCCTCAGTATAGCGTGCGGGTGCTTGTGTAAAGTGTTGAGATGGTTCTAAGGTGTTAGCTTTAATTATGTCTCCTTCATTTAAAGGCGGCAGTACGCTTACATCTAAGGTTTCATATTCTTTATATACTTTCAAATAACCATCAAAATCTAAAGCTTGTGCACGGGCTTTAAAAATAGTGTTTTGGTTTTCTAATTTAACCGTTTTAGAAGTAAAACGTGCAGAACGCATGAGTGAAGCTAATGCACGATAATAAATCATTTTGTAAAGACGCAATTCATCTTTGTTGAGATATTTTTTAACTTTTTCTGGTGTATATAATACGTTTGTCGGTCTAATCGCTTCATGGGCATCTTGCGCATTTTTAGCAAGGGCTTTAATTTTTTTTGTTCCTACGTAAGCTTCACCGTATGTGTCATTAATAAAACGCTTGGCTGGTGTAATGAAACTATCACTTAAGCGGGTAGAATCAGTTCTCATATAAGTAATTAACCCAACTGTTTCATTTTCTAAATCAATACCTTCATAAAGCTTTTGGGCAATCATCATTGTACGTTGACCACTTAAATTAAGTTTATTTGAAGCTTCTTGTTGTAAACTTGATGTCGTAAAAGCTGGTTTTGAAGCACGTTTTCTTTGTCTTTCTTTGATAGAACTGATTTTAAATTCTAAGGTTAATTGATCTAATAAAGCTTTTGTTTCTTCTTCGTTTGAAAGTTGTGCTTTTTTACGATCAATATTGGTTAACTCTGCATCAAAATCATTGAATATGGCTTTTATTTTCCAGTATTCTTCTGGTTTGAAAGCTTCTATTTCTTTTTCGCGGTCAACTAAAATTTTAAGTGCTGCACTTTGGACTCTACCAGCTGATTTAGATTTAATCTTATTTTGTAATAGTTTACTTAGTTTAAATCCAATAATTCGGTCTAAAATACGTCGTGTTTCTTGAGAAGAGACTAATCCTAAATCAAGATCTCTAGGATGATTAAATGCTTCTAAAACCGCTTTTTTTGTCACTTCATTAAAAATTACACGGTGCATTGGTTTGCCTTTTGCATCTAAGACTTCTTCTAAGTGCCAGCTAATGGCTTCACCTTCTCTATCGGGGTCAGTAGCTAAATAGATTTCGTCAGCCTTTTTTGCGGCTTTTTTTAAATCTTTAACAATTTTTTCTTTATCTTTAATAATGTCATATTTGGGGGTAAAATTGTTTTCTATGTCTAAACCTAGTCCACCAACATTAGAAATTGAAAGATCTCTAATATGGCCTTTAGATGATAACACTTCGAAGTTTTCGCCGAGGTATTGTTTAATGGTTTTTGATTTACTAGGTGATTCGACTATAACGAGTTTTTTCATTGTTTCCCTCCAATCTAGGTGCTATTATGCCATAGGCATTAAAAGAGTGTCAATAGAGACACTTCTTTTATATATATAGATATATATAACTTTTTTTAGTCCTTATTGAGTACAAAGGTCATGCGGTCTTTTCCTTGCATGTCTTTCTTTTGTATAATATGGACATTCTTAAAGTTTTTCTTTATAAGTTTTTTAATATCTTTTGCTTTATCATAAGCATGTTCAAAGGCAATCATAAATCGATCGTTTAAATAGTCTTTTGCTTCTGTTAATATTTTTCTATAGTAATCAAGACCATCTTCCCCACCATAAAGGGCAATGTGTGGTTCGTAATCTTTAACAATGGGTGCTACTTCTTCTTTATTAGGAATGTATGGTGGGTTTGATACGATGATATCAAATGTTTTACCTGTGACGGCTTTAAGTAAATCGCCTTGATAAAATTCAACATCCGCTTTCAACGCTTCGCTGTTTTTTCTTGCAACGTCTAAAGCTTCTTTACTAATATCGCTTGCGTGGGCATGGATGGTTTTATCTTCTAAGGCTAATGCGATGGCTAAACAACCTGAGCCTGTACCTACATCTAATAAATCTACTTTTTTATCTTTAAAGTGTTCAGTTTTTAAATCTAAGATATATGTCACTAATTCTTCAGTTTCGAATCGAGGAATCAATACACACTCATTAACATTAAAACGATATCCATAAAAATATTCACTTTCAGTAATATATTGGATAGGTTTATTGTTAATAATATATTCATCGACTGCGTGTAAGAATTTTAAGTAAAGATGTTCATCCATCGTTTCATTTAGTTTAGCGATTAAATCAGCACTATTCATGTGTGTAAAATGTAACATTAATATTTTTATAGCACTAGGCTCTTTTCCATTATCTAATGCGTATTGTTCATTAACTTTTAAAGCCTGTTGATAAGTTGGCATTTTGATTCTCCTTTTACCCTTTAAGCGTTTTCCCCTGAGAGTTTTCTTTTTAGTTCTTCTTCGATTAAAGCATCAATGATAGGATCTAATTTACCTTCCATGACGCGGTCAAGTTGTTGGATTGTAAATCCGATACGGTGGTCAGTAATACGGTTTTGAGGATAATTGTAGGTTCTAATTTTTTCACTACGATCGCCAGTACCGATTTTACTACGACGTTCTTCGCCTTCTTTTTCCATTTTTTCTTGCATTGCTTTATCATGTAAACGCGCACGCATAACTTTTAATGCGGTCGCTTTATTTTCATGTTGGCTTTTACCATCTTGACATGTAACAATAATTCCAGATGGTAAGTGGGTAACACGGACTGCTGAATCGGTTGTATTTACACTTTGACCACCTGAACCACTTGAACGGAATGTATCAATACGTAAATCATTCATGTTCATTTCAACTTCAACATCTTCAGCTTCAGGAAGTACTAATACCGTGGCGGTTGATGTATGGATGCGTCCTTGTGATTCTGTTTGTGGAACACGTTGGACACGGTGTGCCCCTGATTCATATTTAAGTAGTGAGTAGACATTATCGCCTGAAACGGTAAATTCAATTTGTGAAAATCCACCAGCATCACTTTCTTCTAAACCGACTAGCTCAATTTTCCAGTTTTTAGATTCAGCATATTTTAAGTACATACGGTATAAATCGCCTGCGAAGATATTGGCTTCATCGCCCCCTGCAGCCCCTCTAACTTCAACGATAACGTTTTTTTCATCGTTAGGGTCTTTAGGAATTAATAAGACTTTAAGGGCTTCTTCTAAACGATGTTTTTCTTCTTTAGCTTCTTCTAGTTCCATCATCGCTAATTCCCTTATGTCTTCATCGTCTTCTTTTGATAACTCTTTAAGTTCTTTTATAGTAGTCTCTGTTTTAAGGTAATCTTTATAGGTTGAAACAGTTTTCTCTAGTGCACTTTGTTCTTTTGATAGTGCGGTTAATTTTTTAATATCTTTAGTAATTTCCGGATCAATTAATTGTTTATTGATGTCATTATAACGTTCTAAAATTTTATCTAAACGATCTTTCATATAATCAACTCCTGCCCTATTATATTACACCGCATGGGTTTTTTCAACTTTGGGTGTTTTTTGTTGCTGATTTAGTTTTCTTAAAAAGAATAAAAATAAAATTACAATGCTTGTTCCTTTAAATAATGAACTGATCGATAAAGCCCACCATATTCCGTTAACGGATGGGGTTAAAATCATGCTTAAATAAAACGCAAGTGGAATTCTTATCGCATTTCCAAACATTTGAATAAATGATACCACGTAGGTTTTACCAAAACCGTTTAATGCCCCAGCCGTTACCATCTCTAAAATCATGAATATCTGAGATATGCTTAAAATTCTTAAGTAATTAGCACCTTGTGATAAGGTTGGTTCATCAGGAATAAAGAGTCCAAATAATAGTGCTGAACCAAAAAATAGTAACCCATTGACAAAAAGTCCATAAGGAATAAGGATTTTCATACTAGTTTTATAACCTTCTTTGACTCGGTTAAATTGATTAGCTCCAACATTTTGACCAACAAAACTTGCTAATGCAATTTGAAATCCTGATGCAATCATCCAGCTTAATGCTTCGATTTGACTTCCAATACGAGAAACGCTCATAATACTTGCCCCATAACTTGCAACCATGATTCCAAGCCCAATTGATATAGACGTCATAAGCATGCTTTGGATCCCTACAGGGATGCCTAAGAACATGATATTTCTTACGGTTTCTTTTGAGGCATAGCGTTTAAATGATATTTTAGCAGGGCGTTTTTTTGAAGTATAAAGGATTAAATAACTTAATAATACGAACGATTGGCTAATGGCTGTAGCCATCGCTGCGCCATTAACTCCAAGTCCAAGTCCTAATATAAGGATAGGATCAAGTATCATATTAAGAATTAATCCACTTACGGTCATGTAAAAAGTGTTAATGGTTTTCCCAAGTCCATCATAAACACCATTAAACATATTGACTAAAAAATATGCCATTCCTACACTTGAGACAATACGCAAGTAACTAACCCCTTGATTAAATACAACTTCTTCTTGGATATTAAATAATCCAATAAAAAATCTTCCGAAGAATACCCCAAAGATTGAATATAAAACGGCTAAAATCGCCATGGCAATAAAGCCGTTTGTCGCGTAGCGGTTAACACTTTCTTGATCATTTCTTCCTGCAGCTTGAGAAACTCTAACACTCACGCCTACTTTAACAATTAATATTAAACCAAATCCAAACCAAGCATAAAACCCCGCTGTCCCAACGGATGCAACGGCTTGTTCTTTGATTTGGCCGATACGATCAACTCTTGACACCCAAAAAATATCGGTCAAGTTGTAAGCCATTTGAACCAAACTTGTTAATAACATTGGTATTGCTACAAACAAGAGTTTTTTTAATATTGGTCCTTCGGTTAAATCAATTTTAACTTTTAAAGGTTTTTTTCTTCTAATAAACGTATTCATACTTGCCACCTTTTTATTATTCACCGAAATATTATATCACTAGAGTACAAAAAACGCTAGCCTTAAAAAAACACGCAATAAGCGTGTTAATCTAAATCTTCCATATCATCACTTGTTTGTGACTCTTTAGAGAATGTTTTGTTTCTAAATCTTGAGTATTGTTTCTTAAATATGAGATCAAAACCACTCGTATTAACAGCACCACTACGGTTTTTAGCTACAATGATTTTAACTTCATCGGTGCTTTCAGCTTTATTTTCTCTATAGTAGTCTGCACGGTATAAAAATAATATAACATCCGCATCTTGTTCAATAGAACCTGATTCACGTAAATCAGCTAATATAGGTATTTTTTCTTGTCGTTGTTCAACGCTACGTGACAACTGAGATAAGGCAATAACTGGAACCTTTAGTTCACGAGCCATTTCTTTTAATGTTCTTGATATTTCAGAGACTTCTTGAACGCGGTTTGTTTGGTTTTTTGACCCTGAAAGCAATTGTAAATAGTCAATAACTACTAAATCTAATTTGTTTTCTTGCGCAAGCTTACGGCACTTTTGTCTTAAATCGGTAACTTTTACGGTTCCAGAATCATCAAATAAGATGTTAAGACGCGATAATTTATCACTTGCGACTGATAATTGTTGCCATTCTATACTAGATAGTTCTCCCGTTCTTATGTGTGAAGAAACAACATTCGCTTCACTTGATAAGATACGACCTACTAACTGGTCAACACCCATTTCAAGAGAGAAAAATGCAACGGTTGGATGATTTTTCAGTTTCGCGACATTGGTTGCGATATTAAGTGCAAAAGCACTTTTACCCATAGATGGGCGTGCGGCAATAATATAAAGTTCACTTGGCTGTAACCCGAAAATATAACGGTTTAACTCTTTAAACCCAGTATCAAGTCCAATAATATCGCCTTGATGTGATTTTGCTTCCTCGGTTTTTTCAATAACTTCCATGGTTGCTTGTTTTAAGGTAATGAAATCAGAAGTACGACGTGACTTAGCTACATCAAAAACACGTTTCTCAGCTTCATCAATGAATGCAAGCATATCTAAGGCTTTATAGCCTTCTTCTGCAATTTCTTTAGCAACTTCAATCATGTTTCTAACGATTGCTTTATCTTTTACAATGTTAATGTAATGTTCTAAATTAACAATAGATGGGGTTGTATCTGCTAATCCTAAAATATAATCAGCACCCCCAGCATCTATGATAAGGTCTTTTGTTTCTAACCTTGCAATTAAGGTTGTATAGTCGATATCAACATTGTTTTGATATAAATCAATAATTGCACCATATATTAAACGATGTCGACGCATAAAGAAGTCATTAACTTCAAGTTTATCCATAATCATTTTTATGGAATCTTGATCAATAAACACTGCACCTAAAACATTTTGTTCAGCCTCATTACTATGAGGGATAACTTTTTCTTCGTTCATTAAGCTTCTAAGACTAAGAGTTCAAATGTGGCAGTAACGTTTTTATGGAGTTTAACATCTACTTGATAAGTACCAAGTGCAGTGATTGGTTCATCAAGTTGGATTTTTCGTTTATCGATATCTATTCCATGTTGTTCACTAAAGGCATCGGCAATTTGTTTGGTGTTAATTTTTCCGAAAAATTTACCGTTTTCACCAATCTTAACATAAAGTTTCACGGCTCTAAAATCAATTCGTTGTTTTAATTCTTTCATCGCTTCATACTCTTTGCGTTCTTTTTCTTTAATTTTAGTTTTTTCATCCTCTAACACTTGCATGTTTTCCGGTGTAGCTTCAATGGCTTGTTTACTCGTTAATAAATAGTTTCCATAACCAGCTGCAACCTCAATAATTTCCCCTTTTTTCCCTTTGTTTTTCACATCTTTAATTAATATAACCTTCATTGGTTTTTCCTCCTGTACTGCGGTTTCTAAGTATTCGACTAAATCTTTTTTAACTTTTAGAATGTCATCGGTTTCAATTTGAGCACCAGCATTATTTAAATGACCGCCTCCACCGAATTTTTCCATGATAATTTGTACATTAAACCCTTCTAAACTACGGGCACTTATGCCGATAATATTAGATTCTAAACGCCCTAAGGTAAAGGCAGCAACTGTGTTATCGATTTCAAGTAAATCATCACTTACTTGGGCAAGTAAACTGCGATTTGTCTCAATGTGATCTGGAATAACAACCACTGAAAAACGTTTTTTAATGAGTTCAGCTAGACTAAGTAATTGTGACTTGATTTGAATATCTTGTAGTGATTCTCTTAAAATGTTTTTAACTTTATAAGTATCCGCGCCAAATTTTCTTAATATTGCTGCGGCTTCAAATGTTCTTGACCCTGTTCGATACATAAAGTTATTGGTATCAACGATAATCCCTGAAAGCATAATGGTCGCTTCAAAAGGATTAACCGTAATCGCTTTATCGATAACGTTAATCATCTCTACAACAAGTTCAGTTGAACTAGATGCGTATGGTTCTATATAAGATAAGCGCGTATCAGAGATAAAATCGCTTAACTTACGGTGATGATCAATAATAACTAAGCTAGGAATTTCTTTTAACAAACGTTCATCAATGAGCTGGCCATAAGAATGATGATCAACTAAAACAAGCAAACTTTCTCTAGATGAGCTATTAATCGCTTCATCTACAGAAATGAAGTTTTCTAAAAATGTCACATACTCATATTCCATTAACTGTAATATTTTTTTAACGGTTTTATCAAGCTCATTAAAATTAAGGACAATATAGGCTTCTTTATTATATGCTTGGGCAAGTTTTAAAACCCCTATCGCACTCCCTAAAGCATCAGTATCTGGATGGGCATGCGGCATTATAAATACTTTATCAGAAGCATTAAATAACATAATTAGTTTTTGAGCGTTAATACGGCTAGAGATTCGCGTTCTTTTTTCTTGTGTATTAGTGTTACCTCCAAAATATTTAAGCGGTTCTCCTTGAATGTTAATAACGATTTGATCGCCACCTCTTGATAAAGCTAAATCAAGCGCACCCTCAGCAATTTCACCCAATTGATTTAGGGGAATATTTGCGCATGCAAATCCGGCGCTTAATGTTACTAAGAGTTCGTGATCTTTGGATATATCATTAATTTTATTTACGATTTTAAATTGATCGACCATTAAGGCATCTAATTCTTTTCGATGAAGGTACATCACAACTTTTGATGCACTAATTGGAACTAAGAATGCTCCTAAATCATAAGCCCAATCATCTAAAGCACCAAGAAATTTTCCTTGAATTTCACTTTTTTCTTGAACATCTAACACACTAATCGCGTCTTCTAAATTGTCTAAGTTTAAAACACCAATAGTATCAATATGTTCTGCCCACTTTTTCTTTAGTTCTTCTTTTTCTGTTACTTGATATAAAAATATAATGTGATTCATTCGGTCAAAGTGCACTTCATACATATGTTCGTAGATTTTCATAATAAATGGGGTTAACGTATCTTGATTGGTCCATTTTTCTTTTAAAGGTTTATGAATCATATCAAGATTTTTTGATTCTAATGTGTTTTCAAATATTGTTTTAGCTTTTTGATTTGCCCACTGAATATCATAATTTTTATTAATCATGATTATGCCTGTAGGTAACGAATGCACAACAATTTCTTCAACATGTTCCTTGCGTTCGATTAACGTATCTTTTTCTTCTAATACGGTTTCATAACGTTTCATTTTGTGGTTTAAATATCTTACATAGCGACGCCAAAAAATCACATTAAACGCAAAGAGCAATGTGACAATTAAGATAATCGTTAAAATGACCGGATAAGCACTAAAGATCATTCCTAGTGAAAGTAAAACAATTAATACGGTTGTAACTAAGCTATAAAAGGTTTTATCCATTAAGACACCTCAATCCCTTATGCTTAAAATATTATATCACATTGGTTGATGTTTAAAAAGAGTTTAACTAGCGTTGACCTTTTTTGTTGACAATACTTTTTATTTTATATACAATACCATAGTATTACGCAGTTCGTAACCATCCTGCGATATCAAAACTAGGAGGCTTTAAAATGAGTAATGAAATTATTTGGTTATTGTTTGCGGTTGCAAACTTTGGTTTAATTGTAATATCTTATAAACTATTTGGTAAATATGGATTATTCACTTGGATTGCGATGGGTTCTATCCTTGCCAATATCCAAGTCATTAAATTAGTAGAACTATTTGGTTTATATGCAACACTTGGCAATATTATGTTTGGAACATTGTTTTTAGCAACCGATGCTTTAAGTGAAAAATACGGTCTAAAAGACGCAAAAAAAGCTGTTTATATGGGATTTTTCACGTTAATTGCAATGGTTATTATCATGCAATTTGCTTTATGGTTTAAACCAGCTTTAGAAGATGGTTCACAAAATGCTTTATTAACTATCTTTGGTATTAACTTTAATAGTGTTGATATGTTAAGAGTGATTATTGCAAGCTTAAGTGCCTATTTTATTAGTCAACTTGTTGATGTACACTTATTTACTTGGATTAAAAGTAAATTACCAAGTACTAAACTGCTTTTTGTAAGAAACATCGGCTCAACTGTTATTTCACAGTTTATTGATTCATTGATTTTTGTTCCTATAGCTTTTTTAGGCGCTTTACCAAATGACATTGTCCTTGATATTTTTATTACAACGTATGTAATCAAGTTACTGGTTGCTTTATTAGATACACCATTTATTTATCTTATGAAATTCATTAAACCAATTCATGAATAAACCGATGCAATATTGCATCGGTTTTTTTAATCCCACTCTAATAAACGGCGTTCACCTTGTAAGTTTCTAATGTGTGTAACATCTTGTGAAACTTCTAAAACGCCTTCATAATTACCTGCTTCATCTCTAACGGCATAATAAGTGATATATAAAAATCGTTCTTTAAAGGTAATCCAAAATTCAGCAACATCCTTACGACCTTGTTTGAATGCATCGACAATTTCAATCACAGTATCAACACTTTTAGGTGGATGACAATGTTGTACTAAGCGTCCAATTATTGAAGGATTTCTTGGAAAATGACGGGTTTTTGTTTCATTGAAATATTTAACTTTATCATGTTTATCTACAAAGGTAATATCTTGGGGTAAATGATTTAACATTAAGGTTAACTCTTTAAAGGAAAGTGACCCATTTTTCACTTTATATAAGCCTTCTGTAAATGCATGATCATCAAGTGATTTTTTACTTTCTTCTATATATTTTTCCATGAAAACATAACCATATTGCATACTTTCTTTAAGCATAGTGTCTAATAAATCATCGGTTAAAAATTTATCTGCGACTGGCAACAAAATAAGAACTTCTTTTTGGATAATACCGTATATTAAATAGTAATAAGACCCGATGATGGGTTTAACTTTATCAACATCAAGCGTTTCAGATTCGAAGTGATGAATAATCTTTTTTATTTGTTTTCTGGCATCATCATGTAAGCTCCACATAACTTTTAAAGGTTTGGTACTAGGAACTTTATCTTCTAAGCGAGGGAAAAGAATGTTTTCTTTTTTAACCCATTTTTTTTCAAACTCTAAACACTTAATAAAGCCTTTTTTTAAAGTCTTTTGGTGATTAATCATTTGATGTTCTTTAAAGTAAGGTTTTAATGATTTAAGATGATTAATGATCGCTTCATTTTCTTCTAAAAACCACTGCATAAAGGGATGATGATGTTCTTTAAATTCAAAACGTGCTAAACCTTCATGAAAAACATTCACAAACTTATTGGCAGTTTCTTTAATCGTTTTTTCACTTAATTTTGAATCTTCATGGTACATTTGCACATAAAATAGATCAATCGGATGAACGTCTTTTATAGCATCCTTATAACGTTCATATACTTCGACTTTATTTGTGTCCTTTTGATTTAGTGCTTGCATAAAGGCATTAATTTGTTTGATTCTTTCTTCATTTTTATTTAAGAATTCCATACCTTCACCAACCTTCAACTTTTATTATAACAAAAAATGCACCCATTTGGGTGCATTCAATTATTCTTTTACGAATGGTAATAAAGCCATATGACGCGCACGTTTGATTGCGACACTTAACTCTTTTTGGTAACCTGCTTTAGTTCCTGTAACACGTTTAGGTAAAATCTTACCTCTATCAGAAATAAAACGTCTTAGTAATTCAGCGTCTTTATAATCGATGTATTTAATTTTATTTTCTGTGAAATAACATACTTTTCTACGTCTTTTACGAAATGTATTTGGTCTAGCCATTAGAATTCCTCCTTTTTAGAATGGTAAATCGTCTTCCGTAATAATATCTGGTATTGACGATTCTTTTTTAGGTTGTGGTTTAGATTGTGGTTCATAGTTTGTTTGGTTTTCAGAAGCGGATTTAGGTTCTAAAAACTGAACAGAATCACAAACAACTTCAGTGATGTATTTTCTATTACCGTCTTGGTCATCATATGAACGGGTTTGAATACGTCCTTCAACACCAACTAAGCTTCCTTTAGATAAATATTGTTCAACATTTTCCGCTTGACGTCTCCATACTACACATGGAATAAAATCGGCATCTCTATCTCCACTTGGGTTTGAGAATGGACGATTGACTGCAAGGGTAAAGGTTGCAACAGGAATATCATTTGAAGTTCTTCTTAGTTCTGGGTCTTTAGTTAAGCGACCAACTAATATCACACGGTTAATCATACTATCACCTTCCTTATCTTACGTCTTTAATGATTAAATAACGTAAAATATCTTCTTTAATACGGACTACACGATCAAATTCAGCACGAGCTTCTTCAGTAGCAGTTACATCAAGTACAACATAGTAACCTTTTCTGTGTTTTTGAATCTCGTACGCAAGATCACGCATTCCCCATTCGTTTACTTTGTCTACTGAAGAGTCTCTTGATGTAAAAATAGTATTTAATTCTTCAATTAAATTTTTACGATCTTCTTCAGCAACAGTCGGACGAATAATGTACATGATTTCGTATTTTGTCATAGTTTTTTCCTCCTTATGGTCTATTGGCTGCAAGCAGCAAGGATGAGTTTAGAACTCACGGTAAATCATTATATCATAGCCTTTAGTCAATGTAAATAAATTGACTAAAAAAATCATTTATTTAATATTTTTTGATAGCCGCCAGCGCCATACTGAAGCGCTTTATTAACACGGCTGATTGTTGTTGCGCTTGCTTTGGTTATTTTTTCTATTTCAACATAAGTTGACCCTTGTTTTAAAAGCCTCGCGACATGGAATCGCTGGGTAAAATCTTTGATTTCTTGGATGGTGGCAATGTCTTCAAAAAAAGCATAAAAATCATCAATAGTTTCTAACTTTAACATGTGCTCAAATAAGCTATCGGTTTCTTTGTTTTTTAAGTGTGGATTCATATTAAAACTCCTCTTTTAATAATTCGATAAGATCTTCATGCATAGCTTTAGTAATTTTGTGTTCAGCATCATAGGTCTTAAAGATAATATTTAAGGCTTTATGTTTGTGATAAAACGTTTCACTTTGTGTGTAAGGAATGACTTGGTCATGTATCCCATTAAGCATAATTAATCGCTCAAATGACATCTTCTTTACCTTTTCACTAGGGTCCATCGCTTTAACTTTATTTAATACTTCTTCTGAATTATCATAGAGTGCTTGTCTTTCTTTTGGGAATGTATAATTGGCAGCCTCTAAAAATTTAGGACTACTAATTAAAGCCACAAGCTGATCAATATTATCCACAATAGTTGATAGATAATAAGCAATTAACCCACCCATAGATATTCCAACAATATTTACCGATGGATAGAAATTTTGATAATAGTGTTCGTAAAGTGCTTTAATATCAAAAGCTGTCTGTTCAACAACATCCATTGTTTCTAATTCAGCTTGATCTTTATCTTGGTTAATAAAAGGTTTCTCACCTCTAAAGCCATGTTTATAAGCATCAATCGCAACCACATGATAGCCTAATTTCACAAATGAGACGCCCAATAAATTCATTACTTTTTCTTTTTTTCCGTAAATACCATGTTGTAAAAACAACAGTTTTTTTGCTTGACTGCTTGTATATTCTAAAACTTCTAAATCGTTATGTTTAAAAGTATTAATGATGGTTTTCATGCATTAACGTTTTATACGTTAGATAAAGCGCATACGTAACAGCCTTTGATCTAACCATTTGTCTATCTCCATTAAATATTTTGTGGTATGTACGGGTTTTGCCTTCATGATAAACACCAAAATAAACGGTTCCTATAGGTTTTAACTGACTCCCTCCTGTTGGACCAGCGATGCCTGAAACGCTTATTGCAATGTCACTAGACGTTCTTTTCGCTACTTGATAGGCAAGTTCATAAACGCATTGATCACTAACAACACCAAAGCGATCAATAATTTGTTGATTAATCCCTAAATTTTTGATTTTTGACTCATTAGAATATAGAATATATGACTCATTAAACACAAGACTTGCGTTAGGCACATTAATCAATCTACCAGCAAGTAAACCGCCTGTACATGATTCCGCAAATGAGATGGTTTTATTTTGGGCTTGTAAAGTATTGACGACTTGTGTTTCTAAAGGGATTTGATACGGTCCTACAATATACTCACTAAACTGCATTTTAAAATCTTTGAGTGCATGATTTAAATCATCTTGACTCGTTGAAGTAAAGATATACTGGATTTCACCTAAGCCAGCATATGAGGCTATATTGACACGTTCATGTTTTTTATGCAAAGGTTTAAGAATGCCTTCAATCTCTGATTCTCCAGCGCCTGAAATTAAAAATCCATCTTCATAAAAATCTTTTGAAACACGTTCTTCTAAATAAATTCTTACGGATTCAAACATAGGATTCATTTCAGTTGGAGGTCCAGGTAATAACACAATGATTTTATCATTATGTTGTATGATTGCACCAGGTGCCGTACCATTTTCATTTTTTAAAATAATTGAATCTTTTGGAAAATACGCTTGTTTTAAGTTTGACTCATCCATTTTTTTATGGGATTGTTCAAATGTTTTTCTAATACGGTTTAATGATTCTTCATGTAAATAAAGTTTTAAGTCATAAAAGGCGCAAACACTTTCTTTGGTTAAATCGTCTTGAGTTGGCCCAAGTCCACCTGTAATAATGATTAAAGAATCGGTAATAGACTCTAATACTTTATGAATCATTTCAGCCTCATCATTAATCGTAATAGCTTGTGTAATACCAATGCCTAAAGCTCTTAAAGATTTTGATATAAAATTGAGGTTTGTATTAATAGTTTTTCCGTTTAATAATTCGTTGCCAATGTTAATAATACTAGCTTTCATGTTATCACCCTAGATTATTATACCACAATCTTTGTGAACCGTTTCCTATTAGCCAAATAAAAAAAGCATGTTTCCATGCTTAATTTAATAGACCAATAATGCCAGTAATAATTACTAAACTAATGAGTACGAATGAAATAATGAAGGCTGTTGTAATCATTTTATGTACATGTTGTTGATAAAAGGCTTGTCGATCTTCTATCTTTGTAACTTTAACGTAGATAAAGGCGATAAAGTAAAATAAAAAGACAAACGTAAAGACTAAAAAGATAAATCCTACAAAACTAAATGAAATCACTTGAATGATATTACTTAAAATATTATCTTCTGCAAAAGGTGCCATCCCTGTAAATGCATGAAGCAAGATGACGATTAATGTTAAGCCTAAAACAATATAATAATGTTCAAATAATCCACCTTTTTTATAGGTCATCATTTTTTTAGGTATAATCATTTTTGTTTTAAAATATTCATGAAAAATCGTAACAAAAAAGGTCATGAAAAACAGTAATAAAATAAATGAAATATAATCAAGAATCATATTAAATCCTCCTATACATTAAAACGGAAAAGCATAATGTCGCCGTCTTTTACCAAATAGCTTTTTCCTTCAGAACGCATTTTGCCTTGTTCTTTCGCAGCTAACATGCTCTTAGTCGCTAAAAGGTCTTCATAAGCAATCGTTTCAGCACGGATAAAGCCTTTTTGAAAATCACTATGAATAATGCCAGCACATTCTGGTGCAGTCATCCCGTCTTTAAATGTCCAAGCACGTGCTTCTTTTTCACCTGCAGTAAAAAAAGTCTTTAAGCCTAGTAAATCATAGCTTCTTTTAATTAGTTGATCAAGGCCGCTTTCTTTAACCCCAAGTTCTTCTAAAAACATTGCTTTTTCTGAGGCATCTAATTCTGAGAGTTCAGCTTCAATTTTAGCGCTAATTAATAAAGCTTCAGTATGTTCTTTTTTTGCATGTTCAAGGACGCATGAAGCGTGCTCGTTAACATAGTTAGATGCAAAATCATCTTCTGATATGTTTAACGCATAAATGACTGGTTTTTGTGTTAAGAATCCGTAACTTTTAATCAGTTTAAACTCTTCAGTTGTAAACTTGATGGTGCGGATGGTTTGATTATTCAATAGGGTATTTTGAATTAGTTTTAACAACTCGTATTCTTTTACAGCATCGGGGTCGACTTTTAATTGGGCTTTCTTTTCTATTTTAGGTAATCGTTTTTCAACAATTTCTAAATCAGAAAATATTAACTCTAAATCAATAGTCTCAATATCTCTAATTGGATCAACATCTCCATCGACATGGGTTACATTTTTATCTTCAAAACAGCGTACAACATGGATGATTGCATCTACTTCTCTAATATGAGATAAGAATTGATTTCCTAACCCTTCACCTTTACTTGCCCCTTTTACTAAACCGGCAATGTCTGTAAATTCAAATGTCGTTGGAACAATTTTTTTCGGGTTAACAATTTCAGCAATTTTATATAATCTTTGATCAGGAACAATCACTGTTCCAACATTTGGTTCAATGGTTGCAAAAGGATAGTTTGCAGCAAGTGCCCCTGCTTGTGTTATTGCGTTAAATAAGGTTGATTTACCAACATTTGGTAATCCAACGATCCCTGCGGTTAATGCCATTATAGTACCTCCTAATAAGTGCCTTTAACATTGTATAGCAAATTCATAGAATTTACAACAATAATAAAGTATTTCCTATTGATCATCAGGATGTACTTCTAATACCGTTACATCAGATTCGTAAGTAACCCCATCACGGATATATTTGATAATAACGCGATCACCAACACGTGAGTTTAAAATCGCTTCTCTTAAATCGTTGAAATTATAAACATCAACAAAGTCTTCCCAATCTTCAAGTTTATAGCCAATGATGGTATCCCCATTGATTAAACCAGCCGCTTCTGCAGCGCCGCCTTCTAATATATCAACACAAACACCATAGTCTGTATCACATAAATTAACATAGACTGAACTAGTTACACCTAAGAACGGTCGAATGACTACTCCAGATTCTTCTAAATCACGAATAATTCGTTGAACAGTGTTACTTGGTATGGCAAAGCCCATATTTGCAGCAAGATCATCAATAATCTTCATGTGGTTAATCCCAACCAACTCTCCATTAATATTAAAGAGGGCACCTCCACTATTACCAGGACTAATTGGTGCTGTATGTTGGATTACGGTTGAATTAAAGTCATCGCTTTCTAAGAAACGCGCAGAGCCTGAAATGATTCCCATAGTGACACTACCAAAATACTGAAAACCTAAAGGATTCCCTATCGCAAATACAAATTGTCCTGGTTTTAATGCATAAGAATCTGCAAATTCGACTGTTTGAAAGACTTCATCAGAAGTAAAACTTAAAACCGCTAAATCAGTAATCGGATCACTACCGTAAAAGGTAATATCTTCAAAATCAATATAATTTAAGTTTCCATAACGTTCATAAACAATTTCAATCGCTGTAAAATCTTCAATAACGTGGTGATTTGTCACAACATAATATTCGTTGCCTTCAGCTTTATAAATGACGCCTGAACCTGAACCGCCACCTTCTTCTGTAGTCGTTGAAATCCCAACAACGGTATCTCTTCTACTTTCACTCATCGCAGTTGAAGCTTGTTCAAAGCCTTCTAAATCGAATGTCGATGTAAACTGATCTTCTGGTAATAAATCTCTAACAAGGGCTAAAAGTTCTGCCTCTGTTAAATCATTTGGCAAATAACTTTCAACAAGTTCAACAATCGCCTCTTCGCTTAAATGCAGGGGGATGAGTGTAGTAATAAATGACTCTAATTCACTTTCAGATAAGTACAATAAATTTTCTTCATCTCTTTGAGCTAAAATATCATCAACGATAGCTTCAATCGCACTATCATCTTCATTTAACATTTCTTCGATGGCACTTTTTAATTGTTCATCAGATAAGGTATCACCTGGTTCTTCAAGGGATAAGTCACAAGATGTAAGCAATAAGGTAAATACGGTTAGTACACTAAAAACAAATAGTTTTTTCATGGGGGTTCCTCCTAAATATTAAATAATTTTTTTGCGTTATTTGATGTATTTGTTGCAATATATTCTATCGACTCTTCTCTAATCTTTGCGATGCTTTCTGCGATTAAAGGTAATAAGCTTGAATCGTTTTGTTTTCCTCTGTAAGGATGTGGGGCTAAATATGGGGCATCCGTTTCAATGAGTAAGCGCTCTATCGGTACGGCTTTAGCTACTTCTTTTGGTGTTTTTGCGTTTTTAAATGTAACAGGGCCTCCAAGTGAAATGTGTAACCCTAAATCTAAAAACTTACTTGCCATTTCAGTAGATCCACTATAACAGTGCATAATCCCTTTTAAAGGGGCTTCTTTTTTTATGGTCTCATAAAGGAGTTCACTTGCATCACGCATATGGATAGATAAAGGTTTATCGTATTTTTTAGATAATTTAATTTGTTTGGTAAAAACCTCAACTTGTTCTTTTACATGGGTTTTATCCCAGTATAAATCCAATCCACATTCCCCTACTGCAACCACTTTTTCATCTTGTAAATAATTTTCTAATATTTTAAAGTCTTCTTCTTTAATATGGTTTGCTTCAGTTGGGTGATACCCGACGCTTGCATAAATATTATCGTACTGATGGGCTAGTTTTATCGCGCGTTTATTCGTCTCATGATCAAAGCCTATCACAATTAAGGTGCTTACACCTTTAGCTAAAGCTTTCTTAATATAGTGATCCGCCTCTTGAAATAATGCATCACTATTTAGATGAACATGCGTATCAATATACATAGTCTCACTCCTAACGTAAGGCTATTATAACGTATTTTGATGACAATTTATATTATTTTACATAAAAAGAAAGGACTAGTATGACTAGTCCTAAAAATTTTATTTCTCTTTTTTATGTTCTTCAATAATTTTATCAATTAAATGCGATGGTACTTCTTCATAGCGGGCAAACTCACGAACAAATGCGCCACTACCTTGTGTCATGGCTTTTAAATCGATGGTATACTTAACAATTTCAGCTTCAGGGATTTCAGCATTGATGATTTGAAGCCCTCCACCAAGCGGTTCCATACCTTGAACGCGACCACGACGCTTATTAACATCGCCCATAACATCACCAACATAATCATCTTTAACGGTAATGCGAACATTCATAATTGGTTCTAAAATTGTTGGTTTAGCCGTTTTACATGCTTCTTTAAATGCTATAGCTGCGGCTAACTTAAATGAAATCTCATTTGAATCTACTGGGTGATATGACCCATCATATAAAGTTGCTTTAATTCCAATAACTGGAAATCCCGCTAGTGGGCCTTTTTCTAGAATTTCTATTAGACCTTTTTCTACAGCTGGGAAGTAGTTTTTAGGTACAGCACCACCAAAGACTTCTTCAGCAAATTCAAATTCTGTTTCATTTGGATTAAGCGGTTCAAAACGGATATGTACATCACCAAACTGTCCAGAACCTCCTGATTGTTTTTTATGGCGACCTTGTGCTTTTGTTGCTTGTTTTATCGTTTCACGATAAACAATTTTTTGATCTGATGTGTCTACATCAACCTTAAACATATTTTTCATTTTATCTAAAATAAAGCCAATATGCGTCATCCCTTGTCCACCAATGAGTAACTGAGCTGTTTCTTTATTTCTTCTTACTTCAAAGGTAGGGTCTTCAATATTAAGACGTTGTAGCGCTGTAGAAATTTTATCTTCATCTTGTTTATTTTTAGGATGAATCGCTACATAAATCGTTGGACTTGGTATTTCTGCAGCTTCAAAAATGATAGGATTCTTAGGATCTGCAAGGGTTGCGCCAGTGTAAATATTATCAAGTTTTGCAACGGCACCAATGTCTCCTGCACTTAAAGAATCTACTTGAATTTGTTGTTTTCCTCTTAAAGTGAAAAGTTGGTTTATTTTTTCCGTTTTTTTCGTGTTTGCGATTAAAACTTCTTTACCGACACTAAGTGTACCTGAAACTATCTTAAATAAGTTAACTGCACCAATAAATGGGTCTACAGTAGTTTTAAATACATAGGCTGAGAAAGGCTCAGTATCGAGTGTTTTTCTTTCGATATTTTCGTTTGTTGATAAATCTTTACCAATCATTGGGTTTAGTTCATTAGGCGCTGGTAAAAAGTGAATTAACATATCAAGCAACGTTCTAACACCTAACGTTTTAGTTGCTGATCCCACTAAAATAGGTTGAAGTTCTCCATCTAAAACACCTTGACGTAGGCCGTTATTAATTTCATCTTGAGTTAATCCTTCACCTGATAAATATTTATCTAAAAGGTCTTCACTAGTTTCAGCTACAGATTCCATAATTTGTTCACGAAGTTCACTTACAGTATCGTCTAAATCGCTTGGCATATCGGCAGGAACACACATCGTTCCGTTAGAAATTTTTGCTTGATCATCAACTAAATTAACATAACCATTAAATGATTCGCCTTCACCAATTGGCCAAGCAAACGGTACAGCACTCTTTCCAAAGCGTGCACGGATTGATCCTAATAATTCTTCAAACTTGATATTTTCTTTATCGAGTTTGTTGATATAAATTAGTGTTGGGATATGTAATTTAGTTAATTCTAACCACAAACGTTCAGTTCCAACTTCTATCCCTTTTGATGCATCAATCATTAAAATAGCCCCTTTAACAACGGATAAAGCTTGATTGATTTCACCCATAAATTCTTCACTACCAGGTGTGTCAATAAAATTAAATTTGTAATCTTTCCACTCTGCAGGTATGAGTGATAGTGATAATGAAGTTAAACGATTTTGTTCCTCAACTAAATAATCTGATGTGGTACTTTTTTTCTCTACTTCGCCCTTTTTTTCAATGGCCCCACTGGCAAATAATATGGATTCGGATAATGAAGTTTTTCCACAACCGAGGTGGCCTAAAATAGCGATATTACGGATCTTTTCGGTTTCGTATTGTTTCATAAATTTCCTGTCCTCCATGTAAATTTTGGCTTGCTTTGTAAATATTATAGCATATGGGTTATATTTTAATACGCGTTTTTATAGAATTTTGTAAGCGCTTGATATTTAGGAATGAAAAAAGGCCATAAAGAATAAGTGATCATTGATCAAATCTTTAAGGCCTTATGACATTTAATGTTGGCTTAAATAACGTAAATTATTTAAGGATTTCTGCAACAACACCAGCACCAACAGTACGTCCACCCTCACGAATTGAGAATTTTGTACCTTGTTCTAGTGCGATTGGATGAATAAGTTCTACATGCATTTCTACGTTGTCTCCTGGCATAACCATTTCCACACCTTGTGGTAATTCGATAACACCGGTAACATCAGTAGTACGGAAGTAGAATTGTGGACGATAGTTTGAGAAGAATGGTGTATGACGCCCACCTTCTTCTTTACTTAATACGTAAACTTCTCCACGGAATTTTGTATGAGGTGTAACGCTTCCTGGTTTTGATAAAACTTGTCCACGTTGTACATCATCACGAGTAACACCACGTAATAACGCTCCAATGTTATCTCCAGCTTGTGCTTGATCTAACAATTTACGGAACATTTCAACACCTGTAACAACAGTTTTTCTAGTAGGACGAATCCCAACGATTTCAACTTCTTCTTGAACTTTAACTGTACCACGGTCTACACGTCCAGTAGCAACGGTTCCACGTCCAGTGATACTAAATACGTCTTCAACTGGCATTAAGAATGGTTTGTCTGTTTCGCGTTCTGGTTCAGGGAAGTAAGAATCTACTGCTTCCATTAATTCAATAATTTTTTCTTCGTATTCTTCTTTACCTTCAAGTGCAAGTAAAGCAGAACCTTGGATAACTGGAATTTCGTCTCCTGGGAAGTCGTATTCGCTTAATAATTCACGAATTTCCATTTCAACTAATTCTAATAATTCTTCATCATCAACCATATCAACTTTGTTCATGAATACAACAAGTTTAGGCACACCTACTTGGCGGCTTAATAAGATATGTTCACGAGTTTGTGGCATAGGTCCATCTGCAGCACTAACAACTAAGATTGCTCCGTCCATTTGTGCAGCACCTGTGATCATGTTTTTAACATAGTCAGCATGTCCTGGGCAGTCAACGTGTGCGTAGTGACGGTTTTCAGTTGAGTATTCAATGTGAGCAGAGTTAATGGTGATTCCTCTTTCTTTTTCTTCTGGTGCGTTGTCAATTGATGCATAGTCTGCAGCTGTAGTTCCACCGATTCCTCTTTTAGCAAGTGTGGTAGCAATTGCAGCAGTTAATGTAGTTTTTCCATGGTCAACATGGCCAATAGTTCCAATATTAACATGGGGTTTTGTACGTTCAAATTTTTGTTTTCCCATTTTAGATAATCCTCCTTGAATTGGTATTATAACATTGTTATTTTAACTTAAAATATGGTTTAATGCAAGTTATTAAATCAATTAACCATTGCGTTTTTTAATAATTTCTTCGCTAATGGATTTTGGCGCTGGTTCGTAGTGTGAGAACGCCATTGAGTAGTTTCCACGTCCTTGAGTATTTGAGCGTAAGCTTGTTGCATAGCCAAACATTTCAGAGAGTGGTACTTTTGCTTCTACTTGGTAAGTATTGCCTCCACGTTGTGATTGAGATTCAATTTTACCACGACGAGAGTTAATATCACCCATAACATTTCCTAAATAATCTTCAGGAATAATTACGTCAACATCCATGATTGGTTCTAAAAGAATTGCTCTACACATATCTTTTGCTTTTTTAAGCGCCATGGATGCAGCCACTTTAAATGCCATTTCTGATGAGTCAACATCATGATATGATCCATCAAATAAGGTTGCTTTTAAATCGATAATTGGGTATCCTGCGATGATTCCGTCTTCTAAAGATTCTTCTAAACCTTTTTGAACAACTGGAATATACTCACGAGGAACTACCCCACCAACCACAGCATCTTGGAATTCAAATCCTTTACCAGGGTTTGGTTCGAATTTGATCCAAACGTGTCCGTATTGTCCACGTCCACCTGATTGACGAACGAACTTACCTTCAACATCAGCACCTGTAGTAATGGTTTCACGGTAGCTAACTTGTGGTGCCCCAACATTGGCTTCAACTTTGAATTCACGTTTCATACGATCAACTAAGATGTCTAAGTGAAGTTCACCCATACCAGCAATAATCGTTTGTCCTGTTTCTTGATCAGTATACGTTCTAAATGTTGGATCTTCCTCAGCTAATTTTGCTAATGCGTTACCCATTTTATCAGAGTCTGCTTTTGATTTTGGTTCAATCGCAACACTAATAACTGGTTCAGGGAAGTTCATTTTTTCTAAGATGATGTCGTATTTTTCTTCTGCTAATGTATCCCCAGTTGAAGTGTTTTTAAGACCGATTGCAGCTGCAATATCGCCTGCAAATACCTCGTCAATTTCTTCACGGTGATTGGCATGCATTTGTAGTAAACGACCAATACGTTCTTTATTACCTTTAGTAGTATTCATGATGTATGACCCTTTTTGTAAACTACCTGAATAGACTCTAAAGAAAGTAAGTTTTCCAACGAATGGATCGGTCATAACTTTGAAAGCTAAAGCTGCGAATTTAGCATCATCGCTTGATGGTACACGTACTTCGCTACCGTCTTTCATTGTTCCTTTTACTTCTAATACATCTGTTGGTGCTGGTAAATAATCAATAACCGCATCAAGCATTAATTTTACCCCTTTGTTTTTAAAGGCGCTTCCACATAATACTGGGAAGAATTTAACGCTTAATGTTGCTTCACGAAGGGTTTCCTTAATCATATCAACAGGAATCTCTTCGTCTTCTAAGTAAAGTAACATGAGCTCTTCATTAAAATCTGCTAAAGCTTCAAGTAATTCTTGTCTTTTTTCTAAAACAATATCTTGTAAGTCAGAAGGAATCTCAATTTCTTGAGCAATTTCCTCAGGCGAACCATCGAAATGGTAAGCTTTCATTTCAACTAAATCGATAATGCCATCAAAGGCATTTTCTGACCCAATTGGCCATTGAATCGCTGCGGCAGTAACACCTAAACGCGACTTTATGGTTGATAAACTGTATGCAAAATCTGCACCAATTTTATCCATTTTATTAACGAAAACAACACGAGGAACTTTATATTCTGTCGCCTGTCTCCATACGGTTTCAGTTTGCGGCTCTACCCCTGCTTGGGCATCAAGTACCGCTACTGCTCCATCTAATACACGTAGTGAACGTGAAACTTCAACAGTGAAGTCGACGTGACCTGGTGTATCGATAATATTGACTCTATGATCTTTCCAAAACGCAGTGGTGGCAGCTGATGTGATTGTAATTCCACGTTCTTGTTCTTGTTCCATCCAGTCCATTTGTGAAGCACCATCATGTGTTTCACCGATTTTATGAATCTTCCCGGTATGAAATAAGACGCGCTCGGTTGTTGTGGTTTTACCCGCATCAATGTGTGCCATAATTCCAATATTGCGTGTTTTTTCTAAACTAAATGCACGCGCCATAATGAGTGCTCCTTTCTACCAACGGTAATGCGCAAACGCTTTGTTTGCTTCTGCCATTCTATGCATGTCGTCACGTTTCTTAACTGAAGCGCCGACACCATTAGCTGCATCAACAATTTCTTTTGCTAAACGCTCTTCCATGGTTTTTTCATTTCTTAATCTTGAATATAATACTAACCATCTAAGTCCTAAAGTGTAACGTCTTTCATCACGTACTTCAACTGGAACTTGATAGTTTTGCCCACCAATACGACGTGATTTAACTTCGAATGTTGGCATAACATTATTTAATGCTTCTTCGAATACTTCTTGTGGTGGTTTGTTTGTCATGGTTTCAACACGATTAAATGCATTGTATAAAATGTGTTGTGCTGTCCCCTTTTTCCCATCTTTCATGATGCTATTAATTAATTTCGTTACCAGTTTTGAGTTATAAATAGGATCTGGTAATACGTCTCTTTTTGCAATATGTCCTTTACGAGGCATCGCTAATTCCTCCTTTCGAATAGGTAATGTTTACATTTTTTTATAAGGATAAAGTACTAAGCAGTTTTTTTAGTACCGTATTTTGAACGTCCTTGTTTACGTTTGTCAACACCAGTGGTATCTCTTGTCCCACGAACGATATGGTAACGTACCCCAGGTAAGTCTTTAACACGACCACCACGGATAAGTACAACACTATGTTCTTGAAGTTTGTGACCAATACCAGGAATATATGCAGTTACCTCAATTCCATTTGTTAAACGGACACGAGCATATTTACGTAACGCAGAGTTAGGTTTTTTTGGTGTCATGGTTGCAACACGTGTACATACACCGCGTTTTTGTGGTGATGGGGTGTCTGTATACTCTTTTTTAAGTGAATTAAACCCAATTCCTAAATGTGGTGACTTGGTTTTTTTGATTTTAGAATGTCTTCCTTTTCTAACCAATTGATTAATTGTAGGCATGATGTTCCTCCTCTCTTCAAATGTACAACACATCCATGTGTGCCATCTTTTTCATAAAAACAAGGGTTGATAGTCTAACCCTGATGTTTTTTAAATGTTTTAAGCAGTGTTATTATATAACACCGGTCCAGGCGTGTCAATAGATTTATCTTATAATTTTCATTTTCTTAACAAATCTCTTGTTTAACGCAAGAAGTAAAGAATAAGGGGTCAAATTGACCCCTTAATTATGATAAGTTTTCGTCATCAATACCAGCGACTAAATCTTCGTACATACTATCATCTTCATCTTGGAAGAAGTCATCATCATCTAAATCTCTTACACGAACAACTTGTTCGATCGGTTCATCATCTTCTTCGATTTCAGCTTTTTCATAATCGAAGGCTGTGTGTTTTAAAATTCCGGTACCAGCTGGAATTAATCCACCGATGATAACATTTTCTTTTAAGCCAACTAAGTCATCAACTTTTGCACGTATTGCGGCATCAGTTAAGACTCTTGTGGTTTCTTGGAAACTTGCTGCACTTAAGAATGATTCACTTCTTAAAGATGCACGGGTAATTCCAAGTAGGACTGGACGACCAATAGCTGGACGTTTTTTCGCTTTAATCGCTTCTAAGTTTGCAGCTTTAAATTCTTTAATCGATACTTGTGCGCCTGGAAGTAATTCTGTATCGCCTTCAATAATAATATTGAGTTTTCTCATCATTTGATGGACGATGATTTCGATATGTTTATCAGAAATTTCAACACTTTGAGCACGGTATACTTTTTGAACTTCTTTTAAGATATATTCTTGAACGGTTTCAGCATCTGTTGCTTTTAAGAGTTGTTTTGGATCGATTGATCCTTCTGTGATTTGTTGTCCTGCAACAACTTCATCACCCTCTTTAACCAGTAAGGTAACCCCACTATTGGTTTCATAGGTATGAATATCAAAGTCACCTTTTACAGAAACTTTATAGCGTTCGTTAATTTGTTCGATATCGCTAATGGTTCCATCAATTTCACTAATAATAGATTTCCCTTTAGGCGTTCTTGCTTCAAATAACTCTTGAATACGTGGAAGCCCTTGGGTAATATCGGCACCTGCAACACCCCCGGTATGGAAGGTACGCATGGTTAACTGTGTTCCTGGTTCACCAATGGATTGTGCTGCGATGATTCCAACACTTTCACCCACTTCAACTTGTTCCCCAGTCGCGAGGTTTTGTCCGTAACATTTTTTACAGATACCTTCTTTACCATTACAGGTTAATACCGTACGTATTTTAACTTCGTCAATTCCTGCGTTGATAATTTGTCTAGCAAGCGCTTCAGTAATATAGGTATCTTTATGAATAATGATTTCACCAGTTTCAGGATGGCTAACGGTTTGTTGACTATAGCGACCAATAAGACGGTCTAAGAGTGGTTCAATCATACGGTTATCACTATCAACGATTGCTTTAACGATAATACCTCTATCAGTGTGGCAATCTTCTTCTGTAATAACTAAATCTTGACTGACATCAACTAAACGACGGGTAAGGTACCCTGAGTCAGCGGTTTTAAGTGCCGTATCCGTAGAACCTTTACGCGCACCATGGGTTGAGATGAAAAACTCACTCATCGTTAACCCTTCTCTAAAGGCTGCTTTAATTGGTAACTCAATGGTTTTACCTGATGGGTTAGACATTAATCCACGCATCCCAGCTAACTGGGTAAAGTTTGAGGCATTCCCACGAGCACCAGAGTCGCTCATCATGTAAATATGATTATCGTGAGGTAATTCCGCAAGGAGTCCTTTTTGAATACTATCTTTTGTTTTGGTCCAGACTTTTAAAACCAGCTCATAACGTTCGTTATCGGTTAATAAACCGAGTTCGAAGAGTTCTTGAATGTGTTCAACTTCTTTGTCTGCTGCGGTGATTTCATCTGTCTTTTTACTGTAAGGCTGAACATCAAAGGCACTTACTGTAATCCCTGCAAAGGTTGAATACTTAAATCCAAGGTTTTTCATTTTATCAAGCATTTTACTGGTTTCATTAATTTTAAATTCAACAAATACACGTGAAATAATCATAGATAAGAATTTTTTCTTAAATGGATCAACGATTGGACGTTTTTTAATCTCTTCAGGTATATTTAATCCACGACTGATAAAATAAATATCCGGTGTATTGTCTTCTAAGTTTTGTTGTGATGGTTCATTTAAGTAAGGGAAACTTCTTGGTAAGATTTCATTAAACGTTAGTTTACCAAAGGTTGTAACTAAGTAACTATCTTTTTGTTTTTGCGTTAATGGGGCATTCCCTAAAGAATCGCCTCTTAAAGCAATTCGAGCATGAAGTGAAATTTCGCCATTTTCATATGCAAGCATCGCTTCATTATAGTCTCCAAAGACTTTACCTTCACCCTTAGCGCCAGCGCGTTCTAAGGTTAAATAGTAGTTTCCTAATACCATATCTTGTGATGGGGTAACTACAGGTTTCCCATCTTTAGGATTTAAAATATTGTTTGAGGCAAGCATTAAAATGCGTGCTTCAGCTTGTGCTTCTTCACTTAAAGGAACATGTACAGCCATTTGATCGCCATCAAAGTCGGCGTTAAATGCTGTTGTTACAAGTGGATGAAGACGAATTGCTTTTCCTTCAACGAGTTTAGGTTCAAATGCTTGAATCCCTAATCTATGTAAAGTAGGCGCACGGTTTAATAAGACTGGGTGTTCTTTAATAACATCTTCTAAAACGCCCCAGATTCTTGAATCTAAACGCTCAATCATAGTTTTAGCACTTTTGATGTTGGTTGAAATATCACGTTCAATAAGCTCACGTATTACAAATGGCTTGAATAATGAAATCGCCATTTCTTTAGGGAGTCCACATTGATACATTTCTAAATCTGGTCCAACAACGATAACACTACGACCAGAGTAATCAACACGCTTACCAAGTAAGTTTTGACGGAAACGTCCTTGTTTACCGCGTAACATATCTGATAATGATTTTAATGGACGGTTTTTCTCAACAACGACTTTACGTCCACGTTTAGAGTTATCAATTAATGCATCCACCGCTTCTTGAAGCATACGTTTTTCATTTTTCGTAATAAGGTGTGGTGCATTTTGTTCGATTTGACGTTTTAAACGATTATTACGGTTTAAAATACGACGGTATAAATCATTTAAATCCGTTGTCGCAAAGCGTCCACCATCAAGTTGAACCATCGGGCGTAATTCAGGTGGAATAACTGGTAAGACCTCTAATACCATCCATTCTGGTTTATTATCAGAGTGAATAAATGCTTCTAAAACTTCTAAACGTTTGATGATTTTCTCACGTTTTTGTTTTGCGGCATTAGGAAGTTCTTTACGAAGTTTATACGCTTCTTCTTTTAAATCAATTTGTTGAAGTAAGATTTTGACCGCTTCAGCACCTGTTAAAGCTCTAAAACGACTACCATACTCCATGTATTTTTCAGTATACATCGCTTCAGATAAAATTTGTTTATATTGTAAATCTGTATCGCCTTTGTCAATAACAATGTATGAGGCTAAATAAACAACTTCTTCTAAATCTTTTGGTTTAATATCAAGTAATGTCGCAATACGTGAGGGGGTATTTCTTAAATACCAAGTATGAACAACTGGTGCTGCAAGTTTGATGTGACCCATACGTTCACGTCTAACTTTGCTTTCTGTTATTTCAACCCCACAAACTGGACATTTTTTACCACTTTGTGAACTTCTTTTTGATTTATTATTACATGCACATTGATAATCTTTGGTTGGACCAAAGATTTCTTCACAGAATAATCCTCTGCGTTCTGGTTTTAATGTACGATAGTTAATGGTTTCGTGTTTTTCTACTTCTCCGTATGACCATGAAAGAATTTCTTCTGGTGATGCTAAACGGATTTTATAATGTGAGAATTTTTTACTCATAAAATCACCTTACCTTTAGGAATTAAAGCCGTATTTGTCTAAAAAGTCTTCTGAATCTGAATCTTCAACCAAGGATTTATTGGCTTCATTTTTCTTGGTTTCTCTACTAATGAGTTCAACATAAATACCTAACGATTGAAGTTCTCTTGTTAAGACTCTAAATGACTCAGGTAGGCTTGGTCCTGGAATACTTTTACCATCAACAATCGCTCTAAATACTTTATTTCTACCAATAATGTCATCACTCTTAACAGTTAACATTTCTTGTAAACAGTACGCTGCACCATAAGCTTCAAGGGCCCATACTTCCATCTCTCCGAAACGTTGTCCACCATTTTGAGCTTTACCACCCATTGGTTGTTGTGTAACTAACGTATATGGTCCAACGCTACGTGCATGCAGTTTATCGTCGACCATGTGATCAAGTTTAATCATATGCATGACCCCTACACTAACATCGTTATCGTAAGGTTCACCGGTTCTTCCAGAAAATAGTTTTGTTTTACCATTTGGTTGCATGCCAGCTTCTTTCATGATTTCAACAAGGTCATCATTTTCAACCCCATCAAATACTGGTGTTGCTACATGAATACCTAAACGTTTTGCAGCCATCCCTAAATGGATTTCTAATACTTGTCCGATATTCATACGCGAAGGTACGCCAAGTGGATTTAACATGATATCGATTGGGGTACCATCTGGTAAATAAGGCATATCTTCTTCAGCTAGTATCTTAGAAATAACCCCTTTATTACCATGGCGTCCAGCCATTTTATCGCCTTCAGAAATTTTACGTTTTTGGACGATAAAGACTTGAACAACTTCATTAGCCCCTGGTGGTAACTCATCATCATTGGCACGTGAGAAATACTTAACACTTTGGACAATTCCACCACCACCATGTGGTACACGCAATGAAGTATCTCTAACTTCACGTGATTTTTCACCAAAAATTGCTAAAAGTAATTTATCTTCTGGTGTAGGATCAGTATGACCTTTAGGGGTAATTTTACCAACTAAAATGTCACCTTCTTCAACTTCAGCACCAGGAATGATAATACCGCGGTCGTCTAAATACTTACGACCTTCATCACCAACATTTGGAATTTCACGGGTAATTTCTTCTTTACCTAGTTTGGTTTCTCTTGCTTCAACTTCATATTTTTCAATATGAATTGAAGTATAGACATCACGTTTAACTAAACGTTCATTTAAGATAATAGCATCTTCATAGTTATAGCCATTCCAAGTCATGAATGCAACAACAACATTACGTCCAAGTGCTAATTCACCTTGGTCCATACTTGGTCCATCAACAATAACTTGATCAGCTTCAATTTTATCGCCAACTCTTACAATTGGACTTTGGTTAATGTTAGTACCTTGATTACTACGTTCATATTTTC
The DNA here is from genome assembly GCA_046541015.1 of Candidatus Izemoplasmataceae bacterium. Classification (GTDB taxonomy): domain Bacteria; phylum Bacillota_I; class Bacilli_A; order Izemoplasmatales; family Izemoplasmataceae; genus Liberiplasma. Next base: position 71,834 of record JBKHEA010000003.1, read on the forward strand.
TAAGACGGTAAGTATCATAGGTTCCATCTTCTCTTCTAACAATGATTTTTTTAGAATCTACATATTCAACCGTTCCAGCTGCTTCAGAAACAATACATGCCCCTGAATCTTTTGCGGCCTTATATTCAATACCTGTTCCAACAAATGGTGCTTCTGGTTGTAATAATGGTATTGCTTGACGTTGCATGTTTGCACCCATAAGGGCACGGTTTGCATCATCATGTTCTAAGAATGGAATACATGCTGTAGAAATTGATACAATTTGTTTTGGTGAAACGTCGATGAGTTCAACGGTTTCTTTGGCAAACATTTTGGTTTCACCCATATAACGAGCAACAACGTTATCATGTAAGATGCGTTTTTCATCATCTAAATGAATGTTCGCTTGACCAATAACATATTGTTCTTCTTCATCAGCGGTTAGATAAATCATTTCATCTGTAACGGTTAAAACCGTTTCGCCGTTAATTTCTTCGCTTTTAACTTTTAAATAAGGGGTCTCAATAAACCCGTATTTATTTACGCTAACATACGATGCTAAACTATTGATTAACCCAATGTTTTGACCCTCTGGTGTTTCAATTGGACAAATACGTCCATAGTGAGAATAATGCACGTCACGTACTTCAAAACCAGCACGATCACGCGTTAAACCACCTGGTCCAAGCGCAGATAAACGTCTTTTATGCGTAAGTTCATCAAGTGGGTTCGTTTGTGACATAAACTGTGACAACTGACTTGACCCAAAGAATTCTTTTAATGAACTAGTTAGTGGTCTAATGTTAATTAATGTTTGTGGGGTAAGCTCTTTTTCACTTTGTGTACTCATGCGGTCTTTAACATTTTTTTCTAATTTGCTTAATCCAATACGGAATTGATTTTTCAACAATTCTCCGATTAATCTTAAACGTCTATTCCCTAAATGATCAATATCATCTAAACGACCATAACCTTGGAATAAGTTTAAATAATAAGCAATACTTGAAATGATATCAGATGGCACAATATGTTCTACCGTTTCATTGCTGTCATTTCCGATCACACGTACTGTAACTTCTTCATCATCACGGTTACGGTGAATAACATCTAATACTTCAACTTTAGCAAGTTCAACATATAATGCTTCATTATCTAAAGTTTCTTTAATTGATGCACTTAAGGCATCATACATGTTATTACCTTGAGCTTCTATAAACGCTTTTTTTGTAAGATTTTGACTGCTTAAATACCCTTTAATAAGTTCATCAACTGAAGGATAAGCCTGAGCACGAATCATGTCCATTTTTTCTTCTTCTGATAAATAACTTAAGTATGGGTTAGCATCTAATATATCTTTTTGTTTAATGAAATCATATTCTAAATCGTGCTTAAGTACTCCTGGTACTGTAAGGGTAAATAAATGACGATTTGCATCTAATATTTTAAGATGCTCACGGTTTAGAAGAACGTCTTTTTGAATAAGCACTTCGCCTGTTTCTGCATCAACTAAATCGTTGGCTAATTTTTTACCTTTTAAGTGATTTAAAATATTGAGTTTTTTATTGACTTTATATCGCCCAACTTCAGCTAACTCATAGCGCTTTGAGTCAAATAAACGACTTGTAAAAAAGCTCATTGCACCTTCTACTGTAGCGGTTTCCCCTTGGCGTAATTTAGAATATACTTCTAATATTGCATCGCTTGAAGAACGGGTTAAGTCTTTTTCTAAGGTTGTATCTAATAACGGATTATCAGCATAAAGTGATTCTATTTGTTTTGTTGAAGAAAATCCTAAAGCACGAAGTAAAACAGTCATAGGTATTTTTTTAGAACGATCTAACTTAACAAATAAAATATCTTTTGATCCGATTTCATATTCTAACCATGCACCACGGTTTGGAATAACTTGGCCTAAGTATTTTCTTCTAAGGGTCTTTTTATCGATTTCTTCAGAAAAGAATACCCCGGCACTTCTTACGATTTGTGAAACAATAACACGTTCAGAACCATTAATAATAAATGATCCATTTGGTGTCATAAATGGGAAATCACCCATAAAGATTTTTTGTTCTTTAATTTCTCCAGTAACTTTATTAACTAAGCGAACACTAACACGTAAAGGTCGTGCGAACGTTAAATCTTTTTCTTTTGATTGTGTAATATCATATTTGGGTTTACCAAACTCGAAATTTTCAAAATACAGTTCAAGGTCCCCTGTAAAGTTTTCAATAGGTGAAATGTCTTTGAATAATTCCTCTAATCCACGTTCCACAAACCACTGAAAAGAATCTGTTTGAACTTGAATTAAATTAGGTAATTCAATGTTGGATTTAACACGAGAATAATTCCTTCTTTCACGTGATCTTCCATATTTTACAATTTTGTAATTCACTAATATTCACCCCGTTTTTTGTTTAAAAAAGTGATTACAACACAAAAAAGCGCATTGTATCGCATTTTGTAATTTTATCACAGTCATGTCAATTAGTCAATGCGTTTTATACACTGAATAATGTGAAAGCCTTTTTGTTTCTCAACAAGATTGACATGATAATGATGCTTCAAGAAATCCATCGCACTTTGTGCGCCATGCTTCTTATGCATGACAAGCCATAAACTTCCTTCTTCAACTAGATGCTTTTTTGCGTCTAAAAATAATTGGTACATTGCTTGTTTCCCGATTCTAATTGGGGGATTACTAACAATGTGATGATAGGTTTGATTAACAAGATTAAATCCATCACTATGAAAGATTTCTGCATCAACATGGTGGTTCATAGCATTTGTTTTAGCTAAATGTATCGCACGATCATTGACATCAACCATCGTTACATGAGCTTTATGGTGCTTAGATAATATAATACCGATTACGCCATATCCACACCCTAGGTCTAAAACTTTTTCGCTAGGGTTTATAAGCACATGGTTAAGTAATAAATCAGTCGCATAATCGATATGATTTTTGGAAAATACCCCATGATCACTAATAAACTTATACGACACATCTTTAAAAGTATATTCAATGATAAATTGATTGGATTTAGTCTTTGTATTATTAGAAAAATAATGTGACATAGATTCACCTTTTCTAAATACGGTTTTACAGGCAAAAACCTGAGCATATATACTCAGGTTTTCTATCTGTCTAATTTAACTATTTAACTTCAACAGTTGCTCCAGCTTCTTCTAATTTAGCTTTAATTTCTTTAGCATCTTCTGGATCGATTTTTTCTTTAACAACACCAGGAAGGTTGTCTACTAATTCTTTTGCTTCTTTTAATCCTAAACCGGTTAATTCTCTAACAACTTTTAATACACCGATTTTTTTAGCCCCTGCATCAGTAATAACTACATTTACTTCAGATGGCGCAGCTTCTTCAGCAGCAGCACCTGGTGCAGCAACTGAAACGGCACTTGGATCAACACCGAATTCTTCTTTCATTAAATCAACTAATTCTTTTAATTCTAATAAAGTTTTTTCTTTTAATGCTTCAATAATTTCTTTATTTGTTAATGCCATTGTTTTTTCCTCCTATTTTCGCTTTTACGCATTATTTTCTAAATTTTCAATATGTAAGCTTAAGCCGATTGCAACTTCTTTGATTGGTTGTAATAATCCACCTGCAAACATTGTAAGTAATGTTTCTCTTGATGGAATCGTTGCGATTGTTGTGATTTTGTCATGGTTCATGTAGTCTCCATCAACAAGTCCAACTTTTAATTCTAAATTTTTGTGATCTTTCGCAAATTCGTAAACGACTTTTGCGGCAGATACACTGTCTTCTTTTGAGAAGACAACTGCGTTTGGTCCGACTAAATGATCAGCCATTTGATCGTATCCTAATGCAGCCATTGCACGACGTGTGATATTGTTTTTAATAACTTGCATATCGCAACCATTTTTCAATAGTTCAACACGTAAAGCTGTAACTTCATCAACCGTTAGTCCTAAATAGTCAATGATGACAACTGAATTAGCACTTTTAATACGTTCAACAAGTTCATCAACAAGTAATTGTTTTTTCTCGATTGCTTTTTGTGACACAGTTCCACCTCCTACAGTGTAAATAAAAACCTCTTCTGCCTAGCGACAAAAGAGGAACTATATAAAATAGTTAGTCTTTCGTCTCGTTAGGATATTAAGCGGTGCACCTAAGTCTTCGACAGATTTATGTTAATTAAATTATGTCTATTTTGATGTGAGTGATGCTGGGTCTAGTTTAACACCAGGGCCCATGGTTGATGCAATTGAAAGGTTTTTAACATAAATTCCTTTTGCAGTTGCAGGTTTTGCTTTCATCATTGTATCAAAGAAAACACGTAAATTTTCTAAGATTTGGTCTGATGTAAAGGATACTTTTCCTAAAGTAACATGAATATTTCCGATTTTATCAGTACGATATTCAACTTTTCCTGCTTTGATTTCTTCAACAGCTTTAGCAACATCGAAAGTTACAGTACCGGTTTTAGGGTTAGGCATTAAACCTTTTGGTCCTAATGTACGCCCTAATTTACCAACTTGTGCCATCATATCTGGTGTTGCAACGACTGTGTCGAAATCTAACCATCCTTTAAGCACTTTGTCTACCATATCTTCAGCACCAACATAGTCAGCGCCTGCTGTTTCAGCTTCTTTTGCTTTTTCACCTTTTGCAAATACTAACACACGTTTTACTTTACCAGTACCGTGTGGTAATACAATCGCTCCACGCAGATTTTGATCTGCTTTACGTGGGTCAATATTAAGGCGAATTGCGCATTCGATTGAAGCATCAAATTTCTCAAAAGAAATTTCTTTAACTAATTCAATTGCTTCGCTTGCTGCATAACGTTTCGTTCTATCGACTTTTTCAAGTGCAGCGACGAATTTTTTACCTTTAGCCATATTATATTCCTCCTAAATGTGGTCTAACGGAATCTCCTCCCACAAATAGTTGTTAGAAACAACTAATTGCTTAGTCCTTAATTACGATTCCCATGTTTTTTGCAGATCCTGCAATAATGTTCATTGCCGCTTCAACGTCATTTGCGTTTAAGTCTGGCATTTTGGTTTCAGCAATTTCACGTAATTGATCACGTGTAACAGATCCAACTTTTTCTTTAAGTGGATTGCCTGAACCTTTCTTGATTCCTGCAGCTTTGAGTAATAAGTCAGCTGCTGGTGGGGTTTTCGTTACAAATGTAAATGTACGGTCTGTATAAACTGTGATAACGACTGGAATAATGGATCCCATTTTGTCTTTTGTGACATCGTTAAACTTTGTACAGAACTCTTGAATGTTGACCTGTGCTTGTCCTAAGGCAGGACCTACAGGTGGTGCTGGGTTCGCTTTACCAGCTGGAATTTGTAACTTAATAACGGTCTTAACTTCTTTAGCCACGATTACACCTCCTTGATTTCGTGATGTGGTCATCAGATTCTTTTGAATCCTCCCACTCTAAATCCATGCATAATGCACGCTTTGCTATTATATACGATAGCACATTTTGTGTCAAGTAAAAGTTCTTTATAATAGATAAAGGAATGCTTCAAGCATTCCTTTTAATTATTGTGGATCAATTTCATCAAATTTAAGTTCAGCTGGTGTTTGTCTTCCAAACATTTCTACTAAGACAATAACTTCACCTTTTTCATCGTCAATATCATCAACAATACCAATCTGATTCATAAATGGTCCTGAGGTTACACGAACCTTTTGACCAACTTTAACATCAATTTTAGGTGTTTGTAATAATCCAACTTTCTTAAGAATCGGATTAATCTCTTCTGGTGGTAAAGGAATAGGCTTGGTTCCGCCACCACTACTTCCTAAGAATCCTGTTACGCCTGGTGTATTACGCACAACAAACCAAGAATCATCCGTAACAATAAGTTCAATAAAAACATATCCAGGATAAAGTTTAACAAGTTTTTCTTTGGTTGAACCATCCGCTTTTTTTTCTAATCTGATTTCTTCTGGTATAACAACTTGGAAAATCAAATCTTCCATTTGCATGGATTCAATACGACGTTCTAAGTTAATCTTAACTGAGTTTTCTAGTCCAGAATAAGTTTGAACAACATACCATCTTTTTTCGGGTAACTTTTTTTCCATTTTAGAAACCTAACTCGTATAGCCACAAGAAGATAGGATTCAGCACACTATCATATAAAACGAACATAAGTCCTACAAAAATCATAAATCCAAAAACACGTGCCGTATGATTAAGTAAGGTATTTCTTGATGGCCAAGAGACTCTTTTCATTTCTTTTAAACCTGGGATTAAGAATGGTGAAAAAGCTAAAACAATAGCGCCAAACCCTACCAACATAACAATAACACTAAAAATTGTAATTTTTGTTGGCGTATTAAAAATCCATAAGTTTGTTAGCGTAACTTCTAATACACGGCCTTCAAAAATATAAACACCGATTATTAGAACTAATGCCCCTAAAAATCCAAGTAATATACCTTCAAATGGATATTCAGTTTTTAGAATCTCGATGACTCTACTTTGTTTTTTTTCATTGGTTTTCTTTTCCATAGTGACACGCTCCTATTTGCTTTCTTTGTGGATTGTATGTTTTCCACAACGTTTACAATATTTATTCATGGTAAGACGTTCTTTAGATTCTTTGTGTTTTAATGTTGTGTAATTTCTTGATAAACAAACTTCACAGATTAAAATAACTTTTTTTCTCAATTTGATCACAACCTTGCAAATATATAATTTAACAAAAAGAACCTTTTTTGTCAAGGTTTACTCTTTGAAATGTAGTTTTATCTTTAGCTTTGCACGATGAAACGAGTTATAAACGGATTTTACAGAAATCTTTAATCGTTTTGCTATAAACTCTATATCATAGTTTTTAATCTCTCTTAATATATAAACACGATATTCCAAATCTGTCAAAACCTTTTTTATTTCATCAAGATGTAAATAGTAATAGGCTGAATTTTCATGAATACAGTGATTGTTCTCTTTTATTTCATTATAATGATGGACTTTAGTATTAGTCCTTGAACTAAGTGTTCTTATAAAACTAATTAAATATCGTTCATAATTTAGTTCAAAATACTTTGTGAATGTTTTGTTAAACGCCTCATCAAACGTTATGACTGACTTATATAGAATAATTAAGCCTTCTTGGTGTAAGTCATCGAATTCATAAGCTAAATTGTATTTATGAATCTTTTTTGCGATGAATCTGGTGTACTTTTCAACCATAAGCGAAAATGCTGTTTCATCGCCTTCTTTAATTAAACTAATGATTTCATAATCGTTGTGCTTAGGGAATGCGTGCATAGTTTTATCCTCTTCTTCTTATAATATCGTGTAAGAGGATACCGCAAGAAACACTTACGTTTAAACTATTAACGTGTCCTTTCATGGGAATTTTAACCAAATAATCACAGTTATCTTTAATTAATCGACTTAAGCCTTTACCTTCACTGCCTAAGACAATACATAAATCCGTATCAGCATGGATAGACTCTAAACCTTGTTCTGTCTCTAAATCCGTCCCTACTACCCAAACATTGTGTGCTTTTAGTGTTTTAATGGCTTGATTTAAGTTTGTCACACTTATCACATCAACGTATTCAATCGCTCCGGTTGAAACTTTTACAACCGTTGGGGTAATTTGAACACTACGGTGTTTAGGAATGATAACTCCACTTGCATGAAACGCATCAGCACTTCTAATGATAGCACCTAAATTGTGAGGATCTTCAACTGAATCTAGCATAATAAATAATTTTTTATCCTCTTTAGCTAAAGCATCTTCAAGTGAAATCGTTTTGTAATCTTCTACAAGTGCCCCTAACCCTTGATGAGTTGTTGAAAACATTTGGTTCATTTTTTGTTTGTTTAAACGTTTGATTTTAATATTTTCTTTTTCTAAATCTTTTATCCACTCATCTTTAAGCGTATCAAGCACATAAAGTTCATACACTTTGCGTTTTGCGTTTATTGCTTCTAATACTGGATTTTTTCCATAAATTAAAATTGCCATAGTTTCCTCTTCTTTCATCATTCTAACATGGTGAAAATAGCGATATTTGAAAATTTTTAGATTTTTTTTACCCTAGCCTTAAGTTGTTTCTATCGAAGTGGTTATTTTATTGAATAACTCATAAATTCTTTCCTGCGATCCATTTAAATAAAGTTGTCCAAAAAGCGCTTCTAATCCAGTAGCTTGTTGATAGGTTTGTAAACTTTGATTACGCGCTTTTCTAGTTAAATTAGCATTTCTGCCGTGCTTGAAATAAGCCATTTCTTCATCCGTTAAAAGATCTTTAATCGCAAGATAACTTTTTGCTTGTCCTAAAGCACTTGTGAAGATAACAGCTTGTTCGTGTAATTTTTTTGATTGGAAAATTCCTAAGTCTAATAAGTGTTTTCTTACTAAAAGTTCAATTACTGCATCGCCTAAGTAAGCCAGTGCTTGTCCATTGGGTTTCAATATAATACGCCTCTTTCAGTCAGTTCATCTCTTAAACGATCTGCCTTATCAAAATCTTTATTCTTACGTGCCATCGTCCATTCCATGTAAATTGAGCGGGTCGCTTTACTCATGCGATTTACCCCAGGCTTTAACCCTAAAATATCAAAGAATGTATCAAATAAATTAAGCGCAGCGAGCAAACTACTATATTCGTTATTTTGCCTTACTTTTTGATTGGTATATTTCGCAAGGTTTTGAAGTTCTGTGATGCAGTTAGGCGTATTAAAATCGTTATCCATCGCATCCATGAAGCGTTCTTTTATGGCTTCTAAGGGTTCAAATGAATTGATAGATTCATCTAAATATTCCGCTATATCTAAGGCGTAAAAAGCTTGTGAATACGTACGTTTTAACTTGTCCCATTCACTAACATAATGTTTTAATATCTCATCGGTATAATTTAGCGGGGCACGGTAGTGTGAACTTAAGGTAAATAATCTAAATCCCATATAATCAACATCTAAGTCTTTGACTAAAATATAATTACCTTCGCTTTTACTCATTTTCTTTTCATCAATAGTTAAGTGACCATTATGCATCCAATACGTTGCGACGTTATGTTTGTGTACCACTTTATGTTGCGCAATTTCATTTTCGTGATGAGGAAATTTTAAATCTACCCCACCACCATGAATATCAATTTTACCCCCAAAGATATCATGGATCATCGCAACACATTCGGTATGCCAACCAGGTCTTCCTTCTCCAAATGGTGAAGGGTATTTTACCCCAACATCCGTTTTCTTCCATAAGGTAAAATCTAGTGGGTTTTCTTTTTTTGTGTTTACTTCAATTCTAGCACCTGATATAAGTTCATCAATTTTTCTTCCAGATAATAATCCATAGTCTTTTACTTTGCTTACTCTAAAATATACATCCCCTTCACTAACATAGGCAAAGCCTTTATCAATAAGGGTTTCAATGTATGAAATAATTGAACTCATGTATTCTGTTACTTTTGGGGCTAAATATTTCGTTGAACTACCAACACGCTCAACATCTTTATAAAAGGCTTCAATAAATTTTTCGGCTATTTCTTTTTCTGTCTTTTCTTCTTCAATCGCTTTTGTGATGATTTTATCATCAACATCGGTGAAGTTAGAGACGAAATTAACCGTATACCCCAAATACTCAAAATATCTTCTAACAACGTCAAAAAATATGACCGGTCTTGCGTTTCCTATTTGAATGTAATTATAAACCGTTGGCCCACACACATACATATTGACTGTATTTTCATGGAGTGGAATGAAGGTTTCAAGTTTATTTGTGAGGGTATTAAATAATTTCATGAAGATCACCTGTATTCTATTATTTTTCACAATTATTGTATCACAGTTTAGAGATTTTATCAGTGTTTTTATCCATGAAAAAAACAGGCCGAAACCTGTTTTTGTTAATTCATTAAAGTTTTTCTACGTTTGAAGCTTGAGGTCCACGATCGCCTTCAGTTACTTCGAACTGAACTTGATCACCTTCATTTAAAGTTTTGAACCCTTCAGCACTAATAGCGCTATAGTGAACAAAAATATCTTGTCCATCTTCGGTAGTAATAAATCCGTAGCCTTTTTCTGAATTAAACCATTTTACTGTTCCAGTCATGTAAAACAAAATCTCCTTCTTTTTCTTGATAGTCTAAATTATACACTTAATTTTAATAAAATGCAAATAAATTTATGGTTTGATGGCTTTAAATAGGGTTTTGAAGACTTTAATAAAGCGTTTTAAGAGTGAATTCTAATTTTTCTATGACCTTTTCTTTTCCTAATAAATGCATCATGTGCGGTAAGTCAGGACCATGCATTTGATTGCTTATAGCAATCCTAATTGGCATGAATAACATCTTACCTTTCATACTTGTTTCTTTACCAGTATCTTTAATGGTTTGTTTGATGGTTTCTGCGTTAAAAGAGTCTAAATCAATCAGTTTATTTTTAAATGTTTCAATAAGTGTTTGAACATTGTCTTCTTGCATCAATCCTTTAGCTTCATCATCTAGGGGGTTATGTTCGTTAAAGAAATCATGGTACAATGTAACAATTTGTGCTCCAAAACTTAGACGATCTTTAAATACACTGATTAAACTTTCAAACCAATCGTTTGATTGATCTATGCCGATATGCGCCGTTTCTAAAAATGGTTTGCATAAAGCAACGGTATCTTCTAAAGATAAGTTTTTAATATAACGGTTATTAATATACGCTAACTTATCTTGATCAAATTTAGCAGGACTTTTAGATAAACGTGCCTCATCAAACATGCTGATAAATTCTTCTTTTGAAAAGATCTCAGATTCTTCTTTTGGACTCCAACCTAAGAGGGTAATAAAATTAAACATTGCCTCTGGTAAATACCCTAAGTCTTTATATTGTTCAATAAATTGGATAATCGATTCATCACGTTTTGATAATTTTTTGTTGTTTTCGTTTACAATAAGTGTCATATGGCCATAAACTGGGTAATCCCAGTTAAAGGCATCAAAAATCATAAGTTGTTTTGGGGTGTTTGTAATGTGGTCTTCACCACGTAAAACATGCGTGATTTCCATAAGATGATCATCAACAGCACAAGCAAAATTATACGTTGGGATACCGTTTTGTTTAACCATAACCCAATCCCCAACATCTTCGCTTTTAAAAGTGACACTTCCTTTAACGATATCTGTAAATGTGTACGTTACATCCTCAGGTACTTTAAAACGAATTGTATACGGTTTATCTTGATCTTCTTTATATAAACATTTTCTTGAATAGTGGAGTTTATCATCGCCTCGGGCGATTTGTTCTTCACGTTCTTTTTGTAATTCCTCAGGGGTACAATAACATTTATAAGCGAGTTTTTTATCGAGTAATATTTGAGCATACTTTTTGTAAATATCTAAGCGATTGAGTTGTTGGTATGGTCCAAAATCGCCTTCTTTGTCAATCGATTCATCCCAATCAATACCTAACCATTTTAAATAAGCCATTTGAGATTCTATTCCTGTTTCAACATTTCTTGCAATATCGGTATCTTCTATCCTAACAATAAAAGATCCATTATGTTTTCTTGCGAATAAATAATTAAATAAGGCTGTGCGTGCATTGCCTATATGTAAATGCCCTGTTGGACTTGGGGCATAGCGTACTCTTACCATGGTAACGCCTCCTATCACTACTAATTATAGTACGAATTTAAAAAATATCAATCGATAAAAAAAGCACATTTGAATGTGCTTTTTTGTATCTTCTTAACGCTTGCTGAATTGTGGTGCACGGCGTGCTTTTTTAAGACCGTATTTTTTACGTTCAGTAGCACGTGGATCACGGGTAATAAGTCCTGCTGCTTTTAAGGTTGGACGGTAATCAGGATTTACTTCTAAGAGTGCACGGGTAATCCCTAAACGGATTGCACCAGCTTGTCCTGTAATACCTCCACCATAAACATTAACATTAATATTGAATGATTTTGCTGAATCGGTGAGTTCTAGGGGTTGTGAAACGTCTAAACGGGTTGCTGCAGATGGAATATAATCTTCGAAAGTTCTACCATTGATAGTAAATGATCCAGTTCCTGGTGTAAGCATAACACGCGCGACTGAACTTTTTCTACGACCAGTTCCACGGTACATAACTTGTTTTGCCATATTTTATTCCTCCTTAGCCTTTTAGCTCGTAAACTTCAGGTTTTTGAGCTTGATGTGGATGATCTTGTCCTTCATACACATATAATTTTTTGTACATTTGACGTCCTAGTCTTCCTTTTGGAAGCATCCCTTTTACTGCGAATTCAATTAATCGTTCAGGAAATTTACTGTTAAGTTTTCTTGCAGTAGTTTCTCTTAAACCACCTGGGTATTGTGAATGTGAGTAATATTTCTTTTGATCCCATTTGTTTCCAGTTAATTCAATTTCTTTTGCGTTAATAATGATCACGTAGTCTCCACAGTCTACGTGCGGTGTGAAAGTAGGTTTGTGTTTACCGCGTAAAATAGCAGCCACTTCGGTTGATAAGCGCCCAAGTCTTTGCCCAGCAGCATCAATCACTAACCATTTACGTTCTACCGTTTGGTTGTTTGCCATATATGTTTTCATAGCTTATTAGCCTCCTAATTATTTTAAAATAATTGGGCCTGGAGTTTGTAAAAATGTACCGACATATATAATAGCTTAAAAGCATTACTTTGTCAAATTATTTATCAATAAAATAACGGTTATTTAACAACATCTCCTGGATTTAATGTGTCAACTGTTACAACTTCTAATGAATCTTTATTAGAACCCGCAAGTAACATCCCTTCGCTTAAGATTCCACGAAGTTTTACTGGTTTTAAATTGGTTACAACAATGACTTTTTTCCCAATAAGTTCTTCTGGTTTATAATACTTTGAAATGCCTGAAACAATCTGTCTAATAGTCCCTTTTCCAATATCGACTCTTGATACTAATAATTTGTCCGCATCTGGATGGGCACTACACTCGATGATTTGACCTATTCTTAAGTCGAGTTTGACAAAGTCTTCAATTGAAATTTCATTAATGGTTTCAACAACTTCTTTAGTTGTTTCTTTTCCAGAAATAACGTTTTTAATCTTCTCAACTTCAGCATCAACATCCAAACGTGGAAATAAAGGAATTGGTTTATTAATGACACTGTATTCTTTTTGTTTACCAAACTCTAAAGCATCCCATGTTGTGTTAGCTGAATTTACATTTAGTTGTTTAAATAAAGAAGGGGTCGCTTCAATTAAGAATGGAACTAATAATACCCCAATATGTCTTATCGATTCTGCAAGATGATACATAACGTTTTCTAATTCATCTTGTTTTTCTTTATCTTTAGCTAAAATCCAAGGCATTGTTTCATCGATATATTTATTGGTTCTTGAAATGAGTCTGAAAACCTCTTGTAGTGCGTTAGATACTTTAAACGTGTTCATAGAATTTTTATATTGATTAATGACATCAGAAATGGTTTCTTCTAAATCTTGATCAAATGCATTAGAAGCACTAGATTTATGAATCGTTCCTTGAAAATACTTATTAATCATTGATATCGTACGATTTAATAAATTGCCAAAATCATTCGCTAAATCAAAATTGATGCGTTCAATAAAGGCTTCTGGTGAAAATACGCCATCGCCACCATAAGGTAGTTCTCTTAGTAAGAAATATCTAAGTTCATCTAATCCGTAGTGTTTTAATATAACATCTGGGTATATCACAGATCCTTTAGATTTACTCATTTTCCCATCACGCATCATATAAAAACCGTGCGCGTGGAGTTTAAACTTAATTGGAATGTCTAAAGCTAGTAACATAATTGGCCAATAAATCGCATGGAATCTTAAAATGTCTTTACCAACAACATGCACCACTTCATTGCCATGCCAATATTTTTGATAGAGTTGATCGTTATCTGTCCCATAACCTAAAGCGCTAATATAATTAGATAATGCATCAATCCAAACATAAACAACATGTTTAGGATTAGAAACGACTTTTATCCCCCAATCAAAGGTTGTTCTTGAAACACTTAAATCATTTAATCCTTGTTTAATAAACGCTACCACTTCATTTTTACGTGTTTCAGGCGTAATAAAGTCAGGATTTTCTTCAATAAAGGTAAGTAGTTTCTTTTGATATTTTGATAGTTTAAAGAAATAACTTTCTTCTTCTAATAAACTGGTTTCTCTACCACAATCAGGGCACGCATGGTTTTCGCCTAACTGTGTATCTGTATAAAAAGACTCACAAGGCATACAATAGTACCCTTTGTAAGTGCCAAGATAAATATCACCTTGTTCAAGGAGTTGTTCAAAGATTTTTTGTACGACTGTTTTATGGCGTTTTTCAGTTGTACGAATAAAATCATCGTATTCGATGTGTAATTTTTTCCAAAGATTTTTTGTTTCATTAGCCATTTCATTCACATGATCACTTGGACTAATCCCACGCTCATTCGCAACCGTTTCAATCTTTTTACCATGTTCATCCATTCCTGTTAGGTAATAAGTATCAAACCCTCTAAGTTTTTTATAGCGTGTTAAGGTATCACAAAGTACTGTTGTATAAGTATTACCGATGTGAAGTTTTCCACTTGGGTAGTAAATTGGGGTTGTAACATAAAATGTTTTAGCCATACTTTCACTCCTCGTCTTTAAAGTGCTTTTTATAGTGTTTATATGCCATATAGACATCATTTTTCTTCATAGATCTATCTTTCGCGGCTTTTTTAATGGCTTCCATTTCACTTAAGCCATCTGTAATCAATAAGTTTATATGGTCGATGATGTCGTGCTCATCTAAAACTTTAGTTTCTTTTAGTCCTTCTACAAGTAAGACAATTTCACCTTTTAACGTGTTCAAGTCTTCTAAATCATCTAAAGAGCTATGAATATATTCTTCAAACTTTTTAGTTAACTCACGGGCAATGGTAATGTTTCTTTGATTAAATACGCTTTTCATATCAGAAAGTGTATCGGTTATTCTATGGGGTGCTTCATAAAAAACTAGGGTGTAAGGCAAATGTTTTAACGTTTCTAATATTTTGTGGCGTTCAGTTTTTTTTGAAGGCAAAAATCCATAAAACAAGAAGGGTTGGGTTGTTAAAGGTGAACTTGTTAATGCAGTTAAAAAGGCAGAAGGTCCTGGAATAGAAACAACAGGGATAGCCTCTTGGATACAAGCTTTGACTAATGACTCACCAGGGTCATTGATTAAAGGGGTTCCAGCATCACTTATTAATGCGATAGACTTTCCTTCTTTAATAACTGAAACTAACGCTTCTATTTTATCGTGTTCGTTATGTTGATGATAACTTCTTAATGGTGTTTTAATACCATAATGATTGAGTAAATTTAAACTATTTCGTGTGTCTTCTGCAAAAATGATATCTACAGATTTTAAAATCATCAAAGCACGCATGGTGATATCTTCTAAATTACCAATTGGGGTTGAAACTAAGTAGAGTGTCGGTTTAGTTTGATCAAAACTTTTTTGAACAATCATTGAATCACTCTTTTCCATAATTAAAGATTTTTTTGATTTCATCGGTATAGCCTTCAATACTATGAACAATTAATGGTGGTTCTATTTTCACACCACTTTGACCATTGTTTGTTGCATCAATAAGAACCATAAATGCTTCTTGATTTGCCTTTGGATAAACAAATCTTAAACGCTTTAAGGCAAATTTATGTTTTTCTAAAAGGGTAATAATCTCACTTAGCCTTTCACTACGATGGACCATGTATAAATGTCCTTTATTATTCAGTAATATCTTTGCGGTTTTAATAATGGTTTCTAAATCAATTAAAACTTCATGTCTTGCGATGGTTTTATACATAGATTCATTAACATTAGAAGTATCCTTATATTTAAAGAAAGGCGGATTACAGGTAATAACATCAAATGATGTTGGTTTAAAATGCTTCGGTGTATCTTTTATATCCATTTTATAAACTTTTATTTGATTAGATAAGTTATTAATTAATACATTTCTTCTAGCAATATCTGCGACTTCTTCTTGAATTTCAATGGCTGTAATAGGTGCACTTGTTTTTAAAGATAAGAATAATGGGATGGGCGCAAAGCCTGTCCCAAAGTCTAATAGGTTTTGAACTTTTTGATTAATGGTTACAAAATCTGCAAGTAACGTGGAATCTAATGAAAAACTAAACATGTCAGGCCGTTGAATAATTTTAAGTCCATCATAGCCTAATAAATCGTTTAACACTTCTTCTTTATTCAGTGTATGCTTCATGGTCCTTACCATTAGGTTCTAAATCATACTCAAATATTTCTAGCAAGTCTTCAACATCATAATTTCTTATCATGCTATCTTGTAGTTCAACTTTTACTGATAAATCAATAATATTTGAGGCGATGACTCTGCCGATACCTTCTTTAGTTTTAACTTTAGACATAATCTTAGGCATTTTTTGTCTGAATTCATAATAGGTATCATCTTCATAACGGATACAACATAATAATTTACCACAAAGTCCTGAAATGTTGGTAGGATTTAATGATAAATTTTGATTTTTAGCCATTTTTATTGATACCGTTTCAAATTCTCCTAAAAACGTATTACAGCATAAAAGATACCCACAAGGTCCAATACCACCTAAGAATTTAGCCCCATCTCTAGCGCCAACTTGTCTTAATTCAATACGTACTTTAAACTCATTTGCTAAATCTTTAACTAATTCTCTAAAGTCTATTCTGCCTTCGGCAGTAAAATAAATAATGAGTTTACTTTTATCTAATGTATATTCACTACTCAATACTTTCATATCAAGTGTATTCTTTTTAACGAGTGCTTTACAAACAGAAACAATATGACTATTTTCTTTATTATTCTCTTCTTCTTGTAAGATATCTTGCTGGGTGGCTTTTCTTAACACAGGTTTTAATGTTGCAATAAGTTCTTTTTCATCAATGGTTTTAATTCCTTCGATGACTTCACCTAATTCGATGCCTCTTACGGTTTCAACAACCACAAAATCACCGGGTGATAAATCTAAATTTATTGGATCAAAATAATATTTTTTACCCGCTGATTTAAAGCGGATGCCAACAACTTTATTCTCCACTTTCTTGCCTTCTTTCTAATGCCAACATGAGGTTATCAAATGCTAATCGTTCATTTATGTAATTTGAAAGTCTGTTTTTAAGATCTAACATGTGGTCTAGTTCTTCTAATAACATGGCTTTACTTTTATAATGAATGATGGTTTCAATGGTGGCTAATTGGTCTTTAAAAATGATTTTTTTATAATGGTTCATTTTACCATAAATCAAATCTTTTTGGTAGTAAATCATAACGTCTAGCAAGGTAAGAAAATCCTCTGTTGATTTAATGATGGTTTGGATTTCTTGGTTGAAAGTTAAGACTAAAGAATCTTTACGTGTAAAAGCTTCATAGGTTGCATAGACTATATCAATCATGTCATATAAATTTTCAGTTGATAAAAAAGTTTCTGCTTCAACCATGCTATAACTTTTTACAGAGGCTAAACGGGCTAATTGATCTTCATAACCTTCTTTAATCAACCCTTCATAGATTGCATGAGAGGGTAAGGCATGAAAATGAATGTGTTGGCTTCTAGAACGGATGGTTGTTAAAAGCTTTGATTGATCCGTTGTAAGAAGCAAGGCATAAATATCTGCGTGGGGTTCTTCTAAAAATTTTAATAAACTATTTGAGGCGTATTGATTCATCGTTTCAGCTTGATCAATAATATATATCTTTGCGCCTTCTTCAAGGGCAGTCTTACTAAATTCATCTTGTAATAAACGAATATCTTCTTTTACGATTTGACGTTTAGAAGGTTTAATGTAATAAATATTTGGATGGGTTAAATGTTCGATTCGGCGGCAATTATTACACGTCCCACAAGGCGCTTGATTTTCTTTGCATAATAAACTCGCCGCAAAATATAAGGCTGCATCAAATTTTCTTGTGCCAGCTTCCCCTTCAAATATATAAGCGTGTGATAAACGATTGGTTTTTATACTATTATCAATAATTCTAATCACTTCAGGTTGAGCTTTTCTTAATGAATTTATATCCATAAATACCTCCTTAGAGGATGCTAAGTATCAATTTAAGTGCTTCTTCAATGACTGTTTCTATAGGTTTTGTACCATCAATAACTTTGATACGCTTTGGAAACTTATTAATAACCTCTTTATAGCCTTGATAGACTTTTTCATGAAAGGTAATCGTTTCTAAATCTAAACGGTCTACTTTTCTACCGTTAGAAAAAACACGTTTTAATCCTATGCTCGGTGGTACATCGATAAAAATCGTTAAATCCGGTAGAAGGGATTCTATCGCAAATTGATTTAAATGATAGACTTCATCAATGCCAAGCCCTCTACCATAGCCTTGATAAGCTAAACTAGAATCGACGTAGCGGTCACATAATATATGTTGTCCCTTATTTAAGGCTGGCATTATTTTTTCAGCAATGTGTTGGCGTCTTGCGGCAGCATATAGGAGTGCTTCAGTACGTGCATCCATCTCTGTATTATCAACATCTAAGATGATGCCACGTATTTGTTCAGAAATTTTAATCCCGCCTGGTTCTCTTGTGGTTAATATATCGATGTTTTTACTGGTTAGTACCTCAACAATAGCTTTTATTACTGAGGTTTTACCTGATCCTTCTGGACCTTCAAAAGTTATAAATTTAGGGTTCAAAGGGTTCACTCCTATTCTTCATTCATTATCGCATAAAACGACGCATTTTAAAACCGCATTTCTTTTTTTGAAAAACTTATTCGTAATCAATTTTTTCTAAATAAAGCCCTTTAGCTTTAGCAATATGAATTGCTTGATTGTGCGAAGGGTTTTCTAAATAGCCTTTAATGGTTTTTTTATGGTAGTCTAAGTCATATAACACTTGTCCAACCATCATACGGACCATATAACGCAAAAAGCCATCTCCGGTTAATCTAATGCATGTGTATGGGCCTTCTTTAAATATTTCAATGTCGTGAATCGTTCTTTTTGTAAAATCAGATTCTTTTGATTTAGAAAACGATTTAAAATCATGCTTTCCTAAAAATAACATCATATTTTCATGTAATTTGTTTAAATTAAACGGTTCGTGATAGGTTGCAAGATGTGCTTGTTCAATCTCACGTGTGTGGACAAACTTATATAAATAGCTTTTCTTTACAACATCAAAACGAGCATGAAATACTTGAGGCACAACATTAATTGACTTGATTATGATATCGGTATCTAAGGCATCATTTAAAATCGTTTTTAATTTATCAAGGGATATCTTAGAATCCGTATCAAGGTGTGCAACTTGATCTAATGCGTGAACGAAGCGGTCAGTTCGAGAGGCTGGAATAAGTTCACAAGGATGGTTTAAATATTGACTAAATACTTTTTCTAAAACGCCTGTAACGCTTGGTTGATTAACTTGTCTTTGAGAGCCATAAAACAAGGTGCCATTATAAGCGTAACGCACACAAAGTCGCTTAGTGAAACGTTTTTCTTCCACGTATATTTGATAAATGTGTTTATCATTATGTTTGATCTTCGCTACAAAGTTTAAGTTATCTTTTGTAAATTCAACGACCCAATAGCTCAAAAACTTATAATAATCTATAACATTAAAATCCTCTAGCTTGATTAATAAATCAATGACTTTTGCGTGATTAAAAATTGAGTCTTTATTAGGTATTTTACAGGCAATAAACGGATCAATTAAACGGGTTAATAATGATTCATCATGCGCTTTTATCGCTTTGATAAAATCTTTAATCATTTTAAAACACCCTAACAACAATTGCTAATACAAGTAATAATAGACTAAGTACAATGGTGAAAGTATCGATGGTTTCCCATGTCAAAGCATGCAATCTAGTGCGCATTTTACCTGGTACAAAAGAGCGTGCTTCCATTGCGTTAGCTAAATCGTCACTTCGTTTAAATGAAATAATGAACATTGGTACAAGTAAAGAGATGATTTGCAATACTTTATCTTTAAGTTTACCTTCAGTAAAATCAACCCCGCGACTTGCTTGAGCTAGCATTATCTTATTGGCTTCATCTAAAAGGGTTGGAATGTATCTTAAGCTAATTGCGATAATCATCGCCATCTCTTCTGTATTAACTTTGACAATTTTTAGCGGTTTTAATACATCTTCTAACCCTAAGTTTAAGTCTGTAGGTTTAGTTGTTAAGGTTAATATTGTAGAAAGAGTTACGACAATAATTAAACGCATCATAATAAAGAATGCTGCTTCTAAACCTTGACTGTAAATGGTAAAATCTCTTACAGCATAAACATATAGCTGATTAGAATAAATTAACACTAAAAAGACTGAAGTTAGTGTCAATAAAAAATACATCAATTTTAATTTTACACGTTTTTTTGTGATGAAATAAAATAATACGATTAGTGCAATTAAAATGAAGTTTAAAACTGAATAATGAAGGGTTGTACTAAAGACTTCCCTACCACTAGTATTAAAAATGATTTGGAAAGAAAAAGTAAATAATAATAAGAACATCAGCGGTCTTAACCCTAAATAAACTTTCTTAACACTTAATCTTCCTATCAACAAAATAAATATGACAAAAAGTAACGCGATAAACATTTCAAGAAAACCACGAATCATAAAAGCTGCAATCATAAGAATAATTAGTGCAACAATTTTTGTGCGAGGATCCATTTTATATAAGAAACTATTGCCAGGAATATAACGACCAATCACGATATTTTTCATTTGATTGCCTCCTTAACCGCTTTAATTAAGCTTTCAGCATCTTTTGGAGGCGTTTTAAAGTTAAGGTTATATTTAGCTTTTAAAGCATTAGCTACTTGTAAAACATCAGGTATATCTAAATTCCATGCATCGATATTTTTACTTGTAAATAAATCACTTGCATTGCCATCATAAACTAAGTAAGAGTCACGCATAACAAGTACACGCTTAGCATAAGCATAAACAGTATTCATATCATGCGTAATGATAATAATGGTTTTCCCTAATTTTTTATGAATATCGAAAAAGACTTTCAATAACTCATCTCTTCCTAATGGGTCTAAACCACTAGTTGGCTCATCTAAAATTAGAATGTCTGGTTCCATGGCTAAAATGCCTGCAATACTCACGCGTTTTTTCTCACCGCCACTTAAGTTGAAAGGACTACGTGATAAATACGATTCGTCTAAGCCAACAATTTGTATAATCTCTTTTGCTATACGAATGGCATCTTCTTCTTTAACGCCATAGTTTTTAGGCCCAAATATGATGTCTTTTAATACGGTTTCTTCAAAGAGTTGATATTCAGGAAATTGAAAAACTAACCCAACTTTTTTTCTAATTGGATTTAGTTTTACCTTTTTCTTTTTTATAACTTCCTGATTGATTTTTACCCCAAAAATACTTACATCTCCAGCTGTTGGGGTTAAGAGTGCATTCATATGTTGAACAAGGGTTGTTTTTCCACTACCTGTTTCACCAATTAGTGTTATAAATTCTCCCTTTGATTCAATGTTTAATACAATGTTTGATAATGCTAAATACCCTAGTTTGTCAAATCCTTGATACTTAAAATCTACGCGTTCAAACTTAATGCCCATAAGAACTCTTTCATATCCTCGTAAACGAGGTTTTCTTCATTTAAAGCATGATAGATTTTTAGGGGTAGTAGCATTTCAAGGTTTGATTTTTTTAGGGTTTCTTGATCGTTTAAAACATTTTTCGCTGTATCAAAGGCTAAAACTTCACCTTGTTTTAAAACAAGTATTTTATCACTTAATACGGCTTCTTTCATGTCATGAGTAATAGTAATAATTGTAACGCCTTCATCGTTAAGTTGTTTCATATAATCAAGCATCATACGACGTCCCTTAGGATCAAGCATTGAAGTAGCTTCATCAAAAATAATAATGTCGGTTTTCATCGCTAAAATCCCAGCAATAGCTACACGCTGTTTTTGACCACCGCTTAATGCGTGAGGTTCTTTGTTTAAGAATTCAGTCATATTCACTTTTTGAGCGACTTCTTCAATTTTTTCAATCATTTCAGCGCGTGGGACTTGTAAATTTTCTAGCCCAAAAGCAATGTCATCTCTAACGGTGACACCTACAAATTGATTATCTGGATTTTGGAAAACGATACCGACTTTTTTTCTAATATCAAAGACGGTTTCTTTTGTTAAAGGGATGCGATCAACAGTGATAGACCCTTCTTTAGGTTTAAGTAAACCGATAATTAATTTAGATAATGTAGATTTACCGCTACCATTATGTCCTAAAATCGAGATCCATTCACCTTTTTTGATGGTGAGGTTAACATTTTTTAAGGCAGTTTGATTTTCACTATAGCTAAATGATAAATCTTTTATTTCTATGATATTCATAACACCACTCCTAAGGCCTTCTTTATTATATCAAAAGTTGACATAAATTGCGATGAAATCGTTAGAATAAAAAATGCGAGCCGAAGCTCGCATTTGACTTACTCTACGAATTCAATAACTGCCATTTCGACACCATCACCACGACGAGGTCCAAGTTTTAAAATTCTTGTATATCCTCCGTTACGTTCTTTAAAACGTGGTGCGATATCATCAAATAGTTTTTGTAATACGTTTTGGTTTTCATCAACATCTACAAAGCGAATAGTTTGAGCAGCTTGTCTTCTTGAAGCTAAGGTATTTTTCTTACCTAAAGTTACCATTTTGTCTGCAAGTCTACTTAATTCTTTAGCTTTTGTTTCGGTTGTTTCAATGCGTTCATGCATAATCAAACTAGTGACTAAGTCACGAAGCATTGCTTTTCTTTGATCGCTTCTGCGATTTAATTTACGATATCCAGCCATAAAAACCTCCTATTAGTGTCTTGCAAGAGAATGACCAAGATCTTCTAGCTTCTGTTTAACTTCCTTAAGTGATTTCTTACCTAAGTTACGAACTTTCATCATGTCTTCTTCAGTTTTTTGAGTAAGTTCTTGTACAGTATGAATCCCTGCACGTTTTAAACAGTTGTAGCTTCTTACAGATAGATCGAGATCTTCAATTTGCATTTCTAAAGTTTGAGAGCTTTGTTCAGACTCTCTTTCAACCATGAAATCTTCTTCTTTTGCTTTTTCAGAAAGCTCAACGACGACTTCTAAGTGGTTGATCATCATTTTTGCAGCGATACCCATTGCTTCTTTTGGTGTAACGCTACCATTTGTTTCAAGCTCAATGATTAATTTATCTAAATCTGCGAATTCTTCGTGTCTTGTTTTTTCAACTTCATATTTAACGCGTTGAACTGGTGTGTAAATACTGTCAATTGGAATAACCCCAACGAGTTTATTAAACTCCTTGTTTCTTTCTGCACTAACATAGCCAATACCACGTCTTGCAGTTAATGTCATTCTAAAAGACCCTTCTGTAACCGTTGCGATGTGTTGGTCTTCATTGATAATGGTTACGTCATTGTCATGAATAATGTCTTTTGCTGTAATAGTGTGTGGGCCTTCTACATTAATTTCTAATGTTTTTTCTATATTTGGGTCATCACTATCAATAGAGAGCACCACATCTTTTAGATTTAAAACAATAGTTGTTACATCTTCTACGACACCATCAATTGCTGAAAATTCATGTTGTACCCCGTCTATTTGACAGTTAACAATCGCTGATCCTGGTAAACTTGATAAAAGAATTCTACGAA
Source organism: Candidatus Izemoplasmataceae bacterium (assembly GCA_046541015.1). GTDB lineage: Bacteria > Bacillota_I > Bacilli_A > Izemoplasmatales > Izemoplasmataceae > Liberiplasma. The sequence continues at coordinate 95,479 of JBKHEA010000003.1, forward strand.
GTGAGTTCCCTAAGGTAATCCCGTAGCCACGTTCTAGTGGACTTACTTCGAATTTACCAAAAGTATCACTTTCTTCGATAATTTTAGTATTCGGTTTTTCGAATTTTAAATCTTTCAATTGAACAACCTCCCTTGTTTATTTTCAAAACTAGCCACGAGGTCGTTTTGGTGGACGACATCCGTTATGTGGGACTGGTGTTACATCTTTGATTGCAGTAATTTCTAATCCCGCGGTTTGTAATGAACGAATTGCAGCTTCACGACCTGGTCCAGGTCCTTTTACTGAAACTTCTACTCTTTGCATTCCGTGTTCCATTGCGGCCTTTGCGCATGCTTCACTAGCGATTTGTGCAGCGTAAGGTGTTGACTTACGGCTTCCTTTGAATCCGAGAGCGCCGGCACTTGTCCAAGCGATAGCATTTCCGCTAGGGTCTGTAATAGTAATAATTGTATTATTAAAAGTCGAATGAATATGCGCGACTCCGGAAGGAATGTTTTTTCTAACGCGACGTTTAGTTCTTGTTCTACGTGCCATAATTATTTCCTCCTATTTCTTCTTATTAGCTACTGTTTTACGTGGCCCTTTACGGGTACGTGAGTTATTACGTGTGTTTTGTCCACGTGTTGGTAGCCCTCTACGATGTCGGATTCCTCTGTAAGAACCGATTTCTTGTAGACGTTTGATATTTAAAGATACTTCTCTTCTTAAGTCACCTTCAGTTTTAACTTTTGCGACTTCACTTCTTATGCGTACTAATTCTTCTTCGGTTAAATCTTTTACGCGTGTATCTTCAGAAACTTCTGCTGAAGCTAAAATTTGTTTTGATATGGTTTTCCCAATGCCGTATACATATGTTAATGCGATTACTACGCGTTTATCTCTTGGGATATCTACACCAGAAATACGTGCCATATGTGCACCTCCTATTAACCTTGTCTTTGTTTGTGTTTTGGATTTTCGCAAATAACCATAACTTTGCCTTTGCGTTTGATTACTTTGCATTTATCACAAATCTTTTTTACTGATGGTCTTACTTTCATTTTAATTTTCCTCCTTTGGAGCTATAAAGTGTTATTTGTGTCTATAGGTTATACGCCCACGTGTTAAGTCGTATGGGGATAATTCAACCGTGACTTTATCTCCAGGTAAGATGCGTATGTAATACATACGGATTTTACCCGAAACGTGTGCTAATATTTGATGTCCGTTTTCTAATTCTACTAGAAATTGAGTGTTTGGTAACGCTTCGATTACTTTACCTTCAAGTTCGATTTTATCTTCTTTTGCCATGATGATTTCCTCCTTTTATAACACGGTTAGAAGTATGCATTCTTCTTCTGTAATGAGGATGGTGTGTTCAAAATGGGCACTCAGTGCACCATCAATTGTCACAGCAGTCCATTGATCCTCAAGCACTTTGACTTCTTTTTTTCCTAAGTTAACCATTGGTTCTATCGCAAAGGTCATCCCGGTTTTTAATAAAGTGCCTTTGTTTGGGAGTCCATAATTGGGAATTTGTGGATCTTCATGTAAGTTTTTTCCAATGCCATGTCCGACAAATTCTCTAACGATGCTAAAACCATGTGATTCCGCATATCGTTGAATGGCATGCGATATATCTGTTAGACGATTGCCTTGGCGCGCATACTTTAAACCTTCATAAAGAGATTGCTCAGTCACTTCTAAGAGTTTCTTTGCTTTTTCACTAATGGTTCCAACTGGATAAGTCCAAGCTGAATCCCCGTGATATCCTTTATAATTTGCGCCAATATCTACTTTAATGATATCGCCATCTTTAAGAATTCTTTTTTTAGAAGGAATCCCGTGTACAACTTCTTCATTTAATGAAGTACATGCACTACCTGGGAATCCACCATAACCTTTAAATGAAGGGGTAGCGTTATGTTCTCGTATAACCTTTTCGACCACTTGATCAACATCATACGTCGTGATTCCGGGTTTAATCATTTCTTTTACCGCCTGATGAGCTAAAGCGACTATTCTTCCTGCTTCACGCATCAAACCAACTTCTCTTTTAGATTTAATCGTTATCATGCAACTTCACCAAGTGCTTTTTTGATATCTTCATAAACCTTATCGAATGATTGCATCCCGTCTACATTTCTCAAAATGCCACGACCTTTATAATAATCGATGATGGGTTTCGTTTTCGTTTCATAAATCTCTAAACGATTTCGAACGGAGTCTAATTGATCATCTGTTCTTTGGTATAATTCGCCACCACATTCATCACAAATCCCTGCCTTCTGCGGCGGTTTAAATGATAGATGATAGCTTAAGCCACACTCTTTACAAACACGTCTACCTACCATGCGTTCTAAAATAACATTTTTATCAACCGTAATGTTGATTACAGCGGTTAATTTAGAATTCATTTCATCTAACATGTCATCGAGTGCCTCAGCTTGTGCAACAGTTCTCGGATAACCATCAAGTAAAAAACACTTTTCAGCATCTTTTTTAAGAAGACGCTTTCTAACAATTTCGTTGGTCACTTCATCCGAAACTAAATTGCCTTTATCGATATAACGCATTGCTTCTATACCTAGGGGTTCATTGTTTCGATAAGCTTCACGAAACATTTCTCCTGTTGATATATTAGTCAGATTGTATTCTTCAACCAGCCTAGCAGATTGACTACCTTTTCCTGCGCCTGGGGGTCCCATAAGTAATAGTTTCATATTAAGCCCCCTACTTCATGAATCCGCTATAGCTCTTACCTTGAACATCGGTTTTAATTTGTTTAGTTGTTTCAATAGCTACCCCTACAACAATCAATAATGAGGTTCCTCCAATTTGTACATAGGTTGGAAGTCCAAAAATGATTGAAGCGATAATAGGTAACACGGCAACTAATACTAAATATAATGCACCGATTACTGTAATTTTAAATAATAATTTTGAGATGTAATTTTCAGTTTCTCTACCTGGTCTAATCCCTGGTATATAAGCTTTTTGTTTTTGAAGATTATTTGCCATTTTGTCAGGATTAATTTGAACAAATGAATAAAAGAATGTAAATACAACGATTAAGGTTACATAAATTGCAAACCCTAAAGGTCTTGTGTAGTCAAATAATTCACCTAACCATAATCCTAAATTACCACTGTTTAATGACGGTACAAAACTAATAACAGTTTGTGGTAAACTAAGAATTGTTACAGCAAAGATAACCGGGATAACGCCTGCAGAGTTGATTTTAATTGGAATATTAGAATCTTGACGTCCTTGGAATTTACTTGAACCTGGACGGTTTGAGTATTGAATAGGTATTTTACGTTGAGCAGATTGCATGTAAGTAACCCCTACTAATACGAGGATATAAACAATGACGATGATCCCAAATGTTGAATAGGTACCAAAGTCAGTTCCACTACCTGTTAAATAATCTCCTGATAATGATCTAAACATACCTGGAATACCTGCAATAATCCCTGCGACGATAATCATTGAAGTTCCATTTCCAATACCTTTTAACGTAATTTGATCAGCCAACCAAAGTAAGAACGCAGTCCCTGCAGTGATGACTAATGCTAAATAGGTGAATGTTAAGAAGTTTGGATCGCCCCAAGCAAAGATTCCACCACCAGATTGTAAGTTAAATCCGTAAATCATCCCTAGTGCTTGAATGAATGCAAGTGCAATCGCTAAATAACGCGTTACTTGATTAATTTTACGTTTTCCAGTTTCGCCTTCTTCGGCCCATTCTTTTAATTTTGGGATGATATCCATTTGTAATAATTGGATAACAATCGATGCGGTAATGTATGGTCCAATACCTAGTGCGATAATTGAGAAATTACTCAATGCGCTACCGGTAAAGGCATCCATGATACCGATAAATCCTCCGCCAGTATTTTCAAAGATTCTTTGAATTTCAAGTGGGTTAATTAAAGGAATATGAATGTATATTGCAAGTCTATAAATTAAGAAGGCAAGCAGTGTGAAATAAATCTTCTTCATTACATCTTGATTCTTTAATACCGCCTTGAGGGTTTCCATTAAATCACCTCGACGTTTCCACCAACAGCCTTAATTTTTTCTTCAGCTGAAGCTGTAAATTTATGTGCTTTTACTGTTAATTTCTTTTCGAGTGTGCCGTTACCTAAGATTTTAATAGGTAATGTTTTTTTCGTTACTAAACGGTCTTTGATTAAAAGTTCAGGTGTAACTTCTGTTCCTTCATCATAACTGTTTAATGATTCGATATTTACAATTGCGTATTCTACACGATGAGGGTTTGTAAATCCAACTTTTCTTAAACGTTTGAATAATGGTGTTTGTCCACCTTCAAATCCTAAACGAATTGTTGACCCTGAACGTGCACGTTGTCCTTTGTGTCCAGCACCTGCAGTTTTTCCTGTTCCACTACCAGTCCCGCGTCCAACGCGTTTCTTAGCATGAGTAGAGCCCGGTGTTGGTTTTAATTCATGTAATTTCATATGGGTAACCTCCTATTTCTCAACAACATTCACTAAGTGAGAGATAATATTAATCATTCCCCTAATGGTTTGTGTATCTTGTCTTACGACTGTTTGATTAAGTTTCTTTAATCCGAGTGCTTGGGCTGTTTTTCTTTGGTTAGGTTTTGATGCGATTAAACTTTTGACTAAAGTGATTTCTAAGGTTTTTTCCATTATCGTAAAATCTCCTTCGCACTTTTTCCACGTGTACGTGCTACTTGTTCAGCAGTACGTAAGTTTTTTAATCCATCAATAGTTGCTCTAACCACATTAATTGGTGTTGCAGATCCTAATGATTTACTAAGAATATCCTCAATTCCTGCAGCTTCTAATACCGCACGAACAGGTCCTCCAGCAATAACCCCAGTACCTTCAACCGCTGGTTTTAAATATACATGCCCTGCACCATGACGTCCATCAATTTGATGAGGGATCGTCGTTCCATACATTGGAACTTTAATAAAATTTCTTTTCGCATCTTCAATGGCCTTTTTAATTGCATCAGGTACTTCTTGTGCTTTTCCTGTACCAAATCCAACTTGACCTTTTTTATCACCAACGACGACTAAAGCACTAAAGCGGAAACGACGTCCACCTTTAACAACTTTAGTAACACGGTTGATATTGACAACGCGTTCTTCGTAGATGTTTTCTTCTCTTCTTTTGCGTCTGTTACGATCTTTTTGCATTGGCTTACCTCCTTATTAGAATTCTAATCCTGCAGCGCGTGCAGACTCAGCTAATGCTTTGACACGTCCGTGATATAAATAACCACTTCTGTCAAATACAACTTTTTTAATATCTTTTTCTAATGCTCTTTCAGCAATGATTTTACCGATTACTTCTGCACCTTTAACGTTTCCAGTTGAAGATGCTTCAACAAGGTCGTTTTCAATAGTTGATGCACTTGCGAGTGTTACCCCGTTGACATCATCAATTAATTGTGCAGAGATGTGTTTATTTGAACGAAACACACTTAAACGCGGTCTTAAAGCTGTACCTACTAATGTTTTTCTAATACGTAAGTGTCTTTTCTTGCGCATATCATTTCTTGGTTTTTTGTTAATCATAAACTCACTCCTAACTACTACTTAGCAGTTTTTCCTTCTTTACGACGTACATATTCGTCAACATAACGAATCCCTTTACCTAAATAAGGTTCAGGTTTACGGATCGCACGAATGTTAGCAGCAAACTCACCTACTAATTGTTTATCGATACCTGTAACGCTGATTTCTGTATTTTTTACAACTTCAACGCTTAATCCTTCAGGAATATCGAGTTCAACTGGTTGTGAATAACCTGCACTTACAACGATTTTTTTGCCTTGAACGGCCGAACGATACCCAACTCCAATCATTTGAAGTTTTTTGGTATATCCTTCACTAACCCCAACAATCATATTTTGAATGAGGGCACGAGTTGTTCCATGTAAAGCTTTGTCTTGTTTAATTTCTGATGGTCTTTCAACCGTCACAATGTTTTCATCTACGTTTACTGACATGTTTGCATGAACAGTCATAGATAACGTTCCTTTAGGCCCTTTAACTTCAAGATTTTGTCCATCTATTGTTAAAGAAACGCCTTGAGGTAAAGTAATTGGTTTCTTCCCAATACGACTCATATTCGTACCTCCTTTATTTTATTACCATACGTATGCTAAAACTTCTCCGCCAACATTTTGTTTGCGGGCTTCACGGTCTGTCATAATACCGTTTGAAGTAGAAATAATAGCGATACCTAATCCGTTTAATACTTTTGGAATCTCACCTTGTTTTGCATAGACTCTTAAACCTGGTTTTGAAATTCTTTTTAGTCCTTTAACTACACGCTCATTTTGCATATATTTTAAAGTTACTCTTAATGTATTGCTTGGTTTACCATTGATAACTAAAATACTTTGAATATACCCTTCTTCACGAAGTAATTCTAAGATTTGCAATTTTAATTTTGATGCAGGGATATCAACGGTGTCTTTTTTCATTTGGTTTGCGTTTCTAATACGCGTTAACATATCAGCAATAGGATCTGTCATTACCATATATAATTGCCTCCTCCCAAATTAATTGGAATATAAATTTTTACCAACTTGCTTTTTTGACGCCTGGTATTTGTCCTTTGTAAGCTAATTCACGGAAACAAATACGGCATAATTTGAATTTACGAATAACGGCATGTGGTCTACCGCAACGCTCACAGCGAGTATACTCACGTACCTCGAATTTTTGAGGGCGTTTAGCTTTAATTTTCATTGATGTTTTAGCCATAATAGCCTCCTTAATTTTTTCTAAACGGCATACCTAATTGTGTAAGTAATTCTTTTGATTGTTCATCGGTCTCTGCCGTTGTTACCACTACAATGTCCATGCCACGAACACGATTGACTTTATCATAGTTGATTTCAGGGAAAATAAGTTGTTCTTTAACACCTAAAGTATAATTTCCTCTTCCATCAAACGCCTTAGGGCTAACGCCTTGAAAGTCACGCACACGTGGAAGTGCAATATTCATAAGTTTATCTAAAAACTCATACATTCTTTCGCCACGAAGAGTTACTTTACATCCGATTGGCATACCTTCTCTTAATTTGAATGATGCTACAGATTTTTTCGCTCTTGTAATGGCAGGTTTTTGTCCTGTAATTTGAGTAAGTTCAGCAACAGCGTCATCTAATGCTTTGATGTTTGCAACTGCATCTCCTACACCAATATTAATAACAACTTTTTCAACTTTTGGTACTTGCATCACAGAAGAAAAATTAAATTTTTCAACCAATGATGAACGGATTTCGTTATTATATCTTTCTTGTAAACGATTCATCCACTAATGCCTCCTCTCTTAGGTTAGTCTAAGACTTCGCCAGTTTTTTTCGATACACGTACTTTACGTGTTACTTCTTTTTTCTTAACGGTTTCAGTAATGGTTTTATAACCTACTCTTGTTGGAGCCCCTTTTTTATCTACAAGCATAACATTAGATGCATGAATAGGTGCTTCATATTCTAAGATCCCACCGTCTGGGTTAGCTTGAGTAGGTTTCGCGTGTTTTTTGATGATATTAACGCCTTCTACTAATACACGGTCTGTTTTAGGGAAGACTTTTAATACAGTGCCTTGTTTACCTCTGGCTTCACCAGCAATAACTTGGACTTTATCACCTTTTTTAATTTTCATACGTTCTCCTCCTACTCTATAATACTTCTGGAGCTAGTGATACAATTTTCATAAATCCTTGTTCACGTAACTCTCTTGCTACTGGTCCGAAAATACGGGTTCCACGTGGTGATTTATCTTCACGCACGATTACAGCAGCATTATCGTCGAATTTAATATACGTTCCATCAGGACGTCTTACTTCTCTAACAGTACGTACGATTACAGCTTTAACAACTTCACCCTTTTTAACTGCTCCTCCAGGTGTCGCTTGTTTAACAGTAGCGGTGATTATGTCACCGACTCTTGCATATTTTCTTCTGGTCCCACCAAGAACTTTAATGGTCAAAATTTCTTTAGCGCCAGAGTTATCTGCAATTTTTAATCTTGATTCTTGTTGAATCATACTAAAGAACCTCCTTTTAAGTCCTTCTAAACGAGAACTTTACTCTCTACGATTTCAAGTAAACGGAATTTCTTTGTTTTAGATAATGGACGACTCTCCACTATCTTAACAACATCTCCGACTTTAGCTTGATTGGTTTCATCATGTGCTGCGAATTTTTTTGATTGTTTAACTTGTTTTCCATATAGTGGATGTTTTTTTGCGCTTTCCACCATGACTGAAATTGTTTTATCTGCGCTAGCAGAAACAACAGTCCCAGTAAGGATTCTTTTACGATTACGTTCCATCGAATTCTCCTCTCGTCTTACTTCGTATCGCGATCGCGTTCATTAAGTACGGTTTTCATACGCGCGATTGCTTTTTTTACTTTACTAATACGAGCTGTGTTTTCTAATTGACCTGTAGCTTGTTGAAAACGAAGGTCAAATAATTCTTTTTTTAGTGCAATGATTTCACTATTGATTTTAGCAGTGTCCCATTCTCTAATTTCTCTAGCTTTCATTAGAATCACCACTTTCTCTCTTAATTACTTTTGTTTTCACTGGTAGTTTGTGTGATGCTAGACGTAAACATTCACGAGCAATCTCATCAGTAACACCAGCGACTTCAAACATGATGGTTCCTTCTTTAACAACTGCAACCCATCCTTCTGGTGATCCTTTACCAGATCCCATACGAACTTCAAGTGGTTTAGCAGTTTTTGCTAAATGAGGGAAAATTCTAATCCATAGTTTACCTTGACGTTTCATATTACGGTTAATCGCAATACGAGCAGCCTCGATTTGACGGTTTGTGATCCATGCGCCCTCTAGTGATTGTAATCCATATTCACCAAAGTTAACGGTTGTTCCGCCTTTTGCTTTTCCTTCATAAGATACTCTATGAGGGCGTCTATATTTTGTTCTTTTAGGTGTTAACATTATTTTGCCCCCCTTTTCTTCTCAGGCAATATTTCACCTTTATAAATCCATACTTTTACACCTAGTTTTCCATAGGTTGTCATTGCTTCGCTTGTAGCATAGTCAATGTCTGCACGCAAGGTGTGTAAAGGTACATTTCCTTCACTATACCCCTCGCTTCTAGCCATCTCAGCTCCGCCTAAACGACCTGATACTAAGGTTTTACATCCTTTAGCGCCTGCTCTCATAGCTCTTTGAATAGCCATTTTTTGAACACGTCTAAATGATGCACGATTTTCTAATTGTTGAGCAACTGAATCCGCAACTAATTGTGCATCTAATTCAGGTTTTTTAACTTCAACAACATTTAAAATAATATCTTTTTCTGTTAATTGTTTTAATTTATCAACTACTTGATTTTTAACCGAACCTTCTCTACCAATAACCATACCTGGTTTAGCAGTGTGAACTGTTAAAATAATTCTATTTTTAAGACGCTCAATTTCAATTTTTGAAACGGCTGAGTTGATATATAATTCTTTTAATAATTCACGAATTTTAATGTCTTCTTGCAATAAATCAGCGACATCATTTTTATCAGCATACCAACGAGAATCCCAATCTCTGATAATTCCAACTCGTAAACCAATTGGACTTACTTTCTGACCCATTTAGATTCCCTCCTTTACTCTTTCTCAGCCACTACGATTGTTGTATGGCTGGTTCTTTTCAAGATTTGTGACGCACTACCTTTTGCGCGTGGTCTAATACGTTTTAAGGTAGGTCCTTCTCCAACGTATACTTCTTTTACATAAAGTTTTTCTGCGTCCATATTGTAGTTATGCTCAGCGTTAGCAATCGCTGAAAGTAATAATTTTTCAACCATAGGCGAAGCAGCTTTAGGAGTATGTTTTAAAATTGCTAAGGCTTCTCCGACGTTTTTTCCTCTTATTAAGTCAATCACTAATTTTACTTTGCGAGAAGAAATGCGAATCGTTTTTGCTTGTGCTCTAGCTTCCATAATATCCTCCTCTACTTTCTCTTAGCTTTCTTGTCTTTTTCGTGTCCACGGTAAGTTCTAGTAGGAGCGAACTCTCCTAATTTGTGTCCAACCATATCTTCTGTTACATATACAGGAACATGCTCTTTCCCATTGTAGACCGCAATTGTGTGACCTACGAATTGAGGGAAAATAGTTGAACGTCTAGACCATGTTTGAATAACGCGTTTTTTGTTTTCTTCGTTCATTTTTTCGACTTTTTTCATTAAATGATCGTCGCAAAATGGACCTTTTTTAACTGAACGTGCCATGTATGAGTTCCTCCTTTCCTATTTCTTACGTCTAACGATTAAGCGTTCGCTAGCCTTTTTAGATTTTCTAGTTTTAAGACCAAGTGCCGGTTTACCCCAAGGAGTAACTGGGCTCTTACGTCCAATTGGTTGACGTCCTTCTCCACCACCATGAGGGTGATCAACAGGGTTCATTACAGAACCACGTACTGTAGGTCTTGTCCCCATGTGACGTGTACGTCCCGCTTTACCAATATTAACTAGTTCATGATCTTCATTTCCAACTTCACCAATTGTTGCGCGGCAAGTTGCTAAAATTTTTCTAACTTCACCTGATGCTAGTTTTACTAATACATAACGTTCTTCACGTCCTAAAATTTGTGCGCTTGTTCCAGCTGAACGAACAAGTTGTCCACCCTTATTAGGTTGAAGTTCGATATTATGAATGGTACTACCTACTGGAATATTTTTAAGTGGTAATGCATTCCCTACTTTAATATCAGCAGTTTCACCAGATTCGATAACCATCCCTACTTTTAACCCTTTAGGCGCTAAAATATAGCGTTTTTCACCATCTGCATAATTGATTAAAGCAATATTTGCAGTACGATTTGGATCGTATTCAATGGTTGCTACTTTACCTGGTATACCATCTTTATTACGTTTAAAGTCAATAATACGGTATTTTCTTTTTGAGCCACCACCTTGATGACGAACGGTGATTTTTCCTTGATTATTACGACCAGACTTTTTGTTTAATGTTACAATCAATGATTTTTCTGGTTGATCAGTTGTGATTTCAGAATAATCAAGGCTAGTCATATGTCTTTGACCGTTTGTGATCGCTTTATACTTTTTTAAAGCCATTACGGTAACCTCCTTTTTAAATGATTATTACGCTGAGAAGATTTCAATTTTATCTTCTTTGTCAAGAGTTACAATTGCTTTAGTAAGCTCATTTTTGTAGCCTTGATATTGTCCAACGCGTTTCTTTTTAGGTGTTGTATTAATAATGTTTACTTTTAATACTTTTACATCGAATAATTCTTCGATAGCTTTTTTAATTTGAATTTTATTAGCGCGTTTATCAACCGAAAAGGTGTATTTATTTTGATTTTCTACAAGTAACATACTTTTTTCAGTGATAATAGGGCGCTTGATGATTTCTGATGCTAGCATTACCCAAGCACCTCCTCATATTTTTTAACCGCTTCTTGAGTGGTTACCATAACTGGGTAGTTAAGTAATTCATAGACACTCGCTTGATCAACTGTTGTAACAACTACACCAGGAATATTGCGTGCAGCTAATGCCACAGTTTCGTTCATTTGGTCTAAAACAATCATGATTTTCCCTGAAAGTGAAAGATTGTTTAAAACTTGTGCCATGTCTTTTGTTTTAGCTGCTTCTAAACTTAAAGCATCTAAGACAAATAATTGTTTATCGTTTACTTTAGATGATAAAACTGATTTTAATGCAAGTCTTCTTACTTTGCGATTTACTTTTAATGTGTATTTACGTGGGGTTGGTCCGAACACAACGCCTCCACCTACCCATTGAGGTGAACGAATAGATCCTTGACGAGCACGACCAGTTCCTTTTTGTCTCCAAGGTTTACGTCCCCCGCCACGAACTTCGCTACGTGTTTTTGTATCGTGTGTTCCTTGACGCATTGCAGCACGTTGTGCTTTTACAACGTCATATAAAGCTTGCTGATTTGGTTCGATTCCAAATACTGAATCGTTTAACGTGATTTCTCCAACGTTTTCTCCAGCTTGATTTAACAATGCTAATTTTGGCATTTCAAATCCTCCTTTCAAGTACTATTCTACTGACTCTTCCGAGCTGTTATTTTGTTCTACGTATTGAGATGGATCTAAAGGACTAACTGGTGATGTTTTAACGCCGCGTTTTACGACAACCAATCCTTTTTTAGGTCCAGGAACGTTCCCTTTGATAAGTAATAAGTTTCTTTCAACGTCCACTTTTACGACTTGTAAGTTTTGAATGGTAACTGTATCAACACCCATATGTCCAGGTAATTTTTTACCTTTTCTTACATGGTTTGGATCAATAGATCCCATTGAACCAGGTCCTCTGTGATAACGTGAACCGTGAGCCATTGGCCCGCGATGTTGGTTATGACGTTTGATAACCCCTTGATACCCTTTACCTTTTGAAGTACCGGTGACATCAACAATCTCACCTTCTTCAAATATATTTACTCTAATCTCTTGACCTACTTCAAAATTGCTTAATTCTTTTCCAGCAATCTCTTTAATGTAGCGCTTAGGGTTAGAGTTGGCTTTTGCGAAATGTCCAAGTTCTGGTTTGTTCGCTAAGCGTTCACGCTTGTCTTTAAAGCCTAATTGTACTGCTTCGTAACCATCGTTCTCAATGGTTTTCTTTTGTAGAACAATGTTAGGTTCACAACTAACAATGGTTACTGGGACTAAATGTCCATCTTCATTGAATACTTGAGTCATTCCTATTTTTGTTCCTAAGATACCTTTGGCCATGAGTACACCTCCTATATTATTTTAAAATGATATCTACACCAGATGGTAAATCTAAATGCATTAACGCGTCGATAGTTTGTGGTGTTGGATTCAAAATATCGATGAGACGTTTATGCGTACGTCTTTCGAACTGTTCACGGGATGTTTTGTTGATATGTACACTACGTAAAATCGTGAACACCTCTTTTTCTGTTGGTAATGGAATTGGACCAGAAATAGTAGAACCAGTCTTTTTCGCAGTATCAACAATTTTTTTCGCCGATTGATCAAGTAATCTGTGATCATATGATTTTAATCGGATTCTAATTTTTTGATTAGCCATTTAAAATGTCCTCCTTTCGCCTACAATTTATTCATAGACTTGCTCCATGGAAATTTACTCGACATATAGACAACGCCTATAGGTGTGTCGACAACCTCCCACTTCACAGCCTGACTCCGGCGAGAGTCTATGATATGTTACCAAAAAAAAAGACCTATTGCAAGTCTTTTTCTATATTTTTTTTGATCTTTAATAAGAATATCGCTTTTTGGCTTTCTAAAGCCGTTATTTTTTAATTAGCCAAATTGAATTTCGGTCAAAATCAATCAAATTATGAGCTTTCATTTTGGATAATTCTCTTGATAGTGATGGCCTTTGAACATTTAAAACAGTCGCAAGTTTTTCTCTACTTGGTAACGCTATTTTCGATTTATTTTGGATTTTCATTTCATTTTTAATCCAAAATATGATTTTTTCTCTCAAATTATTTTGCATAAGTAGTTTATTTTGACCATTTAGCTTTAAAGCTTTTTCACTTATATTTTGAATAAATACAGATCTAAAATCTTTTGAATCAGATAATAATCTGTTTAAATTATCTTTAAGGATATATATAATGATGGTTTCTTCTTTACTGATTAAATAACCTGGATATCGATTATCTGCAGAAAAGATAAGGAAATCCCCAAAAAACTCTCCTTGATTTACCTCACTCATAACCCATTCATTGCCATCCTTATCATAATGAACCATTTTGATTGAGCCTTTTTTAATTAGTCCAATGGCATCACAAGGTTCATCCTCATATTTAATGATGTAATCTTTTGGATAATAACAAGGAAGTTGTGTGTACTTTCTTAACGGTTCTGTAATAATAAAATTTAACATTTTTTTCACTCCGTAACAATTGTTACATGGTTTTCTATAAAAATATTATATCATAAGGTTGTAAAAATACTTAATGAGGTGAAATTATGAAGAAAATAGGTTTACTAATATCGCTTATGATGCTTTCTATATTATGCGCGTGTACTGAAGAAGACATTGAAAAAGATACTTATTCTCTTATGGTACCAAATGGTTCTACTAGTATTGCACAAGTTTATATGGAATCAAATAAAACTAGCTTACCTTTTAATTATGATGTTGAACGAGTTTCAGGTCCTGAATCTTTAACCGCAGCATTTACTAATGAGTCTCATGATTTTATAATTGCACCTTCTGTATTAGGCGCTAAACTATATCAAACTGGAGTCAACTATAAACTCGTTGGTACAGTGAGCTACGGAAATTTGTTTTTGGTAAGTAGTTCACAAATGGAAGGCATAAATGATTTGAAAGATAAAGATATTGTTGCATTTGGGCAATTAACAACACCAGATATCATCCTAAAAAAAATATTAGATGAACATGGTTTGTTAGAGGATGCTACCATAGATTATGTCTCAAGTAGTCAAGCAACCTTACTTGAACTAATTAGAGATGACACTCAAATTGTCTTGATGAGCGAACCCTTTTTATCAAATGCAAAAGAAGCACTTGATAACCTCAATGTTTTAAATTTAAGTCAGTTATGGGAAAGTGATTTATCTTTTCCTAATTTTCCTCAAGCCGCTTTATATGCTAACAACGACTTATCAGATGATGCTATTGTAGAATTTACATTTCATTTCCAGGCAGCAATAGATCACGTTAACAATCATCCTGATCAAGCAGCACAGTTTGCTGAAACATTAAACTATCCAATCGATTCATCGATTATAGAAAGCTCAATCCCTAATAGCCAATTAATGTTTAAAACTGCTATGGATGCAAGAACAGATTTTGAAAGTTTTTATCAAGTTATCTTTGACTATAATAAAGTTTTAATTGGTAGTCAATTACCTGGTGATGACTATTATAGAAACTGGGATAGTGAATGAAAAAATATGCATTAAGTATTTCATCTATTTTACTCATTATCATCATTTGGCAATTAGGTGCAAATCGTGTAGATAATCCTTATATCTTACCTGGATTTATAAGTGTAATAAGTAAAGTTATCGATTTACTATTAAGTCTTGAAACCTATCTTATTATCATGGCTTCATTATTACGATTATTGACTTCAATTTTTATGGCAATTAGCCTTGGTATACTGCTTGGATTATTAGCCGGGATATGGCTAAATATAGACATATTTTTAAAACCGATTCTGTCAACTATAAAGACATTACCTGTTGCATCTATCATTGTCATCATATTAATTTTATTTACTAAATCCACGGCATTATATGTGATAACCTTTCTCATCTTGTTTCCGATTATTTATGAGGCAACTAGACAAGGTGTATTAAATATTGATAAAGAATTGGTGGACAGCTTAAGATTAGAACCTGTTCGCTACGGTTCAATCATAAAATCATTTTATTTACCGTTAGCTTTACCTTATATTAAAACATCATTTCTGCAAAGTTTTGGACTGGGATTTAAAGTTTTAATTATGGCTGAGTTTATATCTCAAGCTGAGAAGAGTATAGGACAATCGTTATATATTAGTTCAATTAGTATCAATTATGAACTAGTATTTGCTTGGAGTATTATTATTATCTTAATTGCTTATCTAATTGATTCAATAATAGCTACCTTGAAAACACATTAAAAAAGCCCTTGAAGGCTTTTTTATTTAGTGATTATTGTGCCACTATTTAAATGAAATGCACTAATTGCATTACTTAAAGAGGAAATGACAGCTTTCTTATTTTTATTATTTAAAAATTCTAAACATGCCATAACTTTGGGATACATACTGCCTTTTGCAAATTGATTATCATAAAGATAAGGTTTTAGTTCATCACTAGTGATTTCTTTTAAAGCGATTTGATTAGGCAAACCAAAGTTAACATAAACATTGTCTACTGCAGTTAAAATCACTAAGATATCTGCTTGTACTAAATCTGCGATTTTTGCACTAGCATAATCTTTATCAATGACAGCATCAACACCCAAGAAGTTGTTATCTTTAGCAATAACCGGGATGCCACCACCTCCTGCACAAATTACCACATGCTTATTTTCAATTAGGGTTTTGATCATATCTTTTTCAACAACATCAATAGGTAAAGGAGAAGGGACAACTCTTCTATATCCTCTTCCACTATCTTCTTTCATAACATAACCCATAGTTTCAGTTAACTTTTTAGCCTCTTCTTCAGTATAAAAAGCGCCTACAGGTTTAGAAGGATTTTGAAATAGAGGATCATTTTCATCAACAACAACTTGTGTTACGATAGCGCCAATATGTTTTTTTATGTCTTGATTTAAGAGTTCATTTGTTATGGCGTTTTGTAAATGAAACCCAATATAGCCTTGACTCATCGCACCACATTCAGCAAAAGGCATTTTTGGTGTTGTCTTTGCTTCAGTAAAGGCTAAATTAATCATTCCTACTTGTGGTCCATTACCATGGACAATGATAATTTCATGACCTTCTTTAATAAGATTAACAATAGGTTTGGCAACATCTTTTAATAATGCTTTTTGTTCTTCAGGATTATTCCCTAAAGCATTACCCCCAAGTGATATTACATACCTACTCATAAGAATCACTCATAGTAGCTAGCATGACTGCTTTTATTGTATGCATGCGGTTTTCCGCTTCTATAAAGACTCTACTTTGAGGTGATTCGATGACATCATTGGTAACTTCCATCTCTCCATTTTTAACTCTTGGATAGTCTGTCTCAAACTCTTTAGCAATTTGAATTCCTATTTCTGTATCCATCCCATGAAAGGCTGGTAAGCAATGCATAAATATTGCATGCTTATTTGCATTTTTCATGAGCGTTGAATCAACTTGATAATCTGATAATTGTTTAATTCTAGAACGCCATACATCTTTTGGTTCTCCCATTGAAACCCAAACGTCTGTATAGATTACATCAACATCTTTAGTACCTTCCATTTTATCTTCAGTAAAATGAATTGTTGCACCTGTTTCTTTAGCAATTTGCTTGCATTGATTGATGAGGGATTCTTCTGGCCAAAGTGCTTTAGGTGCCACTGCTGTAAAATGTAATCCAAGCTTCGCAGAGCCTATCATTAAGCTATTTCCCATATTATTACGGGCATCACCAATATAGGTGAATTTAATTCCTTTTAATGCTTTAAACTCTTCTTTAATGGTTAAAAAATCAGCTAATATTTGAGTTGGATGATACATATCGGTTAATCCATTCCATACAGGCACGCCAGCATATTGAGCGAGTTGTTCAACATCTGTATGTAAGTATCCTCTAAATTCGATACCATCATACATACGCCCTAAAACTCTAGCAGTATCTTTAACAGATTCTTTTTTGCCCATTTGTGATCCACTTGGTCCAATGTAAGTAACACCCATCCCTAAGTCTAAAGCCCCAACTTCAAAAGCACAACGTGTTCTTGTAGAGTCCTTTTGGAAAAGTAAGACAATGTTTTTTCCTTCGAGATGGCGATGTGATTTACCTTCTTGTTTTTCTTTTTTTAATCGATGGGCTAAATCAATTAAGTAATTAATTTCATTTGTTGTGAAGTCTAGCAATGTTATAAAATTTCTTCCTTGTAAGTTCATAAATCCTCCTATATATCTTCTCTTATTAATGGCATACTCATACATCTAGGGCCACCTCGACCTCTAGATAGTTCACTTGATGGAATCTCTATAACTTTTACACCTTTTTCTTTAAATAATGCATTGGTAATGTGATTTCTTGAATATACAATAACTTTGCCTGGTTCAACAGCTAAAGTATTCGCCCCATCATTCCATTGTTCACGTTCACTATGAACAACATCACTACCTCCACAATGAATAAGTTCTACTTCAGTTTTTAAGTGTTTTTGTAAGATTTCTTCTAGTGTCGTAATCACTTTTTCTACATGAATTTCTTCTTTACCTTTTGTAATTTCAAAAATAGTTAACTTTTTCATTATCCCTGGATGAATCGCAAATTTGTTATGATCGAGTTGAGTAAAAACCGTATCTAGATGCATGAAAGCTCTTGTTTTAGGAATATTAAAAGCTAATATAGTTTTAAAAGATTCATCCTTTTCATAAAGGTTTTCTGCGATATGTTGAATAGCTCTTGGGTCTGTTCGTTTGGATATACCAATGGCTAATGTATCTTTGTTTAAAACTAAAACATCGCCACCTTCCATATGATATCGATAGTCTCTTTGATAATACTTTGGAATTAAACTATCTTTAAATCTAGGATGATACTTAAACATATAGTCACTAAATATGGTTTCACGTCTTCTGGTTTCTGTATACATTTTATTAATAGCTACCCCATTGCCAATGGTTGCGAATGGATCTCTTTGAAATAAGATATTAGGCATTGGATCAGTGAAAAATGGATATTCATCTTCAAGCATATCCATAATTGAACTACGATTTCTTATTTTTACATCGTGAGTTCTTATACCCTCAATCATTTTCTCTACCATCTCTTTAGGTGAAAGCGACTTTAGAAAATTAAAAAGAGCTGTTCTTACAGATTTTGACTTAACATGGGCTTCATCAATAAATTGTTCAATGAAACCATCAATTATGTGCGGATTTGATTCAAGTGCTGTAGCAACCATATCCGTAATATATAGTACTTCAACCCCTTCTTTTCTTAACACATCCGCAAAGGCGTCATGTTCTTCTTGAGCGACTTTTAGATAGGGAATATCATCAAACAGTAATTTTTCTAAAATCATAGGGGTTAAGTTTTCTAATTCTTTACCTGGTCTATGTAATAACACAGTTTTTAATTTTCCAATTTCTGAATAAACATTTAACTTCATATTGTTTCACCCTTTACTTAATATAAATTCTTGGCACTCTTTTTGAAATCAAACAAACAATTTCATAATTAATCGTACCAAGTCTTTTCGCTACATCATCAATAGTAATGAGATTAGATCCCATGATAATAACTTCATCTCCTATATTAACATTTGCATCAATTTTTACAAAAGTTTGATCCATGCAAACTCTACCGACTATCTCATATTTGTTCCCATTAATTTCAACATATCCCCCTTGATTTTTTCTTATCAATCCATCCGCATACCCAAGGGGTAAGATAGCGATGATTTCATCCTCAAAAGCTTGATAAGTTATTCCGTATCCCAAATAGTCATTTTTCTTAAGTGCCTTTATTTCAACCACTTGAGTGATTAGTTTAAAAGCTGGTTTTAAATGGGATTGATCTTCATCTAAAGATAGACCATATAGTGAGATTCCTAAACGGGAATGTGTAGTTTCAGTTATAGCATGTTCATATTTTAAAGTAGATGAAGAGTTAGAGGCGTGAATCATCTTTACATCATAAGGTAAGTTATGAATAAGTGATTGAAATAATCTTAGTTGTTTTTGATAGTAAGTAATATCTGAATCAGCAGTAGCAAAATGTGTGTAAATGCCTTCAATATTAATATTATCCTTATGTTTTAAAGCTTGCATTAAATCATAAACTTCATCAGTTTTAGTTAAACCTAATCGGTGCATTCCACTATCAAACTTAATGTGACATTTAAGATTTAAATCAGACTTTACTAAAGCATCTTTAATTTTATAGGTGTGGATAGTAAAGGTTAGGTGCTGATCAGATAAAACTTTAAACATGAATTCATCGACAACCCCCATAACCAATATATCCACTTCTTTATTCAATGCTCTAATTTCTAATGCTTCTTCAATCAAACTCACCGCAAAGTAATTAATTCCTTTTTTTATCAGAAACGAAACAACTTCTTTAAGACCATGACCGTAAGCATCCGCTTTTACTACCGGGATGATTTTTTTATTAGAAGTGGATGTGGCATGAATATAATTATCATATATATGATTCAAATTTATAATTGCCTTTGTTGGTCGATAGTTCATATTATCTCACCCCTTAAAGGTAGGTTTTTGTGACATACTTTGAAGTCATTAAACTAAGCAGGCTACCATAGGT
Source organism: Candidatus Izemoplasmataceae bacterium (assembly GCA_046541015.1). GTDB lineage: Bacteria > Bacillota_I > Bacilli_A > Izemoplasmatales > Izemoplasmataceae > Liberiplasma. The sequence goes on from JBKHEA010000003.1 coordinate 115,463, forward strand.
TACATTAAATAATAAACGATCGCCTACTTGGTAATCTAAAGAAGCATGCGTTAAATCGACAATAATATGATCACTACTGCTTCCAATAAGTCTAATACTTTCATCAACAGGAATAATTTCATGGAAATCAACATCCTGTCTTCCTAATGCAATGATACCTCTTTTCATTAATCCTAAATCGCTAAATATAGGGGTTTCCCCGAATGCATTCATACCTATTCTTCCTTCAGGAATTGACGGTTTTAACTTAACCTCAATAAGATCAGCTTCTAGTGTAAAAATATCTTTATATAAATCGTTAATTTGCTTTCCATAAGAAGTTTCTCTACCTAGCACTAAAGCTTCCCCGATACGTAAATTGTTTATGTAGGGAACTTTTTCACCACTATTGATTAAATGAAGATGTGAAGAATTGCCCCCTGAAACAATATTAAACTCTACATTTAGTGTTGTTTTAATTGTTTTGATGATATCAATAAGTTTTTTAAGCGTTTCTTTTTCTGGGATAATCCCACCAAAACATGTTAAGTTTGTTCCAATACCAACTAAGTCAATATACTTTAGTGATTTGATTTTTTTAATGGTTTCAATAATGGTTTCTTTGTAATAGATTCCTTCACGCAAATCACCAATGTCAATCATAATAATAATCTCGTGAGTTTTTTGATACTTTTTCGCAGTTTCATTTAAAGCTTCAATAGTTACAAGTTCAGAGTTTAAAGATATTTCACTGTTTAAAACAACTTCATCAAGATTATTTATAGAAGGTAATCTTAGTAACACCCGCTTTTTGCTTGTTTTCATTGATTTTAAATTTTGGATTCTAGAATCGGCAATATATTTTACTGAGGAATCGTTAATAACATCAATTAAAGGTTGGTCCGCACAAAAGACTTTAGTCACTGCCATCATAGTAATACCAAAAGACTCTAACAAACTATTAAGTGTGTTTAAATTGTGTTTGAATTTATTCAGGTTAATGGTTAGTTTGGGATACATATTGCCTCCTAATTACTAAATGACTTATTCAAAAGTGTTTGTCCTATTAGTGGATATTTCAATGACAATACACCTATGCTTGCCATAATATAATGACGGTCAATTAGTATTTTAATATTTTCTTTTGGCATAAGTTTATGAGGGTTTTGTCTTATGTAGTCGTATATAATTTGTTTGGTATCATTCAAATGTACTAAAGGACCTCCAGTTAGGATGATTGTATTCAACTGTGTTAGGTCTTTACCTTCTGGGATGATTTTTTGTCCACTTGATGTATATACCTTTTTTTCATCTCCAACATGACGATCTAATGCTTTAAAAACACAATATTTTGTAAGTTCATAAACCAGTTTCTCATGAAGTGGCGTTTTAGGAATATAAGTATAATTATTTACTAGATTGTTTAAAGTTTCTTCATCTGTATCTAATTTTTTTATTAAATACTTATAATCGAGTAAATTTAGAACATTTTTAAAATTTATAAATACGCCTAAATCACCTTCTACGGTGCGTTTTTCTTTTGCTTCACCTTCAGCATATTTTTTATATTCATCACTAGCTTCACATACAGAATGAACATCAGTTGTTGCCCCACCTACATCAATTGTCATGATGTTTCCATAAAGGTCATGTAACCTCATAGTTGATTCCATAACCGAACCCGGAGTTGGCATAATAGAGAGGTTTACCAGTTCTTTTATATGTTCCATTCCCTTAGCGTGAACAATATGTTCTTCGAAGGTTTCGTAGATTACTTTTCTTAGTGGTAAAATATTGACAAAGTCAACTCTTGGAAATACATTTTCGACTATTTTTAGGTAGTTTGATTGGCTTGATGTTTCAAAATATTTTTTTATTTTATCGTGATTTGCGATGTTTCCAGCATAGATTAGTGGTATGTTCATAGCTTGTTGTTCGATTTTAATCAAATTATTATAGGCTGTTTGTTTTTCACCATAGTCAGTTCCTCCAGCTATAATAATCATATTTGGTCCTATATTTTTTATAGAATCGATGTCACTATCATCAATTTCCCCTGCAGTTACATAGTGGATGTTCGCACCTGCATTTAGGGCTGCTTCTTTTGCGGCTTTTACAGTCATTTCATATACGAGTCCAGATACAGTTACTTTCAAGCCTCCTGCAGCACTCGATGTCGCAAACATTTCATTGTAAGTTAGATCACTTACACCTATAGAATTTTTTAAGTCATTTAGGGCTTTTTCTAAGCCTTCTCTTACATCAGTACTTACAGTTGTGTTAGCAACGCCACGACCTAAAAAAACAGGTTTATCTTTAATATTAAATGCATTGATAATTGTTGTTGTGCTACCAATTTCAGC